>JANMJX010000190.1:0-29648 GCA_031371575.1 Sphingomonadales bacterium
GCGGCTTCACCCGCTGCGACGGTCAGGACGAACATGGCAAAAATCTGACCTGTCAGGTCACCCAGAAAGACGCTGAACGCGACAAGGTTGATGTTTACGGCAAGCAAGATCAGTTCAATTGCCATCAATATGATGATCACATTTTTGCGATTCAGGAAAATGCCAAGCACGCCCATTACAAACAGGATGCTGCTCACCACGAGATAATGTTCAATACCAATCACAACTCGATCCCCTGCCCGACTGGCTGATTAACGTTGCGCGTCGCGTCTTCAGGACGGCGCTGGACTTGGCTGCTGATGTTTTGACCCCGCGTTCCGTGGCTGCGACGATGCGTCAGAACGATCGCACCCACCATTGCAACCAGCAGGATCAATCCAGCAGTTTCAAACAGGAACACATATTTGCTGTACAGAAGCGCGCCAATGGCCTCGATATTCGGAACCGAATCTGAAACCGTGGCGGCGCCTGCCGCCGCTGTTCCAAGCTTAACTGCGCCCGCCTGATAGGCCCCAATACCAAGCACGAGTTCGGCGACCAGAACTACCGCAAGCAAAAGCCCGAGCGGCACGTTTTTCACAAAACCGGCACGCAGTTCGGCAAAGTCGATGTCGAGCATCATCACGACGAACAGGAACAACACCGCAACAGCGCCGACGTACACGATGACGAGCAGCATGGCGATAAACTCGGCACCGATCAACACCATGAGGCCAGCTGCATTGAAGAACGCCACAATCAGCCACAGCACGCTGTGCACCGGATTGCGGGCGAAAATCACCATCGCTGCCGACGCAATGACAATGCTAGCAAAAATATAGAAAGATATAAGCTGAATCACGTTGCGCCGCCCTTAACGATAGGGTGCATCGGCGGCAAGGTTCGCGGCAATTGCGCGTTCCCACTTGGCACCGTTGTCGAGGAGCTTGGCTTTGTCATAGAGCAATTCCTCACGCGTTTCTGTGGCGAATTCGAGGTTCGGCCCCTCGACAATCGCGTCAACCGGGCATGCCTCCTGGCAAAAGCCGCAGTAAATGCACTTGGTCATGTCAATGTCATAGCGCGTGGTACGGCGGCTGCCGTCGTCGCGCGGCTCGGACTCGATCGTGATGGCTAGTGCAGGGCAAACCGCTTCACACAGCTTGCACGCGATACACCGTTCTTCGCCATTGGGATAGCGGCGCAACGCGTGCTCACCACGGAAACGTGGGCTCAACGGGTTCTTTTCAAACGGATAGTTGATCGTCGCCTTGGGCTTGAAGAAATATTTCAAGGTCAGCATATGTGCCTTGACGAATTCCCACAAGGTGAAGGTCTTGATGAGATGGGCGATACTGGTCATGCGAAATGTCCTGTAAACATAAGATAGCCGCTGACGAGGAATACCCAAAACAGCGAAATTGGCAGGAATACCTTCCAACCCAAACGCATCAGCTGGTCATAGCGATAGCGCGGGACGGTGGCTTTAACCCACGCGAAAATGAAGAACATCAGCAGGATCTTCGCGAAGAACCAGATAATCCCGGGGACCAAATACAGCGGTGCCCAGTCAAACGGTGGCAAATATCCCCCCCAGAAGAGAATGGCGTTCAATGCGCACATCAAAAGGACATTCGCATATTCGCCAAGCCAGAACAAAGCAAAGGCCATGGACGAATATTCGGTCTGGTAACCAGCGACGAGTTCGCTCTCGGCCTCGGTCAAATCGAATGGCGCGCGCGCTGTCTCCGCCATAGAGCTGATGAGGAACATGATGGCAATGGGGAACAGCAACGGATTAAAAGCGTAGGCATTGATGAAGCCGAAAATATGCCCGCGCTGGCCTTCCACAATTCCACCAATGTTGAAGGTGCCGGCCCACAGTACGATACAGATCAGGATGAAGCCAATCGAGACTTCATAGGAAATCATCTGCGCTGCGGCCCGCATGGCGGAATAAAACGGATACTTCGAGTTCGACGCCCAGCCCGCAATTACCACACCATAAACGCCAAGGCTGCTGATCGCGAGTATGTACAGCAAACCGACATTGATATTTGACAATACGACGCCATCGGCAAAAGGAATAACGGCCCACGCCATCAAGGCGACCGTGAAGGTAATGATTGGCGCAATCAGGAAAAGCCCGCGGTTCGACGCGCTGGGAATGATTGTTTCCTGCAAGAAAACCTTCAAGCCGTCAGCGAACGACTGGAGAATACCGAATGGACCCACCACGTTCGGCCCCTTGCGCAACGCAAACGCTGCCCATAATTTACGTTCAGAGTAAATGATGAGCGCGACGGCAAGCATCAAAGGAAACGCGATCAGCAATATGCCCGCAATGGTCGCCGTAAACCAAGCGCCGTCGTAGCTCATACCAAGGTTTTGGAAGAAGGATGTCATTCCGCAGCCTCCAGAAGCTCTTGGCCGTGTACGAGCTCAGCCGAGCATTTCTGCATCGTCTCGGACGCGCGGCAGATGGCGTTGGTCAAGTAGAAATCCTTGATCGGGTAGTCCGCGATTTTGCCGCTCACGGACGAAGCCAGTGAAGGCGCGGACCAACCATAATCCGCCAGTCCTTCAACGCCAAGTGCCGGAACCGCCTTGGCCATTTCAGCGCGCAGAGCATCTATGCTGTCGAACGGCAGACGCTTGCCCAAGACATCGGAAAGCGCCCGAAAAATGGCCCAATCCTCACGTGCATCGCCCGGCGGGAATACCGCCATCTCACCGCGCTGAACGCGGCCTTCCAGGTTTACATAGGTGCCAGATTTTTCGGAATAAGCCGCACCTGGCAAAATCACGTCGGCATGATGCGCGCCATTATCACCATGATGCCCGACATAGACTTTGAAGCTATTGTCAAACAGGCTGTAATCCACTTCGTCCGCACCAAGGAAGAACGCCAATTTTGGATTTTTTGCCGCCAAATTCTTGATACCCCCATCATGCGCGTAACCGAGCATGAGGCCACCCATACGCGCAGCCGCGAAATGCAGGACGTTAAAGCCGTTCCAGCCATCGCGCACTAGCTTGTATTTGTTGGCAAAGGCCAAGGCCGCACCATGAACACCTTCGTATCGCAGTGCGCCACCGCCAACGATGATTGCGGGTCGTTCGGCGTTTTTAAGCAGGTCAGTTAGTGCCTTGGGCGCCTTGACCAGCGCGCTCAGATCATCACTCAGCCATTCAACCTTATAGGTCAGGTCAGTGACTGGTCCGATGGCAAAGACCTTTGCCCCGCGCTTGCGGACAGCCTTTTGAATGCGCGTGTTCACCAACGGGGCTTCACGCCGCAGATCACTGCCAACCAGCAGGATGACATCAGCGTTTTCAATCCCGTTTATGGTCGAGTTGAAATTGACCGCAGACAGTGACGAGGTGTCATAGGCAAGACCAGTCTGGCGGCCTTCCAGCATTGTTGCGCCAGCCAGTTCGCGCGCGGCAAACATGGTCTCACAATCAACCTGATCCCCTGCCAATACGGCGGCTTCGCCGGACCAATGCGCCTTGATGGCGTCAAATGCCTCGGCCCAGCTTGCTGCCGCAAGCTTCCCGTCTATTCGAATATAAGGCTTGTCCAGACGGCGATGCGTCAGGCCATCGACGGCGTGACGCGTTTTGTCCGACGCCCATTCTTCGTTCACATCGTCGTTGATACGTGGCAACGCGCGCATCACTGCCCTGCCCCGGCTGTCGAGACGGATATTTGTGCCAACCGCATCCATCACATCGATACTTGGTGTCTTTTTCAACTCCCAAGGGCGTGCTTCGAACGCATAAGGTTTCGATGTCAGTGCGCCAACTGGGCACAGATCGACCACATTGCCCGAAAGCTCGCTTTGCATCGCGTGCTCGAGATAGGTCGTGATCTGCATATTCTCGCCGCGACCAATCGCACCCACTTCTTCGATGCCAGCCACTTCTTCGGCAAAGCGGACGCAGCGGGTGCATTGAATGCAACGGGTCATCGCGGTCTTCACCAACGGACCCATATATTTCTCGGTGACTGCGCGCTTGTTTTCCTCAAACCGCGATGCACCACGACCATAAGCCACGCTTTGGTCCTGCAGGTCGCATTCGCCACCCTGATCGCAGATCGGGCAGTCGAGCGGGTGGTTGATGAGCAAAAACTCCATCACCCCTTCACGCGCCTTTTTGACCATGGGCGTGTCGGTGCGGATGATCTGGCCGTCAGCTGCGGGAAGCGCGCATGACGCCTGCGGCTTCGGTGGCCCAGGCGCAACCTCTACCAGGCACATGCGGCAGTTGCCTGCAATGGACAGACGCTCATGATAGCAAAAGCGCGGGATTTCCTTCCCCGCCATCTCGCAAGCCTGAAGGACAGTCGCACCTGCAGGAACTTCGAGTTCTAAACCGTCTACGGTAACTTTAGGCATTTACTTCTGCCCTTCGTTTCTAAGCATAGTAACAATGGCCTCAGCAATCGAAGCCCGAACAAATTGCCGTGACAGCCGCAGTGTTTCGCCTGCGGGGACGCATCCACTGATCGAAGGAGTCAACGCGCGTACCATAGTGTCCTCGCTTGATGACCCTGGCAGACTGTTTAGCAGTTGTACCGCGTTGCC
Organism: Sphingomonadales bacterium; assembly: GCA_031371575.1. GTDB lineage: Bacteria > Pseudomonadota > Alphaproteobacteria > Sphingomonadales > Sphingomonadaceae > Sphingorhabdus_B. The sequence goes on from JANMJX010000190.1 coordinate 4,572, forward strand.
TCCCTCTTTACGCGCAATGCATTCCCCAAAACGGGCAACTGCGATTGCCGACACCGCCGCCGGGTCGAGCGGCTTTTCGTAGCCTTTCAGATATTCAGGCGACTGCAGGCCCGTAAAATCCACGCGGCCTTTTGCCGAGTAAAGTCGTTCGTAAAGCCCGATAAACAAAGCACCGCGCAATAATGTTGATGACATACTTAATTCGCCGGTCGAAAGGCAATCTTCATCGGCCAAGTCTTTGAGCATCGAGCGATAGTTTTTATTTGTCACGTTCATGCGCGTAACAACTTGAACGCGTTCTGGAAATTTCCGAACGACGCAATTACCAAATTCTATTAGCGTCCGGCTTACCGCTTCTGGCGAAGTTCCGCGAATTTGAGCAGCTGGTCGCTTTATGAGTGAGCCAGTTTCCTGAGCTGAAACCGGAGCCGATGCAATCATTGAGATCAATAAGCAATTAAATGCCAAGAAAGAGCGTTTCATTCAGCCGCCTCCAGCATGTCATTACCCTTGGCTTCGTGAATACGGCGCTCCATTTCGGGGCGAAAATGCTTAATCAGGCCCTGGATTGGCCATGCCGCTGCATCACCAAGCGCGCATATGGTGTGGCCTTCGACCTGCTTTGTGACATCATACAATGTATCGATATCACCGATATCGGCATTGCCGCTGCGCATCTTTTCCATCACGCGCCACATCCAGCCAGTGCCTTCACGGCACGGTGTGCATTGGCCGCAGCTTTCATGTTTGTAGAAATAGGACAGCCGAGCGATGGCGCGCACAATGTCCGTGGACTTGTCCATGACAATGACGGCCGCAGTGCCGAGGCCAGATCCGACTTCCTTGCAGCCATCAAAATCCATCGGCACGTCCATCATCATCGCCGCTGGCACCAGTGGCACCGACGATCCGCCGGGAATGACCGCGAGGAGATTGTCCCAACCGCCCCTGATCCCGCCACAATGCTTCTCGATCAGTTCGCGGAACGGAATGCCCATTTCTTCTTCGACGACGCATGGCTTTTCAACATGCCCTGAAATCTGGAAGAGCTTGGTGCCGTGGTTGTTCTCGCGCCCAAAGCTTTTGAACCAAGCCGCGCCGCGCCGCAATATTGTCGGCACAACTGCGATACTCTCGACATTGTTGACGGTCGTCGGACAGCCATAAAGCCCAGCGCCCGCGGGGAATGGCGGTTTCAGGCGCGGTTGACCTTTTTTGCCTTCAAGGCTTTCGATCATCGCGGTTTCCTCGCCGCAAATATAGGCGCCAGCGCCGCGATGGACGAATACGTCAAAGTCATAGCCTGACTTTCCGGCATTCTTGCCCAGCAGGCCTGCCGAATAAGCTTCAGCAACAGCCTTTTCTAGAACCTTGGCTTCAAAAATATATTCGCCGCGAATGTAGATATAGGCGGCACGGGCGCGCATCGCGAAACCGGCAATCAACGCGCCTTCAATCAGCTTATGCGGATCGTGTCGGATGATTTCACGGTCCTTGCAACTGCCAGGCTCGGATTCATCAGCGTTGATGACGAGGAAGTTCGGCCGCTCGGGCGTGGGCGCCTTTGGCATGAAGCTCCACTTCATACCGGTCGGGAAACCTGCGCCACCGCGTCCACGCAGGCCAGAGGCTTTGACTTCCTCGATAATCGCGTCCTGCCCGACCTTCATCAGGTCAGCAGTCTTGTCCCAGTCACCACGCACCTGCGCCGCTTTCAGGGCAAAATCCTGATAGCCATAAAGATTGGTAAAAATGCGGTCTTTGTCAGCGAGCATCAGCCCAAACCTCCAAGAAGAAACCAAGCGGCGCCCGCAATGAGCAATCCGATAACGGCAAGCTTGATAATGCCGGTCAGCAGGTTCCACGCGACGAACACGGCGATGAGGACGCCAATGAGAGGAAGAAATTCCATCAATATTCCCCCCGATAATCATGGTTCTTGTCAACCATGGCATGCAACGTCGTCGCGCCGCCATAAGGTTCAACCGTGTGCCGCCCGGGCAACTGCGTTCCTACTTTCGGCTGCTTGCCGTCTGCGAGATCGCTCAGGATCGCGGTCATGCTGTCATAATCAAGATCTTCGAAATTATCGTCGTTGATCTGCACCATCGGTGCAGACGCGCAATTGCCCATGCATTCGACTTCGTTCAGCGTGAACAGGCCGTCCGGCGTCGTCGCACCTTTCACAAGGCCACGGTTCTTGCACGCCGCCATGATATCGTCAGACCCGCGCAACATACATGGTGTCGTGCCGCAGACCTGCACATGGTAACGGCCAACCGGCGCGAGATTGTACATCGTGTAAAAGGTCGCGACTTCGTAGGTCCGCATGTAGGGCATGTCGAGATAGCGGGCGACATATTCGATCACGGGCACGGGCAACCAGCCCTGAGTCTGTGTTTCTTCACCCACTTGGCGCTGTGCGAGATCAAGCAGAGCCATCACGGCTGACTGCTGCCGTCCGGCGGGATAGCGCCCGACATAGATATCAGCTTTCGACTTATACTCCGTCGAAAACGCGAAGCTGCCCCACTTCGCGCGGGTTTCTGTCTCATCAGGGATAACTACTGCGTCAGCCATGTGCTTCTTTCCGTCCCCAAACGCGGCCAACATAGGCACCAAACATCATGGCGGCCGCGGTCGAGCCGACTTCCTTTGCCGAAATCTCGGCATGAAAGATGTAAAGATAGGCCGCAACCAAAGCCACCGATCCAAAGGCAGTCGACGCCAGAAAGAGGAGTTCGCGCGACATCAGCGGTCACACTCCCCGAATACGATGTCCAGCGCGCCCAAGATCGCCGTGGTATCCGCCAGCATGTGCCCGCGGGTCATGAAATCCATCGCCTGCAAATGCGAAAACGCGGTAGGGCGGATTTTACAGCGATAGGGCTTGTTTGTCCCGTCAGCGACCAGGTACACCCCGAACTCACCTTTCGGGCTCTCAGTGGCCACGTAGACGCTTCCAGCGGGTACTTTGAAGCCTTCGGTGTAGAGTTTGAAATGGTGGATCAATGCTTCCATCGACTGCTTCATCTCGGTGCGGTTTGGCGGCGCCACTTTCCGGTCGTCACTGCATACCGGGCCTTCGGGCATCTGCTGCAGGCATTGCTTCATGATGCGCACCGATTGACGCACTTCTTCAACGCGGACCATGAACCGGTCATAGCAGTCGCCACGCGTGCCAACGGGAATATCGAATTCCATCTTGGCATAGACGTCATAAGGCTGGCTCTTACGGATGTCCCAAGGGATACCTGCGCCGCGGATCATTGGGCCGGAAAAGCCCCATTTGATCGCATCTTCCTTCGACACGATCGCGATATCAACGTTCCGCTGCTTGAAGATGCGGTTATCGACCACCAGCGCCATTGCGTCTTCGAACAGACGCGGCATCCGGTCATCGAGCCACTCGGCTATATCGGTCAAAAGCTTCAGCGGCACGTCCTGATGAACACCGCCGGGACGGAACCAGGCTGCATGCATCCGCGCGCCGCTCGCCCGCTCGTAAAAGCCCATGATATCCTCGCGGATTTCATACAGCCACAAGGGCGGCGTCATTGCGCCCACATCGATGATATGGTGCGCGATGTTCAACGTATGGTTCTTGATACGCGTCAGCTCGGCGAACAGCACACGCAAATATTGCGCGCGGATGGGCACCTCGAGATCGAGCAATTTTTCAACCGCGAGAACGTAGCTATGCTCCATCGCCATGGGCGACGCATAATCAAGTCGGTCGAAATAGGGCAATGCCTGCAAATAGGTCTTATATTCGATCAGCTTTTCGGTGCCGCGGTGCAAAAGGCCAATATGCGGGTCGAGCCGCTCAACGATTTCGCCATCAAGCTCCATCACGAGGCGCAACACGCCGTGCGCCGCAGGGTGCTGTGGGCCAAAATTGATGGTGTAGTTCTGAATGACTTCATCGCCAGTCGTCGGCGCGAGATCCTGCTGCATGCTCATGCTTTGTCTCCCGTCGCCTTTGGCTTGCGGACAGTGCGCTTGACGGACGCCTTGTTCGCAGCCTTGCCAGCACCCGTTTGCGTAGTGTTGTCTGTTGTTTTCGGCGTCGCCGGTGGCGGCGCGCTTGGCTTGATAGGGTCTTTCTTGACCTCTTCAGCCGTCATGCGCTGCGTTGCGCCCTTGCCAGGCCCTTCACCAGTCTTTTCATCGCCCGGAAGGACATAATCGGCACCTTCCCAAGGCGAGAGGAAATCGAAATTGCGGAAATCCTGCGCCAGTTGGACCGGCTCATATTTCACGCGCTTTTCTTCTTCCGAATATCGCAGCTCGACATATCCCGATAACGGGAAGTCCTTGCGCTGCGGGTGGCCCGAAAAACCATAATCTGTCAAAATCCGGCGCAAATCTGCGTTACCGGCAAATAGCACGCCATACATGTCGAACACTTCGCGTTCCAACCAACCAGCCACTGGCCAGATCGAGGTCACCGACGGCACGGCTTCATCTTCATTGGTCGCAAGGTGCACCCGAATGCGGTGGTTCTTGGTGAGGCTGAGCAGGCAATAGACAACTTCAAAGCGCGGATCGCGATCCGGCCAGTCAACGCCGGCCATTTCCATCAGCTGCTGATACGCACATTCATCGCGCAGCTGAAGCATGCATTCAACCAGCGCATCGCGCCGGATATGCACAGCTATCTCGCCATTGGCTTCTTCGATCGAGACCATGTGCGCGCCAAGCGCCTTGGTAATGGCGTCGATCGTTCCATCGGGCGTAGTAATCAGGGGCGCTGAATGGCTCACCGTTCGATTGTCCCAGTCCGGCGAATTTTACGCTGCAACTGCATGATGCCGTAAAGCAATGCTTCCGCAGTTGGCGGGCAACCTGGCACATAGATGTCGACGGGCACTACGCGATCGCAACCGCGCACAACGCTGTAACTGTAATGATAATATCCGCCGCCATTGGCACAGCTGCCCATGGAAATGACATATTTCGGCTCCGACATCTGGTCATACACCTTGCGTAACGCAGGCGCCATTTTGTTGCACAACGTGCCAGCTACGATCATGACGTCCGACTGACGCGGTGAAGCGCGCGGTGCGATACCGAAACGTTCAAAGTCGTAGCGCGGCATATAGCCGTGGATCATCTCAACCGCGCAACAGGCAAGGCCAAAGGTCATCGGCCACAACGAACCCGTACGCGCCCAATTGAAAAGATCTTCAGCCGATGAAACGACAAAGCCCTTATCGTTCACTTCGCTTTCAATATCCTTGAAAAAGGCGGCATCCGGCGTTTGCACGTCCGACAGCGTTGGTGTGATTACTCCCATTCGAGTGCTCCCACTTTCCATGCGTAAATAAATCCGATCACCAGTTCGAAGAGGAACAGCATCATCGTGCCCCATCCGACCCAGCCTGTATCGCCCAGGCTCACAGCCCAAGGGAATAAAAAGGCAGCTTCGAGATCGAAGATAATGAACAAAATCGCCACAAGATAGAAACGCACATCAAACTGGCTGCGTGAATCTTCGAATGCCGGAAAGCCACATTCATACTCGGTAAGCTTGGCTTCGGTAGGCTTGTGCGTGCCCGTCAGTCGCGAGACGCCCATCGGCAAAAACACAAAAGCCGACGACAACGCGAGCGCCACCACAAGGAAAAGCAGTATTGGCAAATATTGCGACAAATCAGTCATATCAGACTCGCTTCCGAAGCCCCTTAAGTTGCCGCGCTTTTAGGCAGAAGAATCCTGACCTGCAAGGCCAAGACTCGGCATTTTTTCGGCATAATTTGCCGTTTATTTTATAGCGCCAACCAGCAGCTTGTGCAGCTTGCTGTGCAATATGTCATTTGCTGCCAATACCTGCACATCGGCGATATGTGGGCTTCGGCCGCGATAGTCTGTTACAAAGCCCCCTGCTTCCCGCACGAGCAGGCATCCCGCAGCGGTATCCCAAGGCGAAAGGCCACTTTCCCAAAAGCCATCATAGCGTCCCGCGGCCAACCAGGCCAGATCAAGGCTTGCCGCGCCGAAACGCCGAATACCGGAAACCGACGGACCAATGGCGTTGAAGATATTGCTCCATTCGTCAAAGTCGCCATGGCCCTTATAGGGCGTGCCTGTCGCAATCAGCGCCTCGTTCAACTGACGACGCGCGGACACCCGCAATCTGCGGTTGCCCAGCCAGGCACCCTTGCCGCGTTCAGCCCAGAAGCTCTCATCGGTAATCGGATTATACACCAGTCCAGCAAAGATATCGCCCCAGCCCGATCCATCGGGTTTCGGATCCTGAACGGCAATGGAAATGGCAAAATGCGGGATGCCGTGCAGAAAATTACTCGTACCATCGAGTGGATCGACGATGAAACGGGGCTTGCCTTCGCTGCCCGCTATCTCGCCGCCCTCTTCCATCAGGAAACCCCAATCAGGGCGGGCAATTTCCAGTTCGCGAAATATGGTATCTTCGGCGCGCTCATCGGCCTTTGATACGAAATCCGCGGGTCCCTTTTGCGATACCTGCAAATGTTCGATTTCGCCAAAATCCCGGCGCAACTTGCCACCCGCTTTACGGGCAGCTTTTTCCATAATGGTCAAAAGACCGGTTAATGCTGGCATATAATGCTCCCCTCCCGCAGGCGGGAGGGGCCGAGGAGGGCCTGCATCCGCAAAACGAGAGTAAAATTCAAATGGAGGGATACCTCCCCTAGCCCCTCCCGCCCTCGGGAGAGGAACGTACTTAGTCGGCCTTCTTGACATATTCCCGTTCGTAAACGTCCACCACGATCCGCGTGCCCGCGCTGATAAAAGGTGGCACCATCACGCGGACGCCATTGTCCAGGATTGCAGGCTTGTAGCTGGATGAGGCGGTCTGCCCCTTCACGACGGCATCCGCTTCAACGACAGTGGCTTCAATCTGGTCAGGCAAGGCAACCGAAAGCGCTTCGTCGTCATACATTTCCATAACGACATCCATACCGTCCTGAAGGAAGGCCGCAGCGTCACCCAAAAGATCACTTGGCAATGTCACCTGATCATAGGTTTCCTTGTCCATGAAAACCAGATTGTCGCCCTCGGCGTACAAAAACTGGAAGTCCTTCTGGTCAAGACGGACCTTCTCGACGCTTTCGGCGGAACGAAAACGGATGTTGTTCTTGCGGCCATCACGAAGGTTCTTGAGTTCCACTTGCATGTAAGCGCCGCCTTTACCCGGTTGGGTATGCGCGGTCTTTACGACACGCCACAGGCCGCCTTCATATTCCAGAATGTTACCCGGCTTGATTTCAACCGCGTTGATTTTCATGAGTGAACTCGCTTGACAGATGGAAAGAGCAGGCACGCAAAAACGTGCCGTTGGTGGCGGGCTTTAGCGCTGCAAAGGCAATTAGGCAAGCAGCGCGTTGAACGATTTCACGGCTTCGGCAGGACCATATGGGTGATCCCATATTGCGCTGCTCACTGCAAGAAAGTCGGCGCCAGCGTCAATCAATGGCTTTGCATTCTCGGCGGTGATGCCGCCGATCGCCACACAAGGCACCTCGGTCACGAAAGACCATTTTTGCAACGTGTCCAGATCAGCCACATGATCGACCTGCTTGGTGGTCGTCGGATAGAATGCCCCAAAGGCGACATAGTCGGCGCCTGCTTCGGCCGCTTCCATTGCAAGATGACGGCTGTTGTGGCAGGTAACGCCAATCTGTGCGTCGGGACCAAGAACATCGCGCGCTTCTCGCACATCGCCGTCGCCCTGCCCCAGATGGACGCCATCTGCCTTTAATCGCTTGGCGAGCGCAACACTGTCGTTGACGATGAACGCAACGTCATGCGCAGCACATATAGCCTGCAAGGGTTCCGCCAAAGCGGCAGCCTCATGCTGGTCCACGCCCTTCACGCGAAACTGGAATGCTGCGACTGGTCCAGCAGACAATGCAGTTTTAAGTTTAGCAGGGAAATCTCCGCCGACATCAGGCGGCGAGATGAGATATAACTGGCAGGCGAGTTCTTTCATGCCGCGCTCCTTAGCGAGGCTTAAGGCCGGCGGCAAACATCTTGCGCATCCGCCGCCGGCCCCTCTCCAAACTCAGGTCGCCGAAGCGGCGTGGATCTCATCAATTGCGGAACCCAAAGCAGCGTCGAATTCGGCTTCGGTCATCTGGTGCTGCAAATCTTCGAGCAATGCGCGCGAGAAGCTTGCGATCATGCCCTTGTTCTTTGCGAGTTCGGCGCATGCTTCGGGCCGGGCGTAGCCGCCTGACAAGGCTACGACACGCAACACGCGTGGATGGCTGATAAGCGGATCAAAGGTCCCAGCTTCTGCCGGGATAGACAGCTTCAACATCACCTTATGGTCGCCAGAAAGACCATCAAGGGCCTTTAACAGTTCATCGCGCAAAAGGACGTCACTTTGCGCGCGATCGGAACTCTTGATGTTCACCTCAGGTTCGATAATGGGCATGAGGCCATGGCCCAATATCTGCTCGGCTACTTCGAATTGCTGTTGCACAATTGCTGATATGCCCGATGGCGATGCCTGGTTGATGACGGAACGTTTCTTGGTGCCAAAGACACCTTTGGCCTTCGCCCGGGCCAGCAGTTCATCAAGACCCGGCATTGGCTTCATCATTTGAACACCGTCTGCCTCATCCTCCAGTCCTTTGTCGACCTTTAGAAATGGCACGACGCCGCGATCCTGAAGTGCCTGTGGCACTGGTTTTCCGCCGGCTTCGCCATCCATTGTACGCTCAAATAAAATGGCACCCAGCACCTTTTCGCCCGAAAAGCTTGGCGCCGTGATTATGCGCGCCCGCATGTCGTGGATGAGCCCGAACATTTCCTGTTCGCTGGCGTAAGCGTCTTCATTTATGCCATAGCCGCGCAGCGCCTTGGGCGTCGAACCGCCGCTTTGATCCAAAGCTGCAATAAATCCAGAGCCAGTAGCAACTTTTTCATGCATCTCATTGAAATTCATATAAAACTTCCCGTATAAGCTTGTCGGGCATACGTATGCATCGACATTCGAAAAAAACGGGGCATTGCCCCGTATGTTTAAGCGATTTTCAAAGCATCAACCCCCGGCAGCGGTTTGCCTTCCATCCATTCCAGGAATGCGCCGCCTGCGGTCGATACAAAAGTAAAATCCTCCGTCACCCCAGCATGTGCCAGAGCAGCAACCGTATCACCACCACCAGCGACTGACACAAGCGAGCCCTCGCGTGTAAGCGCTGCTGCCGTCCGCGCCAACGAAACAGTTGCGGCATCGAAGGGTTCAATCTCGAACGCTCCCAAGGGACCGTTCCATACCAGAGTGCGGCAATTTTTCAAGACATCCGCCAACGCTTCAACGGCCGCTGGCCCGATATCCAGGATCATTTCATCTGCTGCGACTTCATGCACGTTCACCGTCCGAATGGGTGGATTTGCGCGGAATTCGACTGACGTCACGACGTCATATGGTAGATGTACGGTGCAGCCGGCGGCGTCTGCGGCATCCAAGATGGCATTGGCCTGGTCAGCGAGATCATGTTCGCAAAGGGACTTGCCCACGTTGACCCCGCGGGCTGCCAAAAATGTGTTGGCCATACCGCCGCCAATAATCAAATGGTCAACTTGAGTAACCAGATTGTTCAGCACGTCCAGTTTGGTCGACACCTTTGCGCCGCCCACTACAGCCGCAACAGGATGCTCAGGCGCGCCAAGAGCTGCTTCAAGCGCTTTCAATTCCGCTTCCATGGACCGACCGGCATAAGCCGGCAGGACATGCGCCAGCCCTTCGGTGGACATATGCGCGCGATGTGCCGCCGAAAAGGCATCGTTGACGTAAATGTCGCCATTTGCGGCGACGGCGCGCGCAAGTTCAGGATCGTTTGTTTCTTCGCCTGGCCAGAAACGTGTATTTTCAAGCAAGGCAATATCGCCGTCCGCCAATATGCCAACCGACTGCGCTACAATTTCACCTGCAATCTCAGGCACGAACATGACCTCACGGCCCAATACGTTCTCAAGCGCATCAAGCACCATCGATACCGACATTTCGCTGTGCTTGGCGCCCTTGGGACGGCCAAAATGGGCAAGCAGAAGCACCTTGGCACCCTTGTCCGCGAGCTCTAGAACCGTCGGCATTAAGGCACGGAGCCGTGTTTCATCCGTAACACGCCCGTCGGCCATTGGGACGTTCAGGTCCACACGCACAAGCGCGCGCTTTCCCTTGATATCCCCCAAATCGTCGAGCGTGCGGAATGCCATGTGGATGTCCTTACAGCAACTTGCCAATGACGCCGGCGGTGTCGACCATGCGGTTCGAGAAACCCCATTCATTGTCGTACCAGCTCAACACACGCACCAGCTTGCCGTCAATGACTGCCGTTTCAAGGCTGTCGATCGTTGAACTTGCCGGGCAATGATTATAATCGATCGAAACCAAAGGCTCGTCTGAATAGGCCAGAACGCCCTTGAGCTTGCCTTCCGATGCGGACTTCAACAATGCATTGACCTCCTCAACCGAAGTATCACGCTTCGGCGTGAATGTGAGGTCTACGATGCTGACATTTGGCGTTGGAACGCGAATGGCCGAGCCGTCGAGCTTGCCCTTCAATTCAGGCATCACTTCGCCAACCGCGCGCGCTGCGCCGGTTGTTGTCGGGATCATCGACATCGCTGCGGCCCGTGCACGGCGCATATCGTCGTGGATCTGGTCGAGGATCTTCTGATCATTGGTATAGCTGTGGATTGTTGTCATCAGCCCACGTTCGATACCGATGGCATCATTCAACACCTTCGCAAGTGGTGCGAGACAATTGGTGGTGCAGCTTGCGTTTGAAACGATCACGTCATCTGACGTCAGAACGTCGTGGTTCACGCCATATACAACGGTTTTATCGACATTTTTGCCCGGCGCTGAAATCAGAACGCGTTTTGCGCCTGCTGCCAGATGCTTTTCTGCGCTGGCCCGGTCGGTGAAGAAGCCAGTGCATTCAAGTGCAATGTCGATATCATTGGCGCCATGCGGCAGATTGGCAGGGTCGCGCTCCGCAGTGACATGGATACGCTTGCCATTGACGATGATGTCGTTGCCATCGGCTTCCACAGTACCGGGAAACGGGCCATGCACGCTGTCGCGCTTGAACAAAAGCGCATTCGCCTTCGCCGGGGCGAGATCGTTGATTGCGACCAGTTCAAGGTCATGGTCATCGCGCTCCAGGATCGCGCGGGCGACCAAGCGACCAATGCGGCCAAATCCGTTGATTGCTACTTTTACAGTCATATTTGCTCCTATTGACCCAGGCGGGCCACAATTTGCGGGGTGATCTTGTCAGCAGTCAGGCCGAAATAATCATATAATGCATCAATTGGCCCAGAAGCGCCGAAGCTATCGATACCAATCCGAAGACCATCGCCGACATACCGCTCCCAACCCATTGTCGTGCCCGCCTCGATTGAGACGCGCATTGTGCCGACGGGCAATACAGATGCCCTGTAATCGGCGTCCTGAGCGTCGAAACGCTCCCAGCTCGGCATCGAGACGACATCGGCCCCAATGCCCTGTTCTTCGAGCCGTTCCGCCACCGAAGCTGCAATCGCAACTTCGGAGCCTGTGGCAATCAATATGACCTTCCGCGCGGCTTTGGCCGGGATCAATGTGTACGCCCCCAACGCCGAGAAATTCTTGCTTATGTCGGTGCGCAACTGCGGCAGATTTTGCCGGGACAGGGCAAGAACCGATGGCGTCGAAGCGCTTTCGATAGCCAACGCCCAGCATTCGGCGGTTTCGATTGTATCGCATGGCCGATACACGTCCAGATTGGGAATAAGCCGCAACGACATCACCTGTTCGATTGGCTGATGCGTTGGGCCATCTTCGCCGACACCGATGGAATCATGAGTCATCACATAGACGACGCGCGTTTCTTGAAGCGCCGACAACCGAATAGCAGCCCGGCAATAGTCTGAGAAGATCAGGAACGTGCCGCCATATGAAATGATTCCGCCATGCAACGCCATGCCATTCATGGCTGCCGCCATACCAAATTCGCGAATTCCGTAATTGACGTATCTGCCGGAATAATCGTTTTTATCCAATGTCTTGGTCGAAACTGTTCGGGTAAAATTTGAGCCAGTCAAGTCGGCAGATCCGCCGAGCAGTTCCGGAATAGCTGCGGTTGCCGCCGTCAGTGCAATTTCGGATGCTTTGCGCGTTGCGATGTTCTGCGGTGCGGCAATCAGACCGTCTAGATGCGGCTTGAGCCACGCGCATTTTGGGTCGCCGGCCATGGCAGTCTCGAACTCGATGGCATGCGCCGACACCGCCAGACGTGCCTGCCAATCGGCGTGGGCGGCCGCGCCCATCTCGCCCGTTGCACGCCATGCTGACAGAATATCGGCGGGTATTTCAAAGGCAGGATAAGGCCAATCCAGAGCTGCGCGGGTGGCCACGATCTCCTCGGCGCCAAGCGGACTGCCATGTGGCGCCTTTGTACCTTGTTTGTTGGGCGAACCCTTGCCGATCAGTGTCCGACAGGCAATCAACGAAGGCCGATCATCTTGCAATGATGCCTTAATAGCGCGCTCTATGTCGTTGAAATCATGTCCATCACATGCTTCAACATGCCAACCCGAGGCGCGATAGCGAGCGGCTATGTCTTCGCTTGTCGACAGGTCAGTGGCGCCATCAATGGTGATCCGGTTATCGTCCCAGAACACAATCAGGCGGCCAAGTCCAAGATGGCCTGCAAGACCAATTGCTTCGTGATTGATACCTTCCATGAGGCAACCGTCACCGGCAACAACCCATGTTCGATGATCCACCAGATCATCACCAAACCGAGCGTTCAAATGGCGCTCGGCAATTGCCATGCCCACCGCCATCGCCAGTCCTTGTCCAAGCGGACCTGTTGTGCACTCTACACCATCAATAAGGAAATTTTCCGGGTGCCCAGCGCATGGGCTTCCCAATTGGCGAAAATTCCGAATGTCCTCAATCGTTGGGCTTTCGTAGCCGGTGAGATACAGCGTCGCGTAAGCAAACATTGAACCATGACCCGCCGACAGCACAAAACGGTCGCGGTCGGCCCAACGCGGTGCCTTTGGATCAAATTTCAGAAACTTGGAATATAACACCGTTGCTACATCGGCCATGCCCATCGGCATACCGGGATGGCCACTATTAGCGGCTTGCACAGCATCCATGGCCAGTGCCCGAATTGCATTGGCCATTTGCTGGTCACTGACGGTCATGTTCTATCCCCACTTGTTACTCCCGAACGGAAGCAGGAGGCGGGGCATATCAATCTATGCGGCACCGCCGAGTCGTTGGTGCGAACCCTTTGCGGATGCAAGTGCCTAGCGTCAAGTCAGCCAAGCGGAATTTCCGAGGTGAATCTGTCTCAATATTGGCTTTCATTCATTTCCATTATGGCGATTGTCTGTTACACTTCCTCATGAAAGGAAGCTAAGCCATGGCAGATGAACGATTTATCGTGGCAATTGGCCGAATTGAGCGTGCCTTGTCCCGCATTGAAAAGTTGTCGGCCGCTCCCGCGGCACGTGCGACGAGCGACATTGTCGAGCAGCATGAAAAGCTTAAATCGGAAACACGTGCCGCAATTCACGAAATCGACAAAATTCTTGCAGGTGCTGGCTGATGCCCGACGTGAAATTATCCATCGCTGGCCGCGACTATATTGTCGGCTGTAACCCTGGCGAAGAGCCTCGGCTTGCCGCACTGGGCGCTATGGTCGATGAAAGCGCGCAGGAAGCTGGTGGCTCGGGTAGTCTGAACGAGACTCGTACCTTGCTGTTTTCTGCGCTGCTCCTGGCAGATAAGCTGCATGACGCGAACACAGGCGGCTCGGCAGCAAACGGAGACACGCAGGCAAGCATCGCGGCGGCGCAATCTGCCGAGCTATTAGAAGGACTTGCAAGCCGGTTGGAAAATCTGGCACTTAGGCTTGAGAATTAACTTAACTGGCCTATATTGATTATTGGCGGAACTGTCCGGCACGAACTGATGAGAACATCCCTGAGGCGATTATCTATCTGAGGGAGCTGTCCCTGCCTGGGCCGTACGGGAAACTGTAAGGTCCAGATCACACGGTGCCCACCTGACGTCCTGGCGTCAGAGGATATTCCGGGAAACGACCCATGGTGGTTCCGCCAACTTTCATCAGGAAATTTTGTGCTCCCAGATTATGACAAACAAGCGCAGCGATTGGAATATCGTAATATGCGCGACCAGTTTGTGGACGCCCTTTCTCCACAAGACCGCGCCTTGGCGTTTTCAAAAATCCCAAGTCCGCTCGCGAAATTTCTGCAGCCCGGAAAAATTGTCGCTGGCTATGTGGCGCTTGGTTCTGAGGTAAACCCTTCTGCAATCTTGGCACAGGCATATGAGCTGGGGTGCGAGATTGCTCTTCCGCAAGTGACGCGCCGGTCTGCGCCAATGCGCTTCCTGCGATGGACACCGGGTGACCAATTGGTTACCGGTCCCTTCGGACTTCAGCAACCCAACGAAAATGCCCTGGAATACACGCCAGATGTCGTTCTTGCCCCGCTAACAGCTTATGATGATCGCCTGATGCGTCTTGGTCAGGGCGCAGGCTATTACGACAGGGCGTTGAGCCTTCTTGACCACGCGATCAAGGTTGGTCTTGCCTGGTCGATACAGCACGCGCCTGTATTGGCAACGGACATCTGGGATGTACCTATGGACGCAATTCTCACCGAAAAATCTTGGATCACGTTATGACCGTACCCCCAAAACAACCTAGCTGGCGTAAACCCGCAGGAATGCTTGCAATATTACTCATTATTCTGATTTGGTCTGTGATTGTCGTGAGTGCATCCGAATTTATCGGCGCACAACCTATTGCCGTCCAAAGTATTATATACCTAGTTGCAGGTGTCATCTGGATTGCGCCGATGCGTCCACTGATGATCTGGATGGAAACGGGATCCTTTCGCGCCCCACCCCAGGCTTGAACCTGGGAAGTGGCGCGAGTGACGGGGCTCGAACCCGCGACCTCCGGCGTGACAGGCCGGCGCTCTAACCAACTGAGCTACACCCGCTAACTTGCGGTGGGGGCGCACTATAAGCGACGCAAGATTCTGTCAACGGCATTTGTCGTAAAACGGCCATTTGCGTGCAATCAGTTCGTCACCCTGCTCGCATCAGATACAGCGCAAACGTTTTAAAAACATACGGCATTGCACTCTTACACGACAAGATAATGATAAATTCTATAGTTTTTTCAAATACTTATAATGGTTAACCGGCAGCGGCGTAATTAACGGTTTCTTGATATTGTTCTGGCACATATCCGTCCATGTTCAGGTCCATCATATTTCAGCGCGCGGCAACGCATGCCTTGGCCGACCGAGCCAGGACTAGTATCGCCTACGCGCTTCTACTGCTCTGTATGAGTTCTCCGGCCTATGCTGCGGGCACAGTTGCAGGCACCGATATTCAGAATATCGCATCCGCCACCTTTGACACTGCAAGCGGCCCTGTCACTATCGACTCCAACACGGTTTCGATCAAGGTCGACGAATTGCTTGACGTCACAGTCGTCCGGACTGATCCGGGCGATGTTCTCACCAGTCCAGGCAAAGCGGGTAATGTACAGTCGTTTCGCATAACTAATACGGGTAACGGCAACGAAGCCTTTTCGTTTACGGTAAATACGACGAACGGAGGCGACGATTTTGATCCGACGCTCCAACAGATCGTTATCGATAGCAATGACAATGGGGTTTATGACCCCGGCGTTGACGCGGTCTATATTGCCGGATCAAACGATCCTGTTATCGCGCCAGATCAAAGCAAAGCCGTTTTTGTCATTACCTCGACGCCTACAGGCCTTCCAAACGGGGCCCGCGCAAATGTAAGCCTGACTGCAGCGGCGGTGACTGGCACTGGCGCGCCCGGCACCTCTTTTCCGGGCCAAGGGCAAGGCGGCGGAAACGCCGTTGTTGGTGCCACTGGCGCAGATGCAACGGCAAATGGCTTCCTGGCCGTTCAGGCGACGTCACTCACTTTGGTCAAATCAGCCACAATTGCTGATCCGTTCGGCGGTCAACGCCCTGTTCCAGGGGCAGTCGTCACCTATCGCCTTGTCGCAACTGTATCGGGCACTGGTGTACTCAACAATCTGACAATCGTTGATCCCATACCTTCACGGTCTGCCTACCAGACAGCATCTATGACGCTTCAGTCCGGAGCGGCGGCCACAGTCTCCTTGACTGACGTGGCCGATGCCGACGCAGGACTATTTAACGGAACGCGTGTAGCCATTTCAGCAGGCAATGTTCCTGCAGGTGAGACAAGAACCATTACCTTCAGGGTGGTCATCCAATGATCAACCATCCTGACCTTAACCCTTTTGAAAAAATAAATAAATTCTTCGAACCGTCGTCAGATGGTTCGTGAAACCGTCCTGATTGCGGCGGTGGGCGCAATCAAATTATTGAACCAGGAGTATTAAGCCATGACCAGTACGCTTAAACTGCTCGCTGCTTGTTCGACAGTTTCTGTTGCAATGCTGTGCTCTGCACCTGCATTTGCTGGCGGGACTGCACCAGGCACGGACATTTTGAATACGGTAAACGTGAATTATCAGGTGGGTTCCGTCGCCCAAACTGCAGTATCCGCATCGGATACGTTCAAGGTCGACCGCAAGATCATTTTTAGCTTAGTCGAAGCCGCGACAACCGGAACCACGACCGTGAACCCAGGCCAAACCGCACAGGTTACGCGTTTTCAGCTGACCAATACGTCAAACGACACGCTCGATTTCAGCCTCGCGGCTTTACAGCAGGCAACATCGACAAACGCGGCACATGGCGGGCAAGACGGCTTTGATCTGACGGCATTCTCGTTCTTTGTCGACGCAAACGGCAACGGCACTTATGAGTCAGGGACCGATACCGCGACAACCGTTGACAATCTTGGTCTCGATCAATCGCGGTTCATCTTCATTGTGGGCAATGTCCCGCTTGCCGCCACTAACGGCCAGATTGCGGGCGTTCAGTTGAGCGCCACTGCCCTCGAAAGTAACGGCAGTGCAATCACGGCAGTCGGCGATTCGACAGCAAACGGCGCGGCCACTGTTGAAACCGTTTTTGCAGATGCCGTGAAATCCGGTATTGGCGGCACGTCTGCTGCACGTGACGGTATTGATGTTGCAACCGACAGCTATACGGTTTCATCTGCAGTACTCAGCGTATTCAAAAGCAGCCGTGTTATCAGTGACGGCGTCAGCGCGAGTAACTTCAAGTCCGTTCCCGGCGCTGTCGTGGAATATTGCATCTCGGTGGCTAACGCAGCTGGTGGCGCAACCGCGACCAACATCAGCATTTCCGACCTTGTGCCCACGAACACCACGTTCGTTCCAGCGTCGATCCGCATCAACGGAACCGTCACTTCGCCAGGCGTCAGCCAGACCTGCAGTGGCGGCACGGCTACCACCGACAGCGCAGCAGACGCAGACGGGGGCAGCTTCGGAACGCCGGCAAATACGGTTGCGGGTTCATTGACGAATATTACCGGTGGTAACTCCAGTGCGCTAATCTTCCGCGCAACCATCAATTAAGGAATATTGGGCGGTGTGCGGCTGAGCCTGCCACCGCCCAAATTCGAAATGGGTCCGTTAACCAAATTCATAAGGCAAGCCGCCTTTGTGCTGGCGGCAGGGACGCTCCTCTCTGCCGCCTGCTCAGACGCGTCTGCGCAAACTGCGCCACGGCTGATCACGAACACAGCGCTCGCCGAATGGGATGTCGGCGGAAGCAGGCTGACGGTCAACTCCAACACGGTCGAATTTGCTGTAGAATCGACGCCGACACCTGCCGGCATTTCTTTATTCCGATTATCAAATGGTCCAGGATCGATCACACAGCCTCTGCCGGGCACAATGTGCGCTGGCAATAATGGACGGGTCCCGATGGCGCTGGGCGGTCCTTATGCGGACACCCAATTATCCGCCGCGAGTCTTATATCAACGACCGCGATCCGTGCGGGGGAACCGCTTATCATTCGCGTGGACGCGGCTTCGAAAAATGTCAGCAGCACGGCGATCGATTCATTCGACGCCCTGATCATAACGTCAAATGGCGACCAGGAACGTATTTCCTTTACCGAAGACTCGGTAAACAGCGGGCGGTTTACTGGATTTATCAACACAAAAGCCATCCCGCCAACGCCTGTTCTTGGCGACTGTGCTCTGTCGGTCAATCCGGGCGACAGTATCGAGGTTGACCTCGACGATCCCATGAGCGGAACCACCGTTGGCCATATTGGAGTCGAGATTCTTGTTGATCCTTTTGGCGTCACCTTTGATAGCGGCGACGGGATTCCTGTCGATGGCACGCGAGTCACCATATTGGACGTCGCCACCGGACTTCCGGCGGATGTGTTCGGCGATGACGGTATTTCTGTCTTCCCGAGCACCATTGTCACCGGGTCGTCCGTCACTGACTCAAGTGGCCATGTGTATAACTTTGGCCCCGGTTTCTACAGGTTTCCGTTTTTGCGCCGAGGAACATATCGGCTCATTGTCACCCCGCCATCGCCTTACACCTTTCCCTCCACGTCAACGCCCGGGGAGTTATCGACGCTCACGCGACCGGACGGCGGCGCGTTTGTAATAGGTCCAGGGTCCTATGGCGGGACCATTACCTTATTCGACCCTGCCCCTGTGCGTATCGACGTTCCGCTCGACCGGCCCGGTGGCTCACTGAATATCCGTAAAGAAACCTCGACGGTGACGGCAGCGCCAGGCGATATTGTGCAGTATCGAATTTCCATCGAAAATGCCGACCGCACGCGAAATTCTGGCCAGGTAACGATCACCGACAGGCTGCCCACCGCACTGCGTATCCGGCAGAATAGCTTTAGATATCAGGGCACTAGCGTAGCGCCAAACGTAGCGGCCGACGGAAGCAACTTTAGCGTCACCGTGCCATCGATCGCTGCGGGTGAAAAAGGTCTGCTTACCTATCTGGCAGAAGTCAGACAAGACGCGCGTCCCGGTCAGGCGATCAATCTAGCGTCCGCCGTCGACAGCCGCGGTGCCCAAAGCGCCACCGTCGACGCGACGATCCGCATCGTAAAGGACGGCATTTCCGATCGGTTTACGCTTGTCGGACGAGTCACCGACGGGGGCTGCACTGTTGACCCGCGTCTCGCCAACGGGATCGCCGGCATTCGCGTCATGTTGCAGGACGGCACCTATACGGTGACCGACAAGGACGGGCGATATCATTTTGAAGGCCTCACTCCTGGCCTGCACGTTGTCCAGATTGACCCGGGCAGTTTTCCACTGGATCGTGCCCCCGTTGACTGCACCGACAACAGTCGAAGCGCCGGAAGCGCAATTTCGCGCTTTGTGGAAGGGAAAGGTGGCGCACTCAAACGCGCTGATTTCCGAGCAAAAGCAACTGCGCCGCGCGTTGACACACGCAAATCTGCAGCGGAACTCGCGCCCATCCTGACTGATCCCCAGGCGGCGGGTGCCGAGCGTGACTGGTTTGCTGGTCAGCAACCCGGAACTGGCTTTGTCTATCCCGACATCAACCAAAATCCCCGCGTGAAATCCATTCGTATTGCGGTCAAACATCGTGCCGGTCAGACCGTGGAATTGCTGGTGAACGGCGTTTCTGTGAGTGCGCTCAACTTTGACGGCGTCAAGAAAAGCCCGGACGACCAGATCCACATCGCCACCTGGCGCGGGGTCAACATCGAAAATGGTGAAAACAAACTTGTGGCGCGGATCAAGGATGGCACTGGTGCCATCGTCGAAACACTCGAGCGCAGCGTGTATTTTGCACGGGCGCCGATGAAGGCCGAATTCATTAAGGCGCAGTCGGTTCTCGTCGCAGACGGCATTTCGCGTCCACGCATCGTTGTGCGCCTGACCGACCGGAACGGCAAGCCAGTGCAACACGGCTCGGTCGGAGATTTCCAGGTATCTGATCCATACCGTCCAGCATTGGAAATCGATGCACAGCAAGCAAATCAGCTGTCTGGCTTGGAGCGCGCTGCCCCTGTTTGGCATGTACGCGGTGACGATGGCCTGGCCTATATCGACCTCGAACCAACGACCGCGTCCGGCACTGTCGCGGTCAGCTTTAGCTTCGTCGATGGCGAAGTGCGCAGAACGCAGCGCATCGAGACCTGGCTTGACCCGGGCGACCGGCCCTGGACAGTTGTGGGCTTTGCTGCAGGGACAATAGGCTTCAGCAAGCTTGAAGAAGGTCTGGAAACCTTGGCAGGCGACGATGAGCCTCTGAATGTTGACGGCCGCATCGCATTATATGCGAAAGGCCGAGTCAAAGGAAAATGGTTGATGACCATGGCCTATGACAGCGACAAGAAAGAAGACGAGACCCGTTTTGCCGGGATCATCGATCCGCGCCGCTATTACACAATTTATGCAGATGGCACCAACCAGCGCTACGATGCGGCCTCGGTACGCCGCCTATATCTAAAATTGGAGCGCCCCCAGTTCTACGCCTTGTTCGGCGATTACCAGACGGGCATCGATGAACCTGAACTTGCCCGTTACCAGCGGTCGTTCAACGGTGTGAAGGCCGAATACCGAAATGATTCCATCCAGGCGACTGCATTTGGTTCAGACACGCCGTACCGTTATCGCCGTGAGGAAATTCAGGGCAATGGCCTGTCAGGGCCCTATCGGCTAAGTGCGAGCGACATCATTGCAAACACCGAACGGGTGCGTATCGAAACCCGCGACCGGTTGCGGTCGGATCGTATCATCGAAACGAAGATCCTGATACGTCATGTCGATTATGACATCGATTATCTGTCCGGCAGCATCAGCTTTCGTGAACCTGTGCTTTCGCGCAGTTCAGGCTTCGATCCGCAATTCATCATCGCAGAGTATGAAGTGGATGGTGTTGGCAAGCGGGTCGCGAACGCAGGCGGGCGGGTGCGCTGGACCAGCGATGATGCGAAGCTGCAAATCGCGGCAACCGGGGTTCATGACGAAAGCGACATCAACAAGACTGATCTTTTGGGCGCTGACATCATCTACCGCCCTGGTGTCGGTACCGAAATTCGCGCTGAGTTTGCCGGGTCGAACTCGCAGGCCCAACGTTCGGCCGCTGTCCCAAGCGTAGGCGGCGCAACCGCGTGGTTGGTGGAGGCCGAACATCATGACGCTCGATTTGACGTCCTCGCTTATATCCGTGAGCAACAAGCAGGCTTCGGCGTTGGCCAGCAAAATCGTTCGGAAACCGGCACGCGTAAATTCGGCGTTGATGGCCGGGTGCGCCTGTCGGAACAGCTTTCAGCCTCATTGATTGCCTATCAGGAAGAATTTTTCGGCAATGACGCGCGCCGCAGGGCAGCCATCAGCGAGATCGAATATCGCTCTGATGAAACGACATTCCGTGCTGGGCTCACTTATGCCAATGACGCACTTGCCGATGGAACCACGAATGAATCAACACTTGCCCGGCTTGGGGCGTCCCAGCGCTTCCTGGATAGAAAGCTGGAACTGTCGGCACAAACAGAATTTGCGCTTGGAGGTAAAGACGAAAGCATCGACTTCCCTGTCCGCCACAATGTGTCCGCACGCTATCAGGTCAAATCCGGCGTCGCACTGGTCGCCGGCTACGAGATCGCGAAGGGCGAGAATATAGATGCCCGCACGGCCCGCGTCGGCTTCGACCTGTCACCATGGGCCGGTGGGCGTGTGCTCGCCAGCGCGAACCAGCAGGACATCAGCGAATATGGTCCCCGCACATTTGCAGCATATGGTCTCGCGCAATCATTCCGCATCAGCGAACAATGGTCGGTTGATCTGACATTGGATGGAAACAAGACCATAAGCGGCATTCACCGTGCCGACGTCGTCAACCCAAACCAACCCGTCGCTTCTGGTGGCTTCCTGGGGGCGTCTGGAGCCCTCACAGAGGACTTTACGGCAGTGACGGCTGGTGCAACCTACCGCGGGTCGGTTTGGAGCTGGACAGGCCGCGCAGAGGTCCGCGACGGCGATACCACGAAGCGTTTCGGCCTGACCACAGCGGTTCTTCGCCAAATTGGTGAAGGCCGCGCCGTTGGCGGCGCGTTCAGCTGGTTTCGCGCCAAACAGGATCTGGGTGCCCGAACGACGGCAGCAAAAGCGGAAATCAGCTGGGCACACCGTCCAGCGAACAGCGAATGGTCGATCCTCAACAAGACAGAATTTCGTTATGACTCAGTGCGCGGTGCCGTCGCCGGCGCACCTGGCCCAATCGGCAACGCCCTGCTGAATATCAACGGTGACGCAAGCTCACGCCGGATCATCAATAGCCTGTCGGTCAACTACACACCCATTGATGCCCGTTCAGACAGCTTCGTTGAACGCTGCGAATATGCACTGTTCTGGGGAACGCGCTATGCCACAGACCGCTTCGGCAGCGACGACGTCAAGGGCTGGAGCAATGTCATCGGCGGTGATTTCAAGTTCGATATCAGCAAATTGGCGGATGTCGGCGTCGCAGGTACCGTGCGCATTGGCAGCAACGCATCCAATGTCGCTTACGCCATTGGCCCGCAGTTGACAGTCACGCCATTCAAAAACGCAAACATCACATTCGGCTACAATATCGTCGGTTTTGAAGACCGCGATTTCGAAGAAGCCCGCTACAGCCGTTCAGGCCCGTTTGTGACGTTCAAACTGAAGTTCGACCAAACAAGCCTTTCCGGTTTCAAACTCTAGTCTGCGAACAACAAAACCGGCGTTTCGATAAGCTTCTTCAGCGCCTGCACATAGCTTGCCGCATCAAATCCGTCGACAACGCGATGGTCACAGCTGATCGACAGGTTCATCAATTTGCGCGCTTCGATATTGTCCCCTACGAACATTGGCCGCTCGACGATCTTGTTCGGACCGATGATGGCCACCTCAGGCCGATTGATCACGGGTGTGGTTGCAATGCCGCCAAGCGGGCCAAGCGATGTGATCGTCAGGGTGGAACCCGACAATTCTTCGCTCTTGGCCGAGCCGCTGCGCGCAGCTTCCGCAAGACGCGTGATTTCGCTGGCCAGCTGCCAGATGTTCCGGTCTTGCGCATCGCGGATAACGGGGACCATCAAACCGGCCTCCGTTTGCGTTGCCATGCCAAGATGGACGGCACCGTGCCGCGTGACAATGCCATTCTCGTCATCAAAGCGCGCATTGATCATTGGAAATGGCGGAATGGTTTTACAGATGGCGACGATCAGCATGGGCAACAGGGTGAGCTTTGGCTTGGCGCCGCGATTGGCATTCAAATCCGCCCGCATCGCTTCAATCGCGGTCACGTCGATTTCCTCGACATACGTAAAATGGGGGATGTTGCGCTTCGAAGCCGCCATATTGTCGGCGATGCGTCGGCGCATGCCGATGACCTTCACGGCCTCGTCCTCGCGCCGGGCATTTGCATGTGCAGGGCGGTATCCCATGCCGGTTCCATAATTGAGGAAAGCATCGAGGTCGGCATGGCGAATATGTCCGCCCGCGGCCTTGACCTCATTTAGGTCGACGCCAAGGTCCTTGGCGCGCTGGCGCACTGCCGGTGAGGCCATAACCTTGTCGGAATGGCCTTCATTGATCGGCGCTGCTGGTGCAGATGGCGCAGGAGGTGTTGGCGCCGAAGGAACTGGTTGGACTTCAGAAGCAACGACTGGCTCCGGTGCATGCGGATTTTCATCCTCTACTACAGCAGCCAATTCCGGTCCCGGGGCTGGCTTTTCCGTTTCCGGTGCAACGTGAGCGGCGTCTCCGGCCATTTCGATTTCCACCAGCATTGCGCCGATAGCGATGACGTCGCCCGCCTCACCCGCAACTTTCGTCACCACGCCCGAAACCGGGCTTTCCATTTCGACCGTCGCCTTGTCGGTCATCATGTCGGCCAAAGGCTGGTCTTCGGAAATATTGTCGCCGACCTTGACGTGCCAGGCGACGATTTCGGCCTCTGCAATACCTTCACCGATGTCGGGCAAATTGAATGTAAATTTCGGCATCGGTCAGTCCTTCATGATCTTGTCAAAGGCGCGGGCAAGGCGCACCGGTCCGGGGAAATAAGCCCATTCAAGGCTGTGCGGATATGGGGTGTCAAAGCCGGTAACGCGCTCGACGGGTGCCTCGAGATGATGGAAGCAGCGTTCCTGCACTTGCGCAGCGAGTTCGGCGCCAAAGCCGCTCGTCCGCGTGGCTTCGTGAACCACCATGCATCTGCCCGTTTTCTGCACGGATGCGATGATGGTGTCGATATCGAGCGGCAACAAAGTGCGCAGGTCGATAATCTCGGCGTCAATGCCCTGATCGGCGACGACGGCTTTGACGACATGCACCATGGTGCCATAAGTGAGCACCGTAAGCGCTTCGCCTTCGCGCACGACAGCAGCCTTGCCCAGATCGATGCGGTAATATCCCTCGGGAACCGCGCTGCCTTCATGTTTCGACCATGGTTCAACGGGCCGGTCGTAATAGCCGGTAAACGGGCCGTTATAGATCCGCTTTGGTTCGAAAAAGACCACCGGGTCATTGTCTTCAATCGCTGCGATGAGCAGGCCCTTGGCGTCATAAGGCGTTGCCGGGATGACCGTCTTGATACCGCAAATATGCGTAAACATGCTTTCGGGACTCTGGCTGTGCGTCTGCCCGCCAAAAATGCCGCCGCCAAATGGCGAGCGCACGGTCATGGGGCAGATGAAGTCGTTGGCAGACCGGTACCGCAGACGTGCAGCCTCGCTCACCAACTGGTCCAGGCCGGGGTAGATATAATCGGCAAACTGGATTTCCGGCACGGGACGCAGCCCGTAGGCAGCCATGCCAACGCCAACGCCAATGATTCCGCATTCGCTGATCGGCGTGTCAAACACGCGGGTTTTGCCATGTTTTTTCTGAAGACCGGCGGTCGCGCGAAACACGCCGCCGAAATATCCGACATCTTCACCCATGACGACCACTTCGGAGTCTTTCGCCAGCATCACATCCAGCGCGCTGTTGATGGCTTCGATCATGTTCATGGTCTTGGTCGCGGGTTCCGACATCATCGCGCCTCCCATTCGGGACCAAATTTGTCTTTCTGCTCCTCAAGCATTTGCGCGCATTGCTCCTTCAAATG
>JANMJX010000230.1:0-18918 GCA_031371575.1 Sphingomonadales bacterium
GCGATTGCCAATATCAATCCCGCGACGAGCACCAGATGTAGATTTCCAAAAAATTTCGCCATTTTTTCCTCCTGTAGGCATTCAGGCTGTATTGCCCCTGATGTCTTGCTGACTATCTGGGTGAGCGAGGCTTGTCACATATTTTCTGCGCGAGCAGTGCCTGACCAGCGGAACCGGGCCCTCCCCTGTGCGTTTGCCTCTGAACCATCTGATAAAGAAAGATCATATATGTCCTTCACTCTCCCAACACTCCCTTATGATACATCTGCCTTCGGTGAGTTGATCTCCGCAGAGACATTTGAGTATCATCACGGCAAGCATCACAAAGCCTATGTCGACAAAACCAATGCGTTGATCGCGGACGATGCTGAATTGTCCAGCGCGTCACTGAGCGAAGTCATCGCTGCAGCCAAAGCAAAGGGCAACAAGGGTCTGTTCAACAATGCAGCGCAGATCTGGAATCACAGTTTTTACTGGGAATGCCTGTCGCCGGAAAAGCAGACGCCGACTGGCAAGCTCAAGACCATGATTGACGACAGTTTCGGCAGCCATGCAGACATGCTCGCCAAGTTGAAGGAAGAGGCAGTCGGCCATTTTGCCAGTGGCTGGGCGTGGCTGGTGCTCGATGGCGACAAGCTCAAGATCACATCATTGCATGATGCCGACACGCCGGTGGCGCATGACATAAAGCCATTGCTGACCATCGATGTGTGGGAACATGCCTATTATATCGATTACCGCAATGCCCGTCCCGATTATGTTGGCGCATTGCTAAACAATGCCATCAATTGGGAATTCGTCGCCAAGAATTTGGACGGCAAGGGCGTATCGCGCGCCGACCAGCCATCCAATTAAGCTTGCGGGGGAAGCTCGGCATCATCGCCGAGCTTCAGCCCGTGGCGCATCAGCATCGGTATATTCGCCAGAGCGAACAGGAAGGTGAGGGCAGTGACGCCCCACACTTTTATCGACAGCCAGGTATCGAAAGAAAACCATTCGGGCCGCCGGAATATTTCGTTCAGGCCAGCCAGGCATAAGAAAAACACACCCCAGCTTAGGGACAGCTTCATCCATCCGGTCTCGCTCAGTCCCTGATAGGCATGCTCCAGAACATATTTCAGCATGGCTTTGCCGCGCATCCACCCACCCAGCAGCAGAACGGCGAAAAAGGCGTAGATGATCGTTGGCTTGATCTGGATGAAGCGTTCGTCATGAAACCAGACGGTCAGCGCCCCGAAAAACACGCCCAGCGCTGCTGTCAGTTTCAGCATAGGTGAAATTTTGCCCAGTTTGATCTTCGAAACGATCACGGCGACGATGATAGCCACCATGAAGGTCGCCGTTCCGACAATCGCGCCTTGCTTCGGATCGGCGTCGGAGCTGCCGAATTTCGATGCGACAAAGAACAGGAACAATGGACCGAAATCGAGGATGAAGTTCAAGGTGCCCGACGGCTTTTGCTTTGGGGTCGTTTTGTTCACAATGTACCTCCGCTGATGGCCCGGGCAACATCCTGCGCGTTGAAGGGGCGCAGGTCGTCAATCGACTCGCCCACCCCGATTGCGTGAATGGGCAGGCCAAATTGCTTTGCCGCAGCGACCAATATCCCGCCACGAGCACTGCCGTCCAATTTTGTCATCACCAGTCCAGTCACGTCGGCAACTTCCTTGAAGGTTTCAATTTGCGATAATGCATTCTGGCCAGTTGTGGCATCAAGCACCAGAACCACATCATGTGGTGCTGCGGGATTAAGACGGCCAAGCACCCGGCGGATCTTGGCAAGTTCGTCCATAAGCTCGCGCTTGTTCTGAAGCCGTCCGGCGGTATCGACGATCAGGACATCAATGCCCTCGGCGGTTGCCTTCTTTACAGCGTCGAACACGACACCTGCCGCGTCTCCACCCTCCGGCCCGGTCACAATCTGCACACCGATACGGTCGGCCCAAATCTTCAACTGGCCGATTGCAGCTGCACGAAAGGTATCGCCCGCGGCGAGCAGGACGCCATAATCCTGTTCGAGAAACAGATGGGCGAGCTTTGCGATAGTCGTTGTCTTGCCTGACCCGTTCACGCCAATCACCAGGATGACTTGCGGGCGCGGGAAGGCGTCGATTTCGAGTGGGATGGCCACCGGCGCCAGCACAGCGGCGATTTCATCCTCGACAATTTGCCGGATGCCTTCGGCATCAATGCCCTTGTCAAAACGGCCAGCGGCTATCTTTTCGCGGATTTGCGACGCCATGGCCGGGCCAAGGTCGGACGCAATCAGCGCGTCCTCAATCTCGTCCAGATCGCGCGTCTCGAGCTTTGCCTTGGTTACAAGTCCAGCAATATTTTCCGTCAATTTGCCTGACGTTTTTTTGAGGCCGCCGAACAAACGGTCCGTCCACCCAGCATTCTCGCTCATCCTATAACCTCTGCCTGTAAATTGCCGTCTGTGATGTGCGTCACGCGCGCGCAAACCACACTGCCTTCCGCTTGCGGCTTGTCGAGCAGCAGATAGGCGAAATTTTCCGCATGGCCAGCCAAACCGCTGCTTTCGACCGCTACATTTTGGATCGTGCCGACAAGTTGCTCCAGCCAAAGCTTTTTTTCGGTGGCAACGGCGTCGCGTAATGCCTTGGCACGCGCTTTGATAATCGTTGGCTGGACCTGCGGCATACGGGCCGCGGGTGTGCCCTTTTTGGGCGAGTAGGGAAAAACATGGCCGTGCACGATGCCACATTGGCGCACAAGATCGACGCTGTTGGCAAACATGTTGTCATCTTCGGTCGGGAATCCGGCGATAATATCGGCGCCAATGGCGATTTCGGGCCGTTTTGATTTCAACCGCGCAACAAGGTCAATGGCCAGTTCGCGGCTGTGCCGGCGTTTCATCCGCTTCAATATCATGTTGTCCCCAGCCTGAAGCGACAGATGCACATGCGGCATGAGGCGTCTTTCGCCGGTCAGCAGGTCAAACAGCCTGTCGTCAATTTCAACGCCGTCAATTGATGACAAACGCAGGCGTGCAAGATCAGGGACGAGTTTCAATATCCGTTCGACCAGCGCACCCAGATTGGGCTTGCCAGGCAAGTCATGGCCGTAGCTGGTAACGTCAACACCCGTCAGCACAACTTCCTGAAAGCCCTTATCCACCAGCTTATGGATATGCTCAATCACGCTGCCTGCAGGAACCGAACGGCTGTTGCCTCTGCCAAAGGGGATGATGCAAAAGGTGCAGCGATGGTCGCAGCCATTCTGGACCTCTACGAAAGCGCGGGTTTTTCCGGAATAGGCCGTAACGAGATGCGGGGCAGTCTGCGTGATCGTCATGATGTCTGACACCACCACAGGGCGGTCAGGTCGCCCGATTATGTCGCGCAGCAGGGCAGCATTCTGTTTCTCATGGTTGCCGAACACGCCCGAAACCTCGGGCATATTTTCGAATGTTTCGGGTTCGACCTGCGCAGCGCAGCCCGTCACCCACAATTTTGCCTCAGGGCGACGCTTGTGCGCCTGACGGATTGCCTGCCGTGTCTGTCGCACCGATTCATTCGTGACCGCGCAACTGTTGACGATGATGATATCGTTATTGCCGGCAAGCTGTTCTGCCAAAGCGTTGCTTTCGGCGAGATTCAGGCGACAACCCATGCTGATCACTTCGGGTTTTTGCTGTGGGGCGTTCATCCGAATTGGTCCCAGTCTGCTTGCCCGGTAAAGACGTGAGTCGCGCTGCCGGTCATTGTCACTGGCTCACCCGGCACCCAGGAAATTTGTAACGCTCCGCCAGATTGATGGACGGTTACAGGTGACTGGACCTTGCCCTGCCGGATGGCAGCAACTGCCGTCGCACAGGCACCAGTACCGCAAGCACCAGTAATTCCGGCGCCGCGTTCCCAAACGTGCAGGTGAATGTCGTTGGCGCTTATCGATGCAACATTGACGTTTACCCGCTCGGGGAAAACAGGGTCATTCTCGATCATCGGGCCAAGCCGGGACAGATCGACTGCGTCCGCGTCCGACATGAAGAACACGGCATGCGGGTTGCCGATGTTGACCGCCATCGGGTTTTCGAGATCTTCCCAACCAATCGGCATGGAATCACTGTCCATGGCAAAGGCCAAAGGAATATTCTGCCAGCCAAATTTGGGCTCGCCCATGTTGATGCTGACGTCATTGCCGGCACGACGCCCCGAAATCACACCGCCTTTGGTTTCGATCTCGAGGTCTTTGTCGAGTAGCGCGACGACACAGCGCGATGCATTTCCGCAGGCTTCCACTTCGCTGCCGTCCGGATTGAAAATGCGCATGGCAAGATCCGCAATCGCTGAGGGCAACAGCAGGATCAATTGGTCGCAACCGATTCCGGTTTTCCGGTCCGCAATCTGGCGCGCGCGCGCTGGCGACATGTCCATCGCACGGGCGCGTGTGTCGATGATGACAAAATCGTTGCCCAATCCATGCATTTTGTGAAATTCGCCGGTCGTCATGCTGGGCGATTTAGGGACTGCGGATGGCCAAGTCCACCGTTGATGCTTGGGAGGCTATGCGCCCGTGGACGAAGCCCGCCGGCCGGCTATGTCCAAATCCTGCTCGGTAGTGCGTGCCGCAATGCGATGGCGCGGCGGAAGCATCTTTTTTTGAATGAGCAGGCTTCGCACCTGATCAATGCTCAGCGGTTGTCCGAAAAGCCAGCCTTGTCCCTTGCTGCAGCCCAGTTCCTGAAGCTTGGCAAGCACACGCTCGCTCTCGATTCCTTCGGCGGTGATGGGCACCTGAAGGCTTGTCCCAAGCCCGACAATGACATTTACAATGGCTGCGCTTTCTGCGTCTTCCAGCATCGAAGCAACAAAGCTGCGGTCAATTTTTATGCGATCAAAGGGCAGGGCACGCAAATGTGACAGCGAGCTGTAGCCCGTGCCGAAATCATCGAGCGCGATCTGAATGCCCTGGTTCTTCAAACTGCCCACGATCGATTGCGCGAGGGCAAGATTTTTGAACAGCGAACTTTCGGTGATTTCCACCTCCAGCCGGTTGGCAGGAAATCCAGTTTCCACAAGCAATTTAACGATCTTCTGCGATAGCCACGGGTCTTTGAGCTGGAATGGCGAAATATTGATCGAGATGGTGAGTGCTGGGTCCCAATTTTTGGCTTCCATCATTGCTTTGCGGACAATGCTCATCGAAAGGTCGCCGATCAAGCCGGCTTCTTCCGCAATCGGGATGAAATCATCGGGCGAAATGAGCCCGCGCACTGGCGACACCCAACGGGCGAGCATTTCGAAGCCAACCAACGCACCGGTTTTGAGATCAATTTGCTGTTCGAAGAACGGAACGAATTCGTCATTGGGAATAGCTGCGCGGATATCGCCTTCGAGCGAATTGCGTGACCGAAGTTCGATTTCCATGCCGTTTTCGAACCAGCTATAGCCGTTACGCCCGTTTTTCTTTGCGGCATATAACGCGATGTCAGCGCGGCTCATCAGCATGTCAATCGACACGCAATCATGTTCGGGGCGACTGATGCCAATCGAAGCTGTCACAGTTTGCGCTGACGCCGCGAGCGAGACGGGGCGGGCCAAGGCCTGCACTAGGTCCTCAGCAATATGGTCGACGGATTCGGGATGTTCGGGTTCGAACATGAGGCAAATGCCGAACTCATCCCCGCCAAGCCGCGCGATGATGCTGCTCGGCGGGACGATCTCCCGCATCCTGTCGGCAACCTCGCGCAACAACAGGTCGCCGCTGTCATGGCCGTGAATGTCATTCACCTTCTTGAAGCCATCCAAGTCAATCATGAGGAAGGCCACAGACTTACCGCGGCGCGATGCCCGCGCGCTCAGTTCGATCGTCTTTTCCTTGATGGCACGTCTGTTCAACAAATTGGTCAGCGGGTCCGTCATCGCAAGATGCTGCGCCCTGGCCTCGGCCTGACGGTAAACATGAATCTCGTCGCTAAGCGCGTTGGTCCGGCGCCAGGTGAGGAGGATCAGCGCCATGTTCAGCAAAAGGGCCGTGACCATGACCTGATTGGTACCACGGCTATACCCCAGAAATGTTCCGACAACCTGAGTCCCAAGCTGGCCGCCGATAAGCACAAACATCAAAAGCGCCACAACCATGACAAAGCCACGAACGAAGCTTTTTCGTTGCCTTTTAACCGGCGGACTGGACAATTTTTCGGCGGAGATGTGTTGAGATTCCATTATCTTTCCGTTCGCGCATGTCATCGCCGAAATTGGTCAATATATTGTTAATTGGCGGAAAACCCCCAAAGCGCAGGACAGCTTCCAGCCAAAGCAGAAGACGGAAAAATTTGCTTTATGCATTTGATGTTGGTATGCGCGCCACCAAGGCAGGCTTCCTGCCAACTAATTTTTGTTGGAAATCCGAAGTTTCCAAGCTGGTCGGCGAAGATTCGCTCACCGGCTTTTTGTTCGTTTATGCCTCGATGGGGCGTGTTTGTAAGGAATGTCGATGTTTGACAAGCTAAGCGACCGGTTGGGTGGGGTGTTTGATCGCCTGCGCGGTCGCGGTGCCTTGAACGAGGCCGACGTGCGTGAAGCGATGCGCGAAGTGCGCGTTGCGTTGCTTGAAGCTGACGTCGCGCTGCCCGTCGTGCGGTCCTTTGTCGACAAGGTCACCGAGCAGGCCGTCGGCTCTCAGGTGCTGAAATCGGTCACGCCTGGCCAACAGGTTGTCAAGATTGTCAATGACGCGCTGGTCGAGATGCTGGGTGCCGAGCAAAGCGACCTTGACCTGGCGGTGGCACCGCCTGCGATCATCATGATGGTTGGTCTTCAGGGTTCGGGTAAAACCACAACCACGGCCAAAATCGCGAGGATGTTGAAGACGAAGCAGGGCAAGAAAGTCTTGATGGCGTCGCTTGACGTCAATCGTCCCGCGGCTCAGGAGCAGCTGGCAACGCTCGGTACACAAGCCGACGTCGCAACGCTTCCCATCATGCAGGGCCAAATGCCCGTCGACATCGCCAAACGCGCGATGCAATCGGCCAAGCTGCAAGGCTTTGACGTTCTTATTCTCGACACTGCTGGCCGGTTGCATGTCGATCAGCAATTGATGGACGAAATGCAGGCGGTGGCCAAGGTTTCCGTCCCACAGGAAATCCTGTTAGTCGTCGACTCGCTCACGGGTCAAGACGCGGTGAATGTCGCCAAAAGCTTTGGCGAGCGTGTCGATCTGACGGGAATCGTACTGACTCGGATGGATGGGGATGCACGCGGTGGTGCGGCCCTTTCAATGCGCGCCATCACTGGCAAGCCAATCAAATTTGCTGGCGTTGGCGAAAAGCTGGATGCCATCGAAGCATTCAACCCGAGCCGCGTTGCCGGTCGCATATTGGGCATGGGCGATGTTGTCGGCCTTGTCGAACGTGCGTCCGAAATGGTCGAAAAAGAGGACGCGGAAAAGCTCGCGGCCAAAATGGCCAAGGGTCAGTTCGATATGGACGATTTGCGTACCCAGTTTCGGCAGATGACCAAGATGGGTGGGCTTGGCGCGCTGGCGGGCATGATGCCGGGCATGAAAAAGGCCAAGCAGGCGATGGATGCCAGTGGCATGAATGACAAACTGCTTGTCCATATGGATGCGATTATTGGGTCGATGACGCCAAAGGAGCGCGCCAAGCCGGAATTGCTGAACGCCAAGCGCAAAATCCGTATTGCCAAAGGTTCCGGCATGACGGTTCAGGACGTCAACAAGCTGATCAAGATGCATCAGGAAATGGCCAGCGCCATGAAACGCATCCGCAAAATGGGCGGCCTCAAGGGGCTCGCTGCAATGTTTGGCGGCAAAGGCGGCATGGGCGGCGGTGGCGATTTGGGTGGCGCGATGGAGGGCATGCACGGCCTTCCGCCGGGTGCTTTGCCGCCTGGCATGGGCGGATTGCCCGGAATGGGCGGCGGCGGCGGTATGCCACCTGACCTCGCAAGACTTCTTAATAAAAAGAAATAAATATTTGTTTGATTTGTATAATTTCAGAAAGGTGAGTTAGTTTTATGGCATTATCCATGCGTTTGTCACGGGGCGGTTCGAAAAAGCGTCCTTATTATAAGATCGTCGTTGCTGACGCCCGCGCACCACGCGACGGCAAGTTCATTGAGCGTATCGGCAGCTACAACCCGCAACTTCCAAAGGACAGCGCAGAGCGCATGACCATCGATGCAGAGCGTGCGAAGCATTGGCTTGCCGCCGGCGCTCAGCCATCGGATCGCGTTGCCCGCTTCCTCGACGTCGCTGGCGTCAAAGAGCGCAAGGTGAAGAGCAACCCGAACAAGGGTGAGCCAGGTCAAAAAGCCAAGGATCGCGCCGAGGACAAGGCTACCAAGCTTGCAGAAGCTGAAGAAGCTGCAGCCGCTGCAGCAGCCGCTCCAGCACCTGAGCCCGAGCCAGAAGTTGTAGCTGAAGAAGCGCCTGCCGCTGAAGAAGCTGCACCTGCTGAAGCTGCTGCTGAAGAAGCGCCTGCCGCCGAAGAAGCTGCACCTGCTGAAGCTGCTGCTGAAGAAGCGCCTGCCGCCGAAGAAGCTGCACCTGCTGAAGCTGCCGCTGAAGAAGCGCCTGTAGCCGAAGAAGCTGCGCCTGCTGCTGAAGAAGCCACCGAAGAAAAGGCTGAGGGCTAAGCCTTGGCTGACAACACCGTCACGCTTGCCGCCGTTTCAGGCGCGCATGGCGTGACGGGTGAAGTCCGTCTCAAACTGTTTGCAGACAATCTGGACAGTTTGAAACGGTACAAAAGCTTCAATGACGGCAGTTTGACGGTTAAGTCACTGCGTCCAACCAAAGACGGCGCAATTGCGCGCTTTGCCGAAATCAACGACCGCAACGCAGCCGAAAAACTGCGCAGTACCCTGCTGACTGTGCCACGCGAAGCTTTGCCAGAACTTGGTGACGGCGAATATTATTATAGTGACCTGCTTGGCCTGCCATGCGTGTCCACCGATGGCAGCGATCTTGGCACTTGCATCGCGGTCGAGAATTTCGGGGCAAGCGATGTTCTGGAAATCCAGATGCCATCGCAGGAAGGCAAGCCGGGCAAGAAGTTCATGGTCCCCATGACAGCCGATGCTGTGCCCGAATGGGGAAATGCCGCAGGCGGACGCATCGTCGTCGATGCTGCTTTTGTGATATGACCTTTCACGCGCAGATTCTAACCCTCTACCCTGAAATGTTTCCGGGTCCGTTGGGTATTTCGCTTGCGGGCCGCGCGCTTGATGAGGGGAAATGGTCCTGCGCACCGATCCACATTCGCGACTTTGCAACCGACAAGCATCGTACGGTTGACGATACGCCGGCCGGAGGCGGGGCAGGGATGGTTTTGCGGGCGGATATCCTGTCTGCCGCAGTCGAACACGCCATGGCGACCCAACCTCACGCACCCATTCTCGCTATGACTCCGCGCGGAACGCCTATCACGCAGGTCCGCATCCGCGAACTGGCTTCCGGACCAGGTGTTACGGTCATTTGCGGACGGTTTGAGGGCTTTGACGAGCGTCTGTTTGATGCGCATCCCGAAATCGAGCAGGTCTCGATGGGCGATATCGTCCTGTCGGGCGGTGAAATCGGGGCGCTGATGCTCTTAGACGCTTGCATTCGGCTGCTTCCCGGCGTAATGGGCGCCTCTTCCAGCGGTGACGAAGAGTCTTTTGAACAGGGATTGCTCGAATATCCGCACTACACCCGGCCCAATGATTGGGAAGGGCGTATGATCCCTGAAGTGTTGCGATCGGGGGATCATGCGAAAATAGCTGCCTGGCGGAAACGAAAGGCAGAGGAAGATACTCGGTTACGCAGACCGGACCTTTGGGGGCGTTACAAAGACGCCCGGGTTCAGCCTGCCTCTGACGTGCGACAAAAGAATAAGGATTAAATGGGGCATGAACCTCATCCAGACACTCGAAGCCGAAGCTATTGCAGCTTTGTCAGAAAACAAGAAAATCCCTGCATTTCGTGCAGGTGACACCGTCAAGGTGGGCGTGAAGGTCATCGAAGGTGAGCGCACGCGTATTCAGAATTACGAAGGCGTGTGCATCGCGCGTTCGAACAAGGGCATGGGCTCCAACTTCACCGTACGCAAAATGTCGTTCGGCGAAGGCGTTGAGCGCGTATTCCCATTGTACAGCCCGAACATCGACAGCATTGAAGTCGTCCGCAAGGGTGTCGTGCGTCGTGCGAAGCTTTACTATCTGCGTGGTTTGACCGGTAAGAAGGCCCGTATTGCGGAGCGTCGCGACCCGCGTCCAACTAAGACCACCGAGGCTGCCGAATAAGGCAGGAGCCGCGCTCACGTTTCCAAAAGAACACGAAAGGCCGGGCTCCGACAAAGAGCCCGGCCTTTTTCATTGTCCCATCGCAATTAAAATCGAGGAATTCAGACATGGGTTATCGTATCGTAGTCGCAGGCGCGACTGGCAATGTCGGCCGCGAAGTCGTCAACATTCTGGCTGAACGTGCATTCCCTGCTGACGAAGTCGCCGTTCTGGCGTCATCGCGCAGCCAGGGTATCGAAATCGAATATGGCGATACCGACAAGATGCTGAAGATCCAGAATATCGAGAATTTCGACTGGCATGGCTGGGACATGGCAATTTTCGCGATTGGTTCGGAAGCGACGCTAAAATACGCGCCGATCGCCGCAGCTGCGGGTTGCGTCGTAATCGACAACAGCTCTTTGTACCGTATGGACCCCGACATTCCATTGATTGTGCCTGAGGTAAACCCCGACGCCATCGACATTTACAAGCGCAAGAATATCATCGCGAACCCTAATTGCTCGACCGCCCAGCTTGTCGTGGCGCTGAAGCCTTTGCATGATTATGCCAAGATCACGCGCGTCGTCGTGTCGACATATCAGTCGGTTTCCGGCGCAGGCAAGGAAGGCATGGACGAGTTGTTCGAGCAGAGCCGCAATATCTTTGTGGGCGACAGTGCCGACGCGAAAAAATTCACGAAGCAAATCGCCTTCAACGTCATTCCGCACATCGATAGCTTCCTGGACGATGGCTATACCAAGGAAGAGTGGAAGATGATGGTTGAGGTCAAGAAGATCCTCGACCCCAAGATCAAGCTTACCGCCACATGCGTGCGCGTGCCGGTATTCGTTGGCCATAGCGAGGCTGTGAATATCGAATATGAGCGCGAGATGTCAGCCGAGACCGCGCAGAATATCCTGCGTGAAGCCCCTGGCATCATGCTCATCGATAAGCGCGAAGATGGCGGATACACGACACCTGTGGAAGCCGCAGGCGACGATGCAACCTATGTCAGCCGCGTGCGTGAAGATCCCACGGTCGACAATGGTCTTGCCTTCTGGTGCGTGTCCGATAACCTGCGCAAGGGGGCAGCGCTGAATGCGGTGCAGATTGCCGAATTGCTTGGGCGCCGGCATTTGAAAAAGGGGTAAGTGATGGGGCTGCAAGCCGATGTATTCTGGTCGTTTCGCAGCCCTTACAGTTATCTGGCGACAAGGCGCTACCGCGCGCTGACCGAAGCATATGATCTGGATATCGTCATTCGCCCGGTATATCCGCTGGCGATCCGCGAGCCTGACTTCTTTGAGCGCAACCATCCGAACTGGTTGCGCTACACCTTTACCGACATGTTTCGTGTGGCGCAATTTCATGGCATTCCCTTTGGGCCACCACGCCCTGACCCCATCGTTCAGGACATTCGCACCCGCAAGATTGCCGAAGAACAACCCTATATTTACCGGCTGACGCGGTTGGGCCAAGCGGCGGCGCGTCGCGGCAAGAGCCTTGCCTTTTGCGAGGAAGTGTCGCGGCTTATCTGGGGCGGGGCCGAAAACTGGCACCAAGGCAGCTATCTTGCCGCTGCGGCGACAGAGGCTGGTCTGGACCTTGCGGAGCTTGACGCAGAAGCCATTGACGATGCCGAAGAGCTTGATGTCGAAATCGCCGCAAACCAGGCAGCGCTTGAGTCCGCGGGCCATTGGGGAGTCCCGACTTTGGTTTTTGATGGCGAACCCTTTTTCGGACAGGACCGGATTGACATGGCGGTCTGGCGGATGAAGCAAAAGGGTCTTGCGCGGCGCGAAGACTAGAGGTCAGTCCGCCATCACTGGCTGTTGCCCCGGCGCGGCTTTGCCCGGTTTCAGAAAGAAGACCAGCGGGCTGATCACGATCAGCATGATCATCATCAGTTTGAAGTCGTCGAGATAGGCGATCATTGCCGCCTGGCGGTTGATTTCCAGATTGACCATCTGCAGCGCGGCTTCCCCAAGCGACCCGAGGCGATCTGCAGTCGATGGGTCCACGACCGACATGGATGACGCTGTCACATGCGAGGCCAGATCGGCGTGGCTTGTCTGCATGTTGCGCGCCAGCATGGTCGTCATGACCGAAATACCGAAACTGCCGCCAAGGCTGCGGAAGAGATAAAGCAGGCTCGACCCATCGGTCCGCATCCGCATGGGTAACGTGGAAAACGCAACGCCATTTAACGGGATGAAGACGAAGCCCATGCCAAAGCCCTGGAACAGGCCAGTATAGACGACGAGGTGCCAGTCCATGTTGAGCGACCAGCTGGTCATGATCCACATCGACGCAGCGGTCATCAGGAACCCGCCAAAGATCAAGATGCGCGGGTCGACCCTCTTGCCCAGCTTTGCCGCAATGAACATCGCAAGCAATATGCCCACACCGCGCGGCGCCAGCAATACGCCGGTGTCATAAACGCTGTACCCGTACAGATTCTGAAGCATGGGCGGCAGCAAGGCGAAAATGCCGAACATCATCATGCCGACGAGTAGCATCATATTGAGCGAAATGAAGAAATTGCGATCGGTCACCAGCAGACGTTCAAACATCGGGCGGCGGGTCGTAAGCTGGTGTATCGCAAACAGCCAGAGGGCGCACAAAACAATCACCAGCTCAACGATGATTTCCCAGCTCTGCAGCCAGTCTTCCTGCTGCCCGCGATCAAGCAACAATTGTAATGTCGCAAGGCCGATTGCCAGCATCGCAAAGCCAAAGCGATCAAGTTCACGTCTGTTGATAGGGCGCGAGGGCAGGAGCCACCATAGGACCACCAACGTCGGTATGCCGATCGGCAGGTTAATATAAAACACCCAGCGCCAATTGTAATTCTCGGTTAACCACCCCCCGATCATCGGACCCAGAATGGGCGCGATCATAATTCCCATGCCCCAAATCGACATCGCGCGCGGTGCGTCTGATGGCTTGTTGATATCGAGCATGATGGTTTGTGACAGCGGGCCAATGAATGCTGCGCACACGCCCTGAAATACACGAAAGGCGACCATTTCCGTGAGGCTCGTTGCAATTCCGCACAGCATGGACGCAAGAATAAACCCGGCAACTGCGCCCAGAAACAGATTTCGTGAACCTATGCGGTCGGCAAGCCAGCCGGTGATAGGCATCGCGACCGCGCTGGCAACTATGTAGCTTGTCAGCACCCAGGTGATGGTATCCATCGTAGCCCCAAGGCTGGTCTGCATGTGGGGAATAGCCACGTTGGCGATCGTGGAATCCAGAATCTGGATGATCGTCGCGCCCATCACCGCAAGCGTCAGCAGCGCCTTGTTCTTGACCGGATAGGCCGGTTGATCGAGCAGATTACTTGTCGGTGTCGATGCGGACATGTGCCGATAGCCCTGCAATCATTGCCCTCTTTGGCTTGTCGGTAATCGCAATGCGGACCGGTACGCGCTGGGTTACCTTCACCCAATTTCCGTTGGCATTTTGCGCCGGAAGAACTGAAAATTCCGAACCCGTGCCAGCACCAATACTGGCAACCTTGCCGCGCAGCTTGAGGTCGGGGTAAGCATCAAAAGTGAGCTCCGCTGGCTGGCCAACCCGCATATGGGCAAGATCGGTCTCCTTGAAATTCGCTTCGATCCAGCTTTTGTTGCTGGCAACGATGGTGACGCCAGGCAAGCCCTGCACCATCATTTGGCCGGGCTGCAGGCGATCCGCCTGGCTGACAACGCCGGCCACAGGGGCACGAACCTCAGTTCGCGACAAATTGAGCAAGGCCTGGTCGCGCTGGGCCTGACCTGCCTTTATGGCGGGGTTTATGCCCGGCGCTGCTGCGCCAGTCGCAAGTGCTGCCCTTGCCTTGCTTGCGTCTGCTTGGGCGGTGGCCACACGGCTTCGCGCGTCTGACAAAGCATGTTCCGCCGCTTGCATACGCGCGCGGGTGGTAAATCCGTCCTGCATCAATGCCGATTGGCGCTGATATTCCTTCTCGAAGAACGCGACATCCTCCCGCGCGCTATCGATATCAACACCCGTTGTCTGATATTCCGTTTGCAGCGAGCTTACACGAACTTGCGCCGCGGCAATCGCGGCATCGGCTTGTGCGATCGCTATGCGATAGGGTTCCGGGTCAATCCGGAAAAGCAGATCGCCTTTTTTGACAACGTCATTTTCCTGGACAGCAACCTCGACAATGCGCCCGCCAACTTCCGCAGAAATTGAGACCTTGTCCTGCTGCACATAGGCATTGTCGGTCGACACATAATGGTCGTTGGCGATGTAATAAGTGGTTGCGCCCGCGACGAGCAATAACGGCACCGAACCCATCAGCACCAGACGCCGCAAACGGCGTGGCTTCTCGGTGGAATGGACGGGCACATCGATTTTTGGATCAGCATCAGCCATGTGACACCTCAAGTGGTTTACGCGTTAAATTCGCGCGGATGATATTCAACATTGCTTCCAATTCCACACGTTGAGCCGAATCCAGTCCAGCTAATGCATCGTCAAAAAGGGCAAGAGCGGTTGGACGCAATGCCTCAATTTTCTGTTCGCCCTCGGGGGTGAGGTGAAGGCGCCAGCTTCTGCGATCAGCCGGATCAGCGCGACGTTCGACCAAAGCTGCATCTTGCAAGCGATCGACCATTCTGCCTAGTGTAATTGGCTCCACATCAAGCATATCGGCGACAGTGACCTGCGTGCTGCCGTCGAATCGTTTGAGCAAGGCAAGTACCCGCCACTGAGGTCGCGTGATGCCCAGAACCCGCGCACGTGCGTCAAAGGACCGCCGAAGCAATCTGGCTGCGTCACCCAACAAGAATCCCAAGTCATCACTCATGCCGTCGATATAATAGCTATGCTTATTATATGCAATGTCTTTGGGTGCAGTGCACAAAGGAAAAATGCTTTCCGCGCAAATGCCTGTGTGGCAGGAACTACGAATATTGTCCCGAACGAAGCGTGAGCGAAGCAATGATCCAGGCCAACTATTTTGTAACGCCCGACGGCGTGCGTATTGCGTGGCGAGAACTTGGCGAAGGAAAGCCCTTGTTGCTCATCCATGGTTTCATATCAGAAGCAGATACCAACTGGGTAAACTACGGGCATGCGGCGGTGCTGGCTGACGCTGGCTACCGTGTGATCATGCCGGATTTGCGCGCGCACGGCCTGAGCGACAAGCCACATGACGCCAAATATTATCCGCGCGATATTCTGGCCGACGACCAGTTTGCGCTGCTGGCGCATCTCGGCATCGGGGAATATGATCTTGGCGGATATTCCTTAGGCGGGCGCACAGTATCGCGCATGCTTGCACGCGGTGCGCCGCCGAGCAGGGCGGTCATTTCGGGCATGGGTCTTGAAGGTCTTACGCACACCGGAAACCGGGGTACGCATTTCCGCCACATATTCGATAATCTGGGGCAACATGAGAAGGGTTCACCGGCGTGGATGGCAGAGGCCTTTCTGAAGACAACCGGCGGCGATCCGCTTGCCTTGCGGCATATCCTGGACACCTTCGTCGATACCAGTGCTGACGAAATTGCCCGCTGGGCAATTCCGGTAGCAGTCGTCTGCGGTGAACAGGATCATGACAATGGTTCTGCCGCTGATCTCGCCGCGTTGCTGCGCCACGGGAAGCTATTTGCGGTGCCGGGCAATCATATGAGCGCGGTTATCAAACCGGAGCTCGGCTTGGCCTTCGTGGAAGCGTTGACAGGTGACGTTTGGTGACGCGCCCACCTTTTGACATTCAACCCGTTTTATCTGGCGACCAGGTCGTCCTCCGGCCGTTGACGTCAAACGATTTTGAAGCTTTGTACGCAGTAGCTTCCGATCCGGCGATTTGGGCCATGCACCCTTTTCCGGACCGGTATAAGATCGAAGTGTTCCAAGGCTTTTTTGCCGACGCAATTGCCTCAGCCGGGGCCTTTGCCGTGTTGGACAAAGCGAGTAATAACATCGTTGGAAGCACGCGCTTTGCAGATTTTGATGCCGGCCATCAGACAATCGAAATTGGTTATACTTTCTTTGCGACGGCTTGTTGGCGCACAGGGGTAAACCGAGAAGTGAAGGCACTAATGCTCAAACATATTTTCCAGTTTGTGGGCATTGTTGTTTTTCAGATTGGAGCGGAAAATTACAGATCGCGCACCGCTGTCGAGCGGCTTGGCGGGCGGCTTGTGCTCGAACACCAGCGGCACCATGGCGGGCGGTACCATGATTACACGACGTACCATTTGACCAAAAAGGATGCCTATTCGGGCACGTTGGCCCCGTTACTGGCGTCCAACTGACCGTGCGCGGCGAACCTCCAGTTGAACGGCGGTTCTGGAGATTCTGGCTGGCGGGCCTGTTGCTGCTTGCTGTGCAAATCGTCATGAACGTGTGGTTGATGACCGACATATCACCACTGGGAATCAGCGACCATCAGGCTGCGGCCAGTGCAGCGCGTGTTGACGCCATTCAGTCTGGCTGGATGGCCGCCGGCGTGATGAAGCTCGCAATCGCAAGCATTGCTTTGGACCTTTTGTATATCGGTGTTTACAGTTGGGGCGCTTTTGCAGGTGGGCGGATGTTTGCCGCGTCAAAGATGCCCGCGCTCTCCCGGCTTGGTAAGATTACGATGATTGCGACTCTGGGTTATTGCCTGGCAGATTATGCAGAGACCATTTGCCAGTTTGTTCAGGCAGCGGCCACGGGCGGCAACGATGATTTGGCATGGGTTGCGGCCACCGCACGTCCGATAAAATCGGTTCTATTTCTGGTAACATTTTTTGCAATTTTGCTGGCCTTGGCTGTTCGACGAAGGACACGCAGGATGGCTTGACGGCGAAGACCGAAAGTTTCACCATTGCGATATTATATATTCCGGGAACCTCATATGAAAAACCTTATATCCTTAGCTGCTCTGGCCATTTCCTCCCTTTCAGTCCCGGCGGTTGCCCTGGCGCAAGACAATACCGGTCCATCCACCACTGTTGCAGTGCCGACAGTTGCTGATGCCGATGCCTTCGTAGCTGGTGCGGAAAAAGCCTTGTTCGATTTTTCCGTCGAAGGTGGCCGTGTCGCTTGGATAAACGCGACACACATCACCGATGATACGGATGCGCTGGCCGCGCGATATGGGGAAATCGGGACGGAAAAAGCGGTACGTTATGCGCTGGAAGCCGCCAAATATCAGGCACTGCCCGGGCTTTCTTACGACACAAAACGCAAGCTCGATATCCTGCGCGGCGGTATCGTGCTGCCCGCGCCAACCACCGCAGGTTCTGCAGCGGAGCTCGCTACGATTTCCACCAAATTGCAATCGGCTTATGGCAAAGGCCGCGGCACTCTGCGGGGCAAGGAAATCAACGGTTCGGATATCGAGGCCGAAATGGGCTCGAATCGGAACCCCGAGGAGCTCAAGGAAATGTGGGTCAGCTGGCATGACAATGTTGGCGCGCCAATGGGCAAGGATTACACCCGCATGGTCGAAATCGCCAATAAGGGCGCCACTGAACTTGGCTATACCGATGTAGGCGCAATGTGGCGGTCGGGTTACGATATGCCAGCCGATGATTTTGCCAAGCTTACCGATAAGTTATGGCTTGAAGTAAAGCCATTATATGACGAATTGCACACTTATGTCCGCACGCAACTGAACAAAAAATATGGCGACGCCGTGCAGTCCAAGACTGGCCCGATCCGCGCGGATTTGCTGGGCAATATGTGGGCGCAGGAATGGGGCAATATCTATGATGTCGTCGCACCTCCCGGCGCTGGCGATATCGGATATGATATTGGCGAACTTCTTGTTGCCAAGGGCTACAAGCAGACTGACGCTGGCGATTTCAGCGCCAATCGCGGCAAGGCCGAAAAGGACATGGTCAAGGTGGGAGAGGGCTTTTTCTCTTCACTTGGCTTTGCTCCACTCCCCAAGACATTCTGGGATCGGGCGCAGTTCATCAAGCCAGCTGACCGCGAAGTTGTCTGCCATGCATCGGCATGGGACATCGACAATGTCGAGGATCTGCGCATCAAAATGTGTATCAAGGTCAACACCGACGATTTCGTCACGATTCATCATGAATTGGGGCACAATTATTACCAGCGTGCGTACAACAAGCAGCCTTATTTCTATTTGAACGGCGCGAATGACGGGTTCCATGAAGCAATCGGTGACGCCATCGCGCTGTCGATTACACCGAATTATTTGGTACAGATCGGTTTGCTTGATCCGGCAAAAGTGCCCGGCGCTGACAAGGACAATGGCCTTTTGCTGCGTCAGGCGATGGACAAGGTGGCGTTTCTGCCCTTTGGTCTTTTGATCGACAAATGGCGCTGGGGTGTGTTCAACGGTTCCATCACGCCGGCAAATTATAACAAGGGCTGGACAGATTTGCGGCTGCAATATCAAGGCATCGTGCCACCAGTGGAACGAGCTGCCGACCGGTTCGATCCGGGAGCAAAATATCATATTCCGGCCACAACGCCCTATACGCGCTACTTCCTCGCACGGATTTTGCAGTTTCAGTTTTACAAGGCTGCCTGCGATATTTCCGGATGGAAGGGGCCGCTCCACCGTTGCTCATTTTATGGCAACAAGGACGTTGGGACGCGGCTGAATGCCATGCTGGAAATGGGTGCGTCGAAGCCATGGCCTGATGCGTTGCAGGCGTTTACCGGAACGCG
The DNA here is from genome assembly GCA_031371575.1 of Sphingomonadales bacterium. Taxonomy (GTDB): domain Bacteria; phylum Pseudomonadota; class Alphaproteobacteria; order Sphingomonadales; family Sphingomonadaceae; genus Sphingorhabdus_B. The sequence goes on from JANMJX010000230.1 coordinate 18,909, forward strand.
CGAAATGTCA
>JANMJX010000017.1:0-18791 GCA_031371575.1 Sphingomonadales bacterium
CTGATAGGCGGTGGCGGTCAGGCCAGCATATTGCGCGGCGGCAAACGCCAAAACCGTCAAAGCCGCCAGAAAAACCCAGGTAAAAACGCGCTGCACTTCCTCTTCGGAGAAAGGCAATGTGCGCATGATCTTGTCGACCCAGGATATCTGGCGCACCTTTTGACGGGGGCTTGATGCAGCCGCCTTGCGCTTGGCAGCGGGTTTGCGTGTGGCGGTTGCCATTATGCCAGTGCCTCTTTGACGATCATGTCGACAAGCTGTTCATAGCTTATCCCCACATGCCGCGCCTGTTCTGGGACGAGGCTGAGCGGTGTCATGCCAGGCTGCGTGTTGGTTTCCAGAACGAATACGCCATTCAGCCCGGCTTCGTCATCCCAGCGGAAGTCTGTTCGCGACGCGCCCTTGCAGCCAAGCAACCGGTGCGCGCTCAGCGCCGTATCGAGCATGAACTGCGCAATGTCTTCCGGGACTTCTGCAGGGCAGATATGCTCGGTCAGACCGTCGGTATATTTGGCGTCAAAATCGTAAAAGCCGCTCTTGGGCTTAAGCTCAGTCACGCACAGCGCCTTGTCGCCCAGCACCGCAACGGTGAGCTCGCGCCCCTTGATAAACGGCTCGGCCAGCAAGCGGTCAAATTCCTGCCAGGGCCCCTTGGCACCACGCGATATCGGGTTGCCATAATTGCTGTCGTCCGTGACGATTGCCACCCCGACCGAGCTGCCTTCATTGACTGGTTTCAGCACATAAGGCCGTTGCAGCGGGTCAGCCGCATAGAGGCTTTCGCTGTCGACCATCGTGCCTTTGGGCATGGGGATGCCAGCGGGAACCAGCCGCTGCTTGGTCAATTCCTTGTCAATTGCGATGACCGACGTTACCATCCCGCTATGGGTATATCGAATGCCCATGAGGTCAAGCATACCCTGGACCGAGCCATCTTCGCCGGGAACACCGTGCAGGGCATTAAACACCACATCAGGCCGCAGAGCGATCAGGACCTGTGCAACATTGCGGTCCATGTCGACCCGGCTGACCTGATAGCCAACCTTTTCCAAAGCGTCAGCCACGCCATTGCCGCTCATCAGCGACACCGGCCGTTCGTTGGACCATCCGCCCATCAGAACCGCGACGTGAATTTGCTTGCTCATTTCGCTTCACCCACGCGCTGGATTTCCCATGTCAGTTCAACCCCCGAATGTGCCTGTACGCGGGCACGGACTTCTTCGCCAAGCGCCTCGATATCCGCGCTCGTCGCATCATTGGTATTGATCAGGAAATTGGTATGTTTCTCGGACACCTGCGCCCCGCCGACTTGCAAGCCGCGGCAACCCGCAGCGTCCACCAATTGCCATGCCTTGTGCCCATCGGGATTCTTGAAGGTCGAGCCACCGGTTTTGGACCGCAAGGGCTGCGATGCCTCCCGCGACGCGCTGATCCGGTCCATCTCGGCCTGAATGGCGTCGGATTCGCCGGGACGTCCGACGAACCGCGCGGCCACCACAATCGCACCATCGGGAAGCTCGGAGTGGCGATAGCTGTAATGCAGTTCGTCCACCGATAATGTTGCGAGCGTTCCATCGCGCATCACCACGTCGCAATCGCGCAAAATGTCTTTGACCTCGCCGCCATAAGCACCGCCGTTCATGCGGACAAAGCCGCCGACGGTGCCCGGAATCGAACGCAGGAATTCAAGGCCAGCTATGCCCTTGTCGCGCGCAGTCGAGGACACCAATATACCCGAGGCCCCAGCACCGCTGTCCAAGGTGACGGCGTCGGTGCAGGTGACCTTGGCAAATGCCTTGCCGAGCCGGACGACGACGCCCCTCACTCCGCCATCGCGCACAATCAGGTTGGACCCAAGGCCAAGCGCCATCACGGGCACAGCAGGATCAAGTTCACGCAAAAAAGCCTGCAGGTCAGCGATATCCTTTGGTTCAAAGAGATATTCGGCATGGCCGCCCGATTTGAACCACACCAAAGGCGCCAAGGGCGCGCCTTCGGTCAAACGTCCTTCCACCTGCGGCATAACCAGCGTCGTCATGCACGCGCTGCCTGAATGGCATCGGCGAGGCCAGCGGCCCATTTGGTAATGTCACCGGCGCCAAGGCACACGACCATGTCATTGTCCTGGACAATTTCAGCCAGCTTCTGCGCCAAATCCTGCGCATCGGTGACGACCGAGGCCGAACGATGGCCACGCGCCTTTATCCCGAGCACAAGCGCGTCGGCATCAATGCCGTCAATCGGCCCTTCGCCAGCGGCATAGACCGGCGAAATGAAGACCATATCGGCATCGTTAAACGCCTGCTGGAAATCATCCATATGGTCACGCAGGCGCGTGAAACGGTGCGGTTGCGCCACGGCAATCACGCGGCCCTGCGCACCTTCGCGCGCGGCAGAGAGAACGGCGCGGATTTCAACGGGGTGGTGGCCATAATCGTCAATGACCGTCACGCTTCCACCGTCATCAAGGGCGACATAACCCACCTTGGTGAAGCGGCGTTTGACACCGCCGAACTTGTCGAAGCCATGCGCGACGTCAGCATCGCTCATGCCCATTTCGAGACCGACAGCGACAGCCGCCAGCGCATTCTGCACATTGTGCCGTCCGGGCATCGGCAACTGGATACCCTCAATCGTACGCTGCGACCCGTCGCGTGCGCGCACCACCACATCAAAGCGGTTACCGCCGGGATGTGGCGTCACATTTTCGCCGCGAATATCCGCCTGCGCCGAAAAGCCGTAGGTGATGATCCGCCGGTCGCGGATCTTGGGCAAAATGGCCTGCACTTCGGGATGGTCAAGGCACATTATCGCCGCACCGTAAAAGGGGACATTTTCGACAAATTCGACAAACGCGTTCTTGATCGCGTCAAAGTCACCATAATGGTCAAGATGCTCAGGATCGATGTTGGTGACCACCGCCAGCGTGCCGTCAAGCCGCAGGAAGCTGCCGTCGCTTTCGTCCGCTTCGACAACCATCCAGTCGCTCGCGCCAAGTCGTGCGTTCGATCCATAGCTGTTGATGATCCCGCCATTGATGACCGTTGGGTCAATCCCGCCATGGTCAAGCATGGCCGCAATAAGCGAGGTTGTCGTGGTCTTGCCATGCGTGCCAGCCACAGCCACGGTGTTTTTCAGCCGCATCAGTTCGGCCAGCATCTCCGCCCGGCGCACCAAAGGTATGCGCCGCTCAAGCGCAGCGTCGCGTTCAGGGTTGCCCTTCTTTACAGCGGTCGAGGTCACGACAACCGCCGCATCGCCCAGATTGTCAGCACTATGGCCAATCATCACCTTGATGCCGCGCTTGCGCAAACCATCGATCACATAGCTGTCGGCAATATCGCTGCCCTGCACCTGATAGCCCAGATTGTGCATGACTTCGGCAATGCCTGACATGCCAATGCCGCCAATGCCGACGAAATGGACAACACCAATATCGGTCGGAACACCCTTCACGATGCCCTCTTTCTGGCGAGTGCTGGCGATGGATTAAATGCACCCATCGAGTCTGGTGTCGAATGTATGGCGTGCATAATGGGTGCACGGCCAAAGGATTCCACCAGGTCCGCAAGATCGGCGACGGCGTTTGGCCGGCCGCAGCCTTTGGCCGCCTTGGCCGCATTTTCAAGCGCGCCAGGTTCAAGCGCGATTTTCTGGATCTGCTTGGCAAGCTCCACCGCTGTGAACGACGGTTGCGCAATGGCGCGTGCGCCACCGGCCTGAACCATCTCTTTTACATTGTAACTTTGATGATCATCGGTCGCGCTTGGTAGTGGCACCAGGATGGCGGGACGACCGGCGCAGGTCAGCTCGGATATCGTCGACGCCCCTGCCCGCGCGATCACGATATGGGCCCAGCCAAGCCGTTCAGGCAGATCGGGCAAATAGGTCGCGAGTTCCGCCGGAATATTGTGCGCGGCATAAGCGGCCCGCACCTTTTCGATATCCTCGGCGCGGCATTGCTGAGTCACTTGCAACCGCCGCCGCAAATTGAGCGGCAACAGTGACAGGCCGTCGGGCACTACATCGGAAAGGACAGTTGCACCCTGGCTTCCGCCTGTCACCAGCACGCGAAAGATGCCGTCAGCAAGGAGTGGCGGATAAGGCTCGTCGCGCAGTGCAAGCACTTCTTCGCGAATGGGGTTGCCGACCAGATGCACCTTGTTTGCATAACGCGGCGACAGGCGAAGGACGTCGGGATAGGCAGTGGCGATGGCGTTGACTTGCCGCGCGGTGAAACGGTTCACGCGGCCAAGCACGGCATTTTGTTCATGGATGATTGCGGGGATATTTTCGGCAAACGCACCCAGTAACGCGGGAAAGGCTGGATAGCCGCCAAAGCCTACAACCGCGCTCGGTTCAAAGCTGTCATAAAGTCGCCGGGCCATCATCCGGCCTTCAGCAATCGCCTTCACCCCGGGAAGCCAGCTTGCGGGGTTTTTGGTGATGCGGCCAGCAGGCAGCATATGGGTTGCGATCCTGTCGGGGCAGCCCGGGATTTTTGCGCCGCGCGCGTCGGTGATGAGGGCCACATGATGCCCCCTGTTCAACAGCTCTTGGCCTAGCGCAAAAGCCGGGATCAGATGCCCCCCAGTTCCGCCCGCAGCCAGCACATAATGCCGAGAAATGGTCATGACCGTTGTCCCTTCACCATATACAGCGACCGGTCAAGATACGGGTTTCGTTTTGTCAGCGCGAGGATCAGTCCGCAGGTCATCGAAAGCGCCAATATCGACGATCCGCCGTAGCTGATGAAGGGCAAGGTCATGCCCTTTGAAGGGAAAACACCTAGATTGACCGCGATGTTGATCATCGCCTGACCGCAAAATTGTGCACCGAGCCCAGTGACGGCCATCACGACAAACTGGTCCTTTTCATCGAGCAGGCGAATGATGATACGCACCAATATCGCGAAATACAAAATGGCGATGACCATGCAGGCAAGCAGCCCGAACTCTTCACCGATGACCGAGAAGATATAGTCGGTATGCCCCTCGGGCAGCGAGTATTTCTTCACGCCAAGCCCTGGTCCCAACCCAATGAACCCGCCATTGGTCAGCGTCGCCAGCGCCATCTTGTCGTGCGTCAGACCCTCGGTACCAAAGATCCATGCATCGATGCGCTGTGTGGCGACGGGGTAGAAATTATAGGCAAGAACAATGAACGCGACGCCGCTGATGACGAGGCCCCAGAGCCGGCTCGCAGGAACGCCAGCAACCATCATCAGCGCAAACCATGTACCCATGAACAATATCGTCTGCCCGAGATCAGGCTGAATCAACAGCAGGAAGCACACAAAACCTGTGAGGACGCTGCTGATGATCAGGACAGGCAAGGATGGGTCTTTCAACCGCCAGCTAATGACCCAGGCCATCATGACCGCGTAAAATGGCTTGAGAAATTCAGACGGCTGAAGTCCCGCAAAGCCCGGACCAATCCAGCGTTGCGACCCGTTCACTTCGCGCCCAACCAGCGGCACCAGCGCCAGCAGCACGAAAAACACGCAAAAGCCAAAGACGGCAAAACGGCGGGCCTGCGCGCGCGGATACATGGACACGACGAGCATGAGCGGGACGCCAACCACGACCCACATCAGCTGCTTGTAAAAGAAATAGAGCGGTGTCAGTTGCGATGTAGTGGACGAAAGCCGCTGCGCGCCGGCGGGGGACGCAGCCGCCACCGCCAGCAGGCCAATCGCAATCAGCACCATCATCAGCGACAACAGAACGCGGTCCAGTTCCCAGAACCAGACCCCAAGCGGCGAACGGTCGCCACGGCCAAGCCGGTTGGCAAATCCGATCTTGCCGGTCTTGGCCGCCAAGACCCAGGGGACTTCCTTACGGTCGCTCATAATGCTTCCACAATCGCGCGAAATGCGTCACCGCGCGCTTCAAAATCCTTGAACTGGTCAAAGGACGCGCATGCCGGGGACAGCATGATGACGTCACCTGGCTTGGCCTGCGCCGCCGCCGAATGCACTGCAGCGCCCATCATTTCGCTGCGTTCGACCGGCATGAACGGCGACAATATTTCGTGAAACAGTGGACCTGCCTCGCCGATCGTATAGGCCTTCACGACATGCCCGAAATTGGGGACGCATTCGTCAAGATTGTCGGTTTTTGGCAGACCGCCGACAATCCAGTGCACGCGCGGATAGGCGGCAAGCGCTGGCGCGGTTGACGCCGCATTGGTCGCCTTGCTGTCATTGATGAACAACACGCCATTGCGTTCAGCTACCACTTCCATCCGGTGGGCAAGGCCCTTGAAACTGCGCATCGCGGGCCGCCATTGCGCTTCGGTCACGCCAAGCGATTCCACCAAAGCAATCGCCACGGCGATATTCTGCAGATTATGCGGTCCCTGCAGCGAGGGCCATTCCGCCTGCCCGACAACCGAAAGCGGGTCCGCCAAGGTCACATATTCTGCACCGCGCCGGGCAAGCACGTCGTGATAGATACGCTCGGTATCCGCATCGCCCTTGCCAAAAACCGAATATTCGTGGCCTTTCTGCATGGCAAACAGGCGAGCTTTCGAGGCCATATAGCCTTCATATCCGTCATAGCGGTCAAGATGGTCAGGTGACAGGTTGATCAGCGCAGCCGCATCGCAGGCGAGTGTATGGGTAATGTCGATCTGGTAGCTCGAAAGCTCAAGCACATAGACGCCGCCTGCGGGCAATGGCGCCTGTGATAATATCGGCAATCCGATATTGCCACCCATGCGCACCGGCAGCGCGGCGCTTTTGAGCAAATGGTGCACCAAAGCAGTGGTTGTGGACTTGCCGTTGGTGCCGGTGATGCCAACCACGCGGTGCGGCGGCAGGTTGGGCCGCGCCATCGCGAACAATTCCATGTCCCCAATTAGCGGCAGCCCTTCCGCCTTTGCCTTGTCGGCAATCGGATGGCGGTTGATGGGCACGCCGGGCGAAACGACAATGGCCTCATAACCCGACAAATCGCTCAGCAACGGATCAGCCACCGTCGCAATATCCGTAACCTTTGCTCGCGCGCCTTCGTCATTGTCCCAGGCCAATATTTCCGCGCCGCCCGCCACCAGCGCATGCGCCGCAGAAAGACCAGAGCGCGCAAGTCCGAGGATTGCAAACTTCCGGTCTTTAAAGGCGGGGGTGCTAATCATCTGAGCTTAAGGGTCGAGAGCCCTGCAAGCGCGAGCACGAAGGCCACGATCCAGAAACGGATGACCACCGTTGGCTCTGACCAGCCGAGCTGTTCGAAATGATGGTGGATGGGCGCCATGCGGAAGATGCGCTTGCCGGTCCGCTTGAACCAGAACACCTGAATGATCACTGACAACGCCTCGACCACGAAAAGCCCGCCAATGATCGCCAGCACGAATTCATGATGTGCGACAACGGCTATTGCGCCAAGCGTCCCGCCCAAGGCGAGGCTTCCGGTATCGCCCATGAAGACGGCGGCAGGCGGTGCGTTAAACCAGAGAAACGCGAGCCCAGCGCCCACAATTGCCCCGCACAACATCGCCAGATCGCCAGCGCCCAGATAAAAGGGGATGCCCAGATACTCGGCATATTTGGCGTTGCCGACCATGTAGACGATCAGCATGAACGCGATCGAGGCAATGATGACTGGCATGGTTGCAAGACCGTCGAGGCCATCGGTCAGGTTCACGGCATTGCCAAAGGAGACGATGACAAAAGCACCAAAAGGTACATACCACCAGCCAAGATCGACGACAGGTCCATTGACGAAGGGCAGATAGAGCATGCCGCCCGATTTCGCGACGATCAGCGACACCGCTACACCCGCAATCGCAAACTCCATCAACAAGCGAACCTTGCCCGAAACACCCTTGTGGCTGCGCTTCTTTACCTTGTCATAGTCGTCGAGAAAGCCGACTGTGCCAAATCCTGCCGTGACCAGCAAACAGGCCCAGACATAGACATTTGCCAGGTCCATCCATAGCAACATTGAAATGCCGACCGACACCAATATCATCAGTCCGCCCATAGTTGGCGTCCCGACCTTCGCAAGGTGCGACTGCGGCCCGTCGCTTCGGATGGGTTGGCCCTTGCCCTGGCGCACGCGCAACATGCTGATGAAACGCGGTCCAATGAGCAGACCGATGACCAATGCGGTTGCAACCGCAGCCCCCGAACGGAAGCTGAGATAGCGGATCAGGTTTAAAACACCCGGGAACCCAAGATATTCGGCCAAAATATACAGCATCAGTTTTTCCCAACCGTCAGCGCGCTGACGATAGTGGAAAGTCCCATTGAGTTGGAACCTTTCACCAAAACCGTGTCCGATGCGCAAAGATAATTCTGCAAAAGAGCAAGTGCCTCTTGTGCGGTCGCGCAATGCGCGAATTCCGCCGGTCCCTCAACCCCTGCTTTCAACCCTTCGGCGAGAATTTCCATCTCTTTACCGACAAGGATAGCAAAATCGACCTTGGCATCTGCCAAAGGCGCGGCAAGTGCGCGATGATAATGTCCGCTTTTGTCGCCCAGTTCCTTCATCGCGCCAAGCACCGCAATGCGTCGTCCGCTGCTGGACAAACCCAATTGCCCGATTGTCGCCGCCATGGAGGCCGGGTTGGCGTTGTAGCTTTCATCGATCAGATGCGCCGTGCCATCGCCGATGGCAATGTCATGCCGCGCGCCGCGACCGACAAGGCCGCCCATCTCTGCCATAGCGAGGCCAGCCGACGCCAGATCGCCCCCTGCCGCCAAAACTGCGGCCAAAACCGCCATGCTGTTGGAAATCCAGTGATCGCCCGGCTGCGACAAGGTGAAGGCCAGTATCGCATCACTGACCTTAGCCGTGATATGCGTGCCATTATTGGGGATGGCCAGATGGTCCACCACGCGGACATCGGCATCGGCGCTGAAGCCGAAGGAAAGGATCGAGCTGGTGTAGCGTTCTGCTGCCGCGCGCAGGCGGGGATAATGGACATTGTCGGCAGGGATGATCGCGGTGCCACCTTCGACCATTCCTTCGAAAATCTCGGCCTTGGCGTCGGCAATGCCACTTTCATCCTTGAAAAATTCGATATGCGCTGGCGCGATCGTCGTGATGATGGCCACCTCGGGCCGAACGATATGACTGAGCGCGCGCATCTCGCCCGCAGGGTTCAGGCCCATTTCGAAACCGCCGAAATCGCAATCCGCAGGCATCCGCGCGAGGCTTAAGGGCACACCGACATGGTTGTTGTAGCTTTTGACCGAGCGGTGGGCACGGCCACGCGAATAACGGTCCAGCGATGCAAAAAGCGCCTCTTTCGTGCCCGTCTTACCAGCGGAACCTGTAACGCCGATAATCTTTGCCTTGGTGCGCGCGCGTGACGCGTGGCCAAGTGCCTCAAGCGCCTGCATCGTGTCGCTGACCAGGATATGCGGATAAGGCACGGCCTGCGAGACGATGGCACCCGCCGCGCCATTGGCAAAGGCCTTGTCCACGAACAGATGTCCGTCGGTCTCCGCGCCCTTCAGCGCGAGAAACAGGTCGCCTTTTCCGATTTCACGCGAGTCAAAAGCAACGCCAGTGACATCGAATGTTCCAGAAGCGGTACCGCCAGTAGCCGCGAGCAATTCATCAAATGTCCACAACGGGGTCATGCGGCACATTCCCGCGCGACTTCGACATCGTCAAAAGGCAGAACGCGGCCCATGATGATCTGTCCTTGTTCATGGCCCTTGCCTGCGATGAGCACGATGTCGTCGGGCTCAGCATGCTCGATGGCAAAGGCAATCGCATAATGGCGGTCACCGATTTCATGCGCGCCAGGTGCACCTGCCATGACGTCAGCCCGGATCAGCGCTGGATCCTCGTTGCGCGGATTGTCATCGGTAACAATGACGATATCCGAATCCGCCACGGCAACCGCGCCCATCTCTGGACGCTTGCCGGTGTCGCGATCACCGCCCGCGCCGAATACCGTAATCAGCCTGCCTTTTGTGTGCGGACGCAGCGCCGCAATCGCTGCGCGCAGGCCATCGGGTGTATGGGCATAATCGACATAGACCGGCGCGCCGCTTTTTGTGATCACGGCGCGTTCCAAACGTCCGCGCACAGGCTGCAACCGCGCCAGATGCGACAGGAGATTTTCGACATCACCGCCGCTCGCCATCACGACGCCCGCCGCAACGAGCGTGTTGGCGGCCTGATAGGCGCCAATCAGCGGCAGCTTGACCTTGTACACATCACCTTGGATGCGCAGCTCCAGCGTTTGCCCAAGCTGGGTTGCCTCGCGCGAAAGCAGCTGAATGCCCCTGCCCTTCTCGCCTACCGTAATCAGGTCAAGGTCGCGCTTGCGCGCGCGGGCGATGACCTGATCCGACCAGACGTCGTCCGCCCAGATAACCGCGCGGCCATTTGCATCCACCACTTCGTCAAACAGGCGCATCTTTGCTTCGAAATAATTTTCCATCGTGCCGTGATAATCAAGATGGTCGCGGCTCAGATTTGTGAAGGCAGCAACCGAAACGGGCACGCCTTCGCTGCGATATTGGGACAGGCCGTGGCTTGAAGCCTCGAATATCGCATGGCTGATGCCTTCGCGGGCAAGGCCCGACATGTTGGCGAGAAAGGTGACAATATCAGGGGTGGTGAGCCCAGTCGTCGCCTGGTCGCTGGCGGTGGTAATGCCCAAGGTTCCAATGGAAGCGGCATTGTGGCCCGCCATGCGCCAGAGCTGGCGTGTGAGTTCGGCGGTCGATGTCTTGCCATTGGTGCCCGTGACTGCGGCAACATGTGCGGGAAAGGGACGGAAATATTGTGCCGCTAGGTTTGCAAATGCCCTGCGCGGGTTGGCATCGGCAATGTGCACGGCACCCTGCACCACCGCCTCTGGTCGCGCGACGATGGCTATCGCGCCAGCGGCAATCGCTGCGTCGATAAAATCTTCGCCGTTGAACGCAGCGCCTTCGAAAGCACCAAAAATGGTGCCGGGCGCAATCTTCCTGTGGTCGATGGCAAAGCCGGTGACTGTTCTGTCGGCGGATGCCGCATCGGCATCGCGCACCAATTGCCCGAGCTTCACTATTGCTCTCCCTTCGCCTTCCACAATAAAGGCATCAGTTCGGATACATCAACATCGCGTTTCATGTCAGGTATAATTCCCATCAGCGGCCCAATGCGGGTTATCGTCTTGCGCACAACCGGCGCAGCGGTGAAGCCGGCGGTTCGCTGAAAGCTCGATGCCTCGGTACCCTGCGGTTCGTCAAGCATGGCGACCACCACATAACGCGGGTTGTCCATCGGGAATGCGGCTGCAAAGGTGGAGACAACCAGATTCCGGCTATATCCGCCAACGCCTGGTTTTTCTGCTGAGCCAGTCTTTCCCCCAACGCGATATCCAAGGGCATTGGCCTGCGTGCCGGTGCCGTCGACGACGATCATGCGCATCAGCTGACGCATCCGTGCGCTTGTCGCTGCACTGAATACACGCTTGCCCGGTATCTTGGCACCCGTTTTCGTCCTGAACATGGTCGCGGGGCGATAGATGCCGCCATTGACCATCGCGGCATACGCGCTCGCCAGATGCATGGGCGTAACCGCGATGCCATGCCCAAATCCTACGGTCATGGTGGTCAGACGGCCCCAAGTCTTGGGATAAAGCGGCATGGATTTTTCCGCCAGTTCGATGTCAGGGCGCATGTTAAAATGCATTGTACGCAACATGGCGTCCAATCGCGGCGCGCCCAAATTGTCCGCGATCTGCGCCGTGACGATATTCGAACTGTGGACAAGTGCTTCGGGCGTATTGAGCCAGCGGCCCGAGGAATGCGAATCCCGGATTTTGAACTTGCCCACTTGAAGCGGCTTGGTTGCGTCATAGCGCACCGAAAGGTCGCGCACAGTGCCAGCATCCAGCGCAGCGGCCACAGTTAACGGCTTGAAGGTCGAACCCAATTCATACACGCGATTGGTAACATTGTTGGTCTGCCGCGAAATCGGGTAGCGACCGTCGACGATATTCTGACCCAGATCAGGGATGTTGGCGAACGAAGGCCGGTTGGGATTGAATGAGGGCAAGGTTGCCATTGCAATGACTTCGCCGGTTTGCACATCCAGAATGACGCCGGCGGCGCCTTTGGCGGCGGTCGCGCTCATCCCAGATGCCAGTTCGCTTTCAAGCGCCGCCTGGACGCGGACATCAAGCGCGAGATTCAACGGCGCCGCGCGTTTTCCTGGATCGCGCAGATAGTCATTCATCACGCGTTCCATGCCCATTGCGCCTTTGCCGTCGCGGTTCACAAAGCCAAGAACGTGCGCGGCCATGTCATGCTGCGGGTAAAGCCGTGTTGCCTCGCGCGGGAACTCTATGGCGATCTCGCCAAGATTGTGCACCTGCCGGACTTCTTCCGGCAACGCGCGTTTGCGCAAATAGCCGGCCTTGCCGTCGGTTAGCTTGGCATAAAATTCGGCGGCAGGCGTATCAGGGAATATCGCGGCAAGCTGCGTCGCTAGCTGCTTGCGGTCCCCCAGAAGTTCCGAGGGTTTGACCCAGATGGCATAGCCGTAGATGCTGCGCGCCAACGGGATGCCGTTCCGGTCGACGATATCGCCACGCTCGGGCACATAATCGGTATTTGTCGCACCATAAGCCCGCGAGCTTTCAAACAGTGCCAATGTCGTAAGGCGCCCGATCAGCAGGATGACAAACATGCCGAACGCCAGCAGCAGGACAAGCATCCGCCAGAACCCGTGGGCCGCAAATGGCGGGGGGTTAACGCCGCTTTTCCGAGTTGTGGTGCGGGCGATCTGGAGGGACATTAACGGCGGCGTTCGCTAGCGGCCTTGGCCGAAATATCCCGCAAAAGGTCATCGGACAGAAGCTTTTCGTCCATCCGTGCCAGGCGTTCTGTCCGGGTCTGTTCGACCTTTGGCGCTTCAGGCGACTTTGTCGATGATTTAGCTGGCTCGGCGAAGATTGGTTTGGCAACAGCCGTGGCAATCTCGGCTGACGTTTTCACGACAGTTTCCAAGGTGGGCGTTGCATTGGCCTGGTTTGCGCTTGGCGAACTATCAACGTCTGCAGATGCCATCATGACGGGCTTTGTCTGTTGCTGGTCACCGGCCAATGCGGCGAGCGCCGCTTCGCCATTGACAAATTGCTCTGCCGTTGGCGGCTGGTAGCCGTATAGAAGCTCGTTCCACTCCTCAAGCTGCTGAAGGCTTGCACGGGTCCGGATTTCAGCCTGAAGAAAGCTGATTTCGCGTTTTGTTTCCAGGATATCCCGATCGACCGAGACAAGATCGCTGTGCGTCGCGGCAACATTGAGCGACAAAGGATATAACAGGATCGCCACCATGAACACCAGCGCCAACCAGCCGAGATTTTTTAGTCTTTTCATGGCGAGACTCATGCTGCCAGTCCTCCTGTTGCCCAAGCGGGTGCATGTGTGCGGGTTGCGGAACGTAAGGTTGCTGACCGCGACCGCGGGTTGCGGGTCAGTTCGGCGTTCGAAGGGCGAATTGCCTTGTCAGCCTTGTCAAAAGTAGGCGCGGGTCCATCGTTGCCGACCATTGGCACATGACGGGATCCCGCGGCTTCCGCCCCGCTGCGGCGGCGCAGAAATTGCTTCACGATGCGGTCTTCAAGACTGTGAAAGGTGACCACTGCAAGACGCCCGCCGGGCTTCAACATGCGTTCGGCAGCTTCAAGGCCGTCGGTCAGCTCATCGAGTTCGCGGTTCACATGAATGCGGATCGCCTGAAACGCGCGCGTTGCGGGGTCCTTCGGCGCGCCGGGCTTGTGGCCCACCGCCTTGCGGACGACTGCTGCAAGTTGCGCTGTTGTTTCAATGGGACGGGCAGCAACGATCGCCCGCGCAATTCGCCGCGAGCGATGCTCTTCGCCATACCGATAGATGATGTCGGCAATGTCGGCTTCTTCGGCTTCGTTGACAAAGTCAGCGGCGGTCATGCCGTCCTGCCCCATGCGCATATCGAGCGGGCCGTCTTTTTGAAACGAAAAGCCGCGTTCGGCACGGTCAAGTTGCATTGACGAAACGCCAATGTCGAGCACAACGCCGTCCACCGATGCTATGCCATCAGCGATCAGGACATTGTCCATGTTAGAAAAACAGGCCGAGTAAAGGCGCAAGGCACCTTCACTGCGGCCTGCAAGGTCCACACCTTCTTGTAGTGCATCGGGATCGCGGTCGAACGCGTAAACGCGCGCACCGCCAGCCAGTATCGCTTGGCTGTATCCACCTGCACCAAAGGTGCCATCCACAATCTCAGCGCCAGGGGTGATGGCCAGAGCGTGAATCACTTCATCCAGTAAGACTGGAATATGGGGGGCGAGCGCACTCATTTGTCGCGCCTGCCCTGGGACAGCCAATAGTTCAGCTCGTCCTTGACTGGATTGAAGGCTGCGGGCGCTTCCTTGAGGAAGACGTCGGGGTTCCACAGCATGAAGTGCGTCGTCGCACCAAAGAAGAAGGCGCGGTCATCGATGCGGCCGAAATGCTTGAGCATGGGCGAAAGGACGAAGCGGCCGCTGGCTTCAAACGCGGTCTCGAAAATGGATGAGGCGGAGACACCGGCCAGTTCGCGGTCGAAGTCGGTGCCGCGGTTAACCGCGCTTTGCCATTGCGCCTCGATATCGGCACGCAGCTTGAGGCGCTCTGAACCGCCAAAGCCGATCAGGCAAGGAAGGCTGGAATGGCGTGAAATGCAGACATTGTTGCTGCCACTCGATTGCTGGACACTGTCACGCAGCTCGGCAGGAATGGTCGTGCGGCCTTTGGCGTCGACATTCGACACCCCCGAACCTGCATAGACCACCAAAGCTGACACTGTGTGAACACCCCCCTCGAAGTAGGCGCAGATCACCGATCACGGCGAAGCACTTCGCCGTGCGGACGTTGAAACGACCGATAGAATCAGGAATCCACCCCTTGAAGATTATGTATAACAGGGATTTCGTGGATGAAAAGAGGGATTTTGTGGAATTACTATATATCAAATAGGGAAAATGCTGAATTTATGCGCATTTTTCTGCCCCTCCAAAATATATTATGCACCACGTATAATCGGTGTCGACAAATACGCTGCATGAATCGACCACTTTTGGGCCGATTTCTCTAATGAACACCACATAGTTCCTCATTTTCCCACAAAATCCCCGTGCGCGCTTTTGCCGTTTTTCAACGCGGCCAGCAGCGATTCAATCCAATCCATATTGGCAAATTCATCCCCACCTGTGACCATCCGCATCCCCCGGCCTTCCCAATAGCGCGTGTCGAGCATGTCCGCGTCGGCCACAAGCAGCGCCCGACCCTTGCCAAGGGGGCAATCCGCAGCCAGCCCTTGCGCAAATATGTCGCAGGATGTCGTGCTCGCAGCTTTTCTGGGCAACCATTCACCAGGCGTCTGCGTGCGGATATGAAATGGTCCAATCTTGCGGACTGCCATCGGCTTTTCGTCGGTCATGGGCAGGACAAGCTCAAGCCCCCAATGCGTAAACAGGGGCGAGAGCATGGTCGTGAACAGCGGCCGGCGCTTGTCACCCAGCGGGTAGAGGCTGCCCCATTGCAAGGCGGGGTCAGCCAGTATCAGCAGTTGACCACCGGCGCGGACCCAATCGTCGAGCCGCACCAGCTCTGACGGCTGCAATGCCCGGGGTTGCGCAAGCAGCAGCATCTGCCGAGGATTTGCGGGTAATGTCCGAAGATCATCAATTGGCTGCACATCATATTGCCGGCGCAAATGCGCAAAGGCGGGGTGCGGCGCTGCGTCCTCAGCAAGCTCAGCCTCGATGCCGCCTTCACTCCATTGAAGCGGCAGCGTGGTCATCATCAGCAAAACCGGCTTGGGCCGAATGTCCTGCGAACGCATTGATATATAGCTCGCGACCAGTACGCAGAACATTGCCAACAGCAGCAGCGCAATGCCCAGCCGCCGACGGCCCCCGAAACGGGCAAGCAAATCGGTCATTGCATGATTACCGCTGCGGTGCGGGCGCGGATGACCGCTGGGGCTTTGCGGCCTCGTTTGATCGCCGCGATTCATCGTCCTTCGCTACTGGTGTCACGCCCAGCTCTGCCAAAGGCTCGTCCGGCGTGGCCTCACCGCCTGTCGCAATCGGCGCAGCGCCCGGCAATCCAGCGCCTTGCGAACCGCTGCTCACCCGGTCAAGAACCATGTTGGCCAGCGTGACGAATAGCAGCACAACAACCAGACCGATGACGCCGACCTGAATACGTTGAACGGCGGATTGCCTTTGTTCGACCATCTGCTTTCTCCCGAAACGACGAACCCGATATTGCGCTTAGCTTTCGCGTTGCCAAGGCATAGCGGGCAGGTTTTTGCTGCGCATCCACGCAGGATTATAGAGCGTCGACAAATAGCGAAAGCCAGTGTCGCACAATATCGTAACAATGCGCTTGCCTGGGCCCAATTGCTTCGCGAGCGCGACCGCGCCGGCAACGTTGATCCCCGACGACAGTCCAAGGCAAAGCCCCTCCTCCGCCAGCAGCCGCTCGACCCAGACCAGACCCTCTTCATCCGAAATGCGAAACTGGGTGTCGATGGGCGCGCCGTCGAGATTGGCCGTAATCCTGCCCTGCCCGATGCCCTCGGCAACTGAGCTGCCTTCGGAGCTCAGTTCGCCGCACGCATAATAATTGTACAAGGATGCGCCATGCGGATCCGCCAGCGCAATCGTCACCCGATCATCCTTCGCCTTCAAGCCAAGGCCAACGCCAGCGATGGTTCCGCCGGTCCCGGCGGCGCACACAAAGCCGTCAATATTGCCTTCCATCTGCGCCCAGATTTCCTCGGCCGTGGTTTCGATATGCGCACGGCGGTTGGCGATATTGTCGAACTGGTTCGCCCAAACCGCATTCTCCGTTTCCTCGGCCAGGCGCCGCGAGGTGTGCACAAAATGGCCGGGGTTCGAATAAGGCGCGGCAGGCACCAGCACGAGCTGTGCGCCAAGCGCGCGCAACGTGTCCTTTTTCTCCTGACTTTGCGTTTCAGGCATGACGATGATCGTCTTGTAACCAAGCGCATTGGCGACGAGCGCGAGGCCAATGCCGGTGTTGCCGGCGGTGCCTTCAACGATTGTGCCACCGGGCTTTAACTGCCCCTGCTGCTCGGCATCGCGCACGATATACAAAGCCGCGCGATCCTTTACCGAGGCGCCGGGATTTACATATTCGCATTTGCCGAAAATATCAGATCCGACCGCCTCGCTTGGCCCTTTCAGACGAACGAGCGGGGTGTTGCCAATCAAATCCAGTGTCGATGCGCGCATATCCATAATGCTGACAGCTAGGCGTGTTCATGGTCAATCGCAAGCAAGTCTGGCGTGCCACCCCGTAAAAGCAGGTGCGCTGAATCCCCGAAATCAGCGAATGGCCGTAAAAAATCGATTGGGTATTGTTATACTATTACATCGAGACTAATGACGGCGTTCGCAACGCAACCAATTTGGAATGACACCAGCTTTATGAAATCCAGTTCCTATCGCGCCCTCCCCGTGAGCATTGCCGCCTTATCGCTGGCTTTGGCTATGCCGGCTTATGCCCAGAAAGATGTGACGACTCCAAAAAGCGGTAATGCCCAGGCCGATGATTTCCACGAAACCGACGAAATTGTCGTCACCGCACCTTATGTCGAACGGCTCGATATTCTTTCCGGCACGTCAACCGTCAGCGGCGAAATCCTTGCAGATAAAACGCGCGCGCAGATCGGTGACGTGCTGACTCAATTGCCCGGCGTTTCGGCGACAAGCTTTGCGCCTGGTGCATCACGCCCCGTGTTGCGCGGGTTCCAGGGCAATCGCGTTGCGGTGCTGACCGATGGCATTGGCAATATCGACGCCTCGAATACATCGGCGGACCATGCGGTGACGATCGATGCGCTGACAACCGAGCGGATCGAGGTTCTCCGGGGCCCAGCAGTGCTGCTGTTCGGCGGCTCGGCCGTGGGTGGCGCAGTCAACGTAATTGACAAGCGCATTCCCCGTTCGGTGCCGGACGAGCCAGTGCATGTCGACGCGCTTGCAAGCTATTCGACCGCTTCGAACGAATATGCGGGCGGCGCTTCGGTCGATGTTCCCTTCGGCGATCGGTTCGTTGTCCACACCGATGCGAGCTACCGCAAAAGCGACGATCTGCGCATTGGTGGCTATCTGCTTTCGCGCCCTGCGCGTGCCGAAGCGCTCGGTTTTGCTACGCAGCAGCAGGCTCTTGGCAACTTGGCAGAGGCCGGTTTTGCCCGCGATTTGGCAAACACCCGTGGTCGTCTTCCAAATAGCGGCGTCAAGACCTGGAGCGCTGGCGCAGGTGCTGCCTTTATCGATACCGGCGGAAATCTGGGTGTGTCGTTCAATGTCTTTGACACGAACTACGGCATTGCCGAGCGTCCAGAGCTTGGAGCTGCACCCGCCGCTGGCGGTGTTGCCATCGACCTTCGCCAATATCGTTTTGACCTTCGCGGCGAGCTCGAACTGGGTGATGGGTTGTTCGACAAGTTGCGCGTCCGTTCAGGCTATGCCGATTACCGCCATGTCGAGGTGGACCGCGGACAAGCCGGTACCCTGTTCCTGAGCAAGGCAATTGAAACCCGCGCCGAGCTGACCCAAAATGACCGCAATGGCTGGCGCGGCGCATCGGGGCTGCAATATCTCACCCGCGATTTCGACGCGATTGGCGCTGAGGCATTTGTCCCACCCACGGCAACCAGAGCTTTGGGCATCTTCACGCTTCAGGAATTTTCCTTTGGTGACCTTGATACCGAAGTAGCGCTTCGCTTCGACCGCGCCGATCTGGATGCCAAAACCATTGGCCTTCAGCGCGG
>JANMJX010000054.1:0-2353 GCA_031371575.1 Sphingomonadales bacterium
ATCGGCACCACCGGGTTGCGAATGGACCATGCAGAAATATTATTTAAATTCATGTTTTATATCCCGAATGTCCCAAAATCACTGCTTTTTCAGAAGCTTGGGATTAATCGTCTCGTCCGGATTAAGGAAGCCACCAGCATAGAGAACAACGCGTTCCGTGCCATCGAGGCCTTGTTCGATGATCAGCCCCTGCGCGGTCACGGAGCCAACCTTGACAGGACGCTGCTTCACCTTGTTGTCCTTGCCAACAATGTAGACAAAGCTGCCATCGCGGCCAGTTTGAATGGCGGATTCAGGTAGAACAGGGGCGGTCATGGCGCCGGACTTGATTTCCACCGAGGCAAAGCCACCGGGGCGCAGTGCCTTGTCGAATGGCAATGCGACGCGCGCAACACCTTGCCGGCTCTGCGAGTCAATCATGGGGGCGATCTGCCAGATATTGCCATTGAACACCCTGTCTGTGCCAACGGGGGTTACTGCCGCCGGAATTCCAACGGAGATCTGAGCAAGGTCATCTTCGCTCAGCTTTGCCTGAAGCTCAAGCTGGCCATCCTTGGCAATGCGGAACAATATGCCGCTGCCTGCTGATACGGTCTGTCCGGTTTCAACATTGCGCTCAAGCACATAACCCGAAACAGGCGCGCGCACATCAAGCCTCGCATTGCGGGCACGGGTTTCACCAAGCTGCGCATCAGCCACTTTAACGCGGGCGCGTGCAGCGTCACGGGTTGCGGTCTTGCGGTCAACATCAGCCTTGGAAATAAAACCGCGGTCGACCAGTTGCATCGCCCGGTCAAGTTCATTCTGTGCCAGTTGAAGGTCAGCGCGGGCAACGCCAATTTGCGCCTCAAGCGCAGCTGCTTGCTGGGTTTGAACCGAACGGTCCACGCTGACAAGTACGTCGCCCTGATTGACCCAGTCACCTGCATCGACATAAACCTGAAGCACGCGGCCGCCTTCGCCGACAACGCCAACGGGAATTTCACGTCGCGCTGCCAAAGTGCCGGTGGCGTTGATGGCGCGGACAACTGTGTCGCGGCCGGGTGCAACCACAGTAACGGTCTGCGCCTGATCTGCCTTTTCGGACTCGGTGGAAGCTGCAGTTTCTGATTTGGCACCGAAGAAATAATAGGCACCGCCGGCTACGACCAAAATTGCGACGATCACCGCCGCGATTATTATCCGGCGACGATTGCGATCGGCATTGTCCTGCAGAACTTCGCCATTCAGCGTGGCGCCCATTGTAGTTTCGTAATTCATTCCGGGGTTCCAAATTCAGTCTCGGGGAAGTTCGCACGCTCCCCTTGTTTATAATGGCGCTGTATTACCCTAATAAGTCACTGGCCGCAAGGCGCAGAATATCTCAGGGTCAAACGCATGGTCCGCTGTAGAATAACTGAATCGTTAGCGTGTAACAATAAAGACTGACGCCTTACACGATTCGACGAACGGCACGTACAAAAAAGCCACACAGAACGGTTCCGCGCGGCCTTGTTTAGTCCTAAAACAGAATGGTTTATCGCACACGGCCGCGTTGAATGAGGTTGAGGATGGCCAGTACGATGACCGCGCCAAAAAATGCCACGAGCAGCCCTGTAAGCGAAAACTCCTTTACGCTGCCCATGATGCCAAACCGATTGGCGATGAAGTTGCCGACGACGGAGCCTACACATCCAGCGACGACATTGGCGATGATACCCATAGAAGCGTCACGACCCATGACCTTACTTGCCAGCCATCCTGCAATGCCGCCGACGATAATTGCAACAATCCAACCCATGTTGTTCCTCCTCTATGCTATCGGGCGACGCCCAGCGCGTACATATTGTACTATGACGCGGAGAAATTGCCAGTCGCCAGCATCCTAAATTCAAAGTTTGTTAAAAAATGGAACTTGAACGAGAAAAACCCCGCACGAGGCGGGGCTTTTACATGCATGCTCTTGAGCATTAGCGTTTAATATTTTTGCTGGCGCTCGTACAGGTCGCGATAATGCTGAATACGCGTCACTCGCAGGCCCGGCATGCCAGAGCGGTCAACTGCGCGCTGCCATGAGGCAAATTCTTCAAGCGTGAGATCGTAGCGTTCGCACACATCGTTGATTGTCAGCAGTCCGCCATTGACGGCAGCCACGACCTCCGCCTTGCGGCGAACAACCCATCGAGTCGTGCCGGGAGGTGGCAAACTGTCAAGAGTCAGTGGCTCACCCAACGGACCAATGACCTGTGCGGGGCGGAATTTCTGGTTTTCAATCATGACTTTTTGTCTGCTCCATGCCCCGCGGGATTTAACTCGTTCCCTGTTGCGGTTGGTATACACAGTTGCTCTTTGCTATTAGCTGAAGCAGATTGGT
>JANMJX010000093.1:0-37408 GCA_031371575.1 Sphingomonadales bacterium
TGCAACCAACCCGGGCGACTGGCAGGAGGATGCCATATGCCGCCCCTATTCGGTTTTGCTCCCGGTGGGGTTTGCCTTGCCGTTTCTGTTACCAGCAACGCGGTGCGCTCTTACCGCACCGTTTCGACCTGGCCGCATCGAAATGCGGTGGACTATTTTCTGTGGCACTTTCCCTGAAATCGCTTTCGCCGGACGTTATCCGGCACCGTTCCTCGCTGGAGCCCGGACTTTCCTCCCCTTAGCAGTTACCCACTAAGCGGCGGTCGCCCAACCCTCTGGCGACGTTCAGATAGCAGGTCCGCCCTCATACTCCAAGAGCAAGCTGAGCAGAATCGCGCGGCATTCACCATCGATCACACCGTCAATATTTTCAGGACGGAACCGGCGCTGAAACGCGATAGTGGCGGCGCGTCCATCTGAAATGCCGTAGCCATAACGTTCGAGCGCGAGAATGAAGGCAGCATCAGGCCAACCAGGGTCCACCAAATTCGCTTTTGGACGCGGGACGACGAGTCCCAATTTTGCAAGCCGCTCCCAGTCGAAAAGCTCGCCCGGATCTTCTTTGCGGGTCGGTGCCACGTCGCTGTGCCCAACCACATTTCGTGGCTCAATGCCGTACGTACGGACCAATTCTGCAACCAGAAGCGTTACTGTATCCATTTGTGCTTCCGGGAAAGGACGATAGCCAAATTCGTGCCCGGGATTAACGATCTCGATACCGATACTTGCGCTGTTACAATCCATGACACCGCGCCAGTACGAAAGACCGGCATGTTGGGCCCTTTGCTCTTCACGCACCATATGTACCAGCTGGCCGTCTTCATCGACTACATAATGTGCTGAAACCTTGGACTCCGGGTTGGCAAGCCAATCAATCGCAGCCGCGCCGGTTTGCATCCCGGTATAATGCAGGACCAGCATGGTGACAGGCAATGTGCGTTCGCCAAAGTTGGGCGATGGATTCCAGATCATGGTCATGGACGGACCATAGGAAAATAGAATGTCACACGCAATATCACCCCGCCAGTGATTGCGCGGCTTCTCTCGATCCTTCTACCACGAGTGCGGTTTCATAAAATCCGCGAAATTCTTTACTCGATTGAAATTTCTGTGTTTGACCGATTACTGTTTCTGCTGCTCCGAGCATCAACAGGCCGTCTTGTTCTAATAACGGCGCAATGGTCTCCAGAATTTTGGACCTTTTATCATCGCTGAGATACATCAACACATTGCGACAACAAATGACGTCGAAACGACCAAAATGTCTGGCCGGGGTCAACATATTATGTTCAGTGAATGTGACCATTTTGCGAAGAGCGTCCTTGGCGATCCACTCGTCGCCGCGCTGTTCAAAATGGCGAAGCATCTGCATCACGGGCAAACCACGCTGGATTTCGAACTGCGAATATCGCCCTTCGCGCGCTTGCGCCAAGGCCGCGGAGGAGACGTCAGTTGCCAAAATCTGGATTGTCCAGCCCCGCCATTTATCAGCGTTTTCCAGAATGGAAATTGCCAGCGAGTAAGGTTCCTGCCCCGTCGAACACGCTGCAGACCAGATTCGCAATCGCTTGCTGTCCATGCGGTGCTCGCGAATATTGTCCAATACGGGCCCGGTAAGTAAGGCAAAATTGGGTTGGTCGCGGAAAAAACTGGTTTCATTATTGACCATGGCATCCACACAGGCACGGGTCAGTTTCGAGTCTGCTTCAATTTCGATAAGCGCGGCAAGCGTTTGAAGATCCGGTATGGAGTTTTGGCGCATCAATGGCTTTAGCGCCATATCGATCCGCCAATGCCGGTTTGCCAATACTGTTTGTCCAGTGTGCTTTTCTAATATGTCGGAAAGAATGCTGTAAGCTTTTGCTTCTGCACTGTTCATGACAACGTTGCCATGTCGCCTAACAAATCTGAAATCTGCTCTGCAGGTAAAATGGCCGTGGCCAGTCCTTCCTTCGCAATGGCACCAGGCATTCCCCAAACGACGGAACTCTGCATATCCTGCACCAGAACAGGCGCGTTTTGTAGCCGCATCACCCTTGCGCCATTCAACCCGTCATTGCCCATACCGCTAAGGATGATGGCTAAGGCGTCCCGTCCATATATGCATGCTACAGATTCGAGCATCGCGTCGACTGACGGGCAATAACGGCTACCAGCGTAGCTTGACTGATGGTCAATAACCACGTCATTCCGCTCCGCTCTGCAAATCAAATGCGCATGTCCAGGTGCGACATAGATATGCCCGGGTTTGACGCGTTCACCTACCTCAGCAACCTTGACCGTGCGCGGGGTTAAGCCCCCCAATTGGCGCGCAAAAAATGTCATAAATGCAGCCGGCAAATGTTGCGTGATGAATATCGGGCAATCAAGGTTTGGATCAAGATTGCGCAAAAGGGTATGAATTGCTGGAATGCCGCCAGTGGACGAACCGATGGCGATGCAGCGCGGCTTCGAAATTGCGCCTGCGTCCAGCACCGGTCGAGTGACAACAGGAATTTCATTCGTGTCATCTGCCGCCCGTCCAAGTCGCATAACCTTGTCGACCAATATTTCGGTAAAGCGACCGGAAAATCCCGCTCGACCGGGCTTTGCCAGAGTATCACACGCTCCATTTGACAGTGCCTGAAGTGCAGCGGGCCCATTTTCTTCGGCAAAGGCGGAAACGACCAATATGCGCGCGCCACTGGCGTTGGCGATGATATCCGGGAGCGCATCAAGACCAGATCGTTTTGGCATTTCAATATCGAGCAAGATGATATCGACTACAATATCATCCAAAAAGGCAACCGCACTTTCGGCATCGGTGGCCTCGCACAAAATTTCAATCCCAGGCTGGTCACCCAGAACCCGCGCGAATATCGAACGCGCAACAATGCTGTCGTCGACGAGCATGACCCTGATGGGTGCCAATGCCGGTTTGGACGGAGGGGCGTCTATCGTGTGCAGCGCGGATATCATCGGTGAATTACAGGCAACCAACGATTTGCAATTTTGACTCAAGCGTCTCGCGGTCAAAGGGCTTCATGACATATTCGTCGGCACCCGCCTCGATGGCCGCCTGAATATGGGCAATGCCGTTTTCAGTGGTGCAGAAAATTACCTTTGCAGACGGTGTTTCAATCGTGGAGCGGTAAGCGCGCAAGAAATCCATTCCGCTCATGACTGGCATATTCCAGTCCAGTAAAATCACATCAGGCTTTTCGTGCGTGACATGTTCGAGAGCTTCCTGCCCATCCGCTGCTTCGGAAACAGAAAACTTCATGGTTTCCAGAATATGGCGTGCAACCTTGCGAATGACCTTGCTGTCATCAACGATCAAACAGGACTTCATGTGCTCTCACCCATTATTGTATCCGAGTTGGACACAGTATCGTGCTGTTATTATCGACACGTTAATGACAGGCCCAGCCAAGCCGAATTATTCGACTGAAGTAACTTGCCCGGCGACTAGAGCAGCTGTGTTCAATATCATGACCAGCGAGCCATCAATGCTCGATATATGCTCAACGTATCGCGCCCAGACGGCAGGTGCTGTGATGGAGGTTTCTGCTTGCTGCGTGTCGATCGCGACGACATCATGAACTTTATCAACCAAAAGCCCATATTGATGGCCGGCAATTTCAGTGACGACCGACAGCGCGCCTTTTTCCGGACGCTGCTGTATCCCTGTTATAAGATATTGCGTATCAATCAAAGTCAGTACGCGGCTTCGCAGCGCAAATATCCCTGCAATTGAAGGATCGCTCATGGGTGCGGGGACGATCTCGGGCACGTGTACGACCGATTCGACGAGGCCACTTTCTATGGCAACGCGGGAGCCAGCGAGGTCAGCAACGAGGTACAAAGCATTGGTCATGCGTTCACCGCCAATTTCGCTTCAATGGCTGAAAGCAGCCCAATGCGGTCATATCTATACACGCTCGGTCGGCTGTCATGCGTGCCGAGACGTGAATCCCGGAGGTGTAATATCCGGGGATCGTCTGAGGCATCGGCGGCCTTCGTACTGTCGCGATGTAAAACAATCGCGGCATCAGTTTCGTCAGCACAGTCAAAACTGACATTATAGCCAGACGCTGTCAGCAATGGCGCCAAGATAGTGCGCTCCCACTGGCTGTTTTCCTCACAGGCGATGAAGCAAAGCGGTGCTGCGCCCCTGTTCCTGCGGCGTCTGTCGGATGTTTCGAAAAAGGCAAACATGTTTCGCAGTTCGACTGCTTCACCAAAAACAGTGACGACACCTTCATGCAATTCAGGCTGCGCACTTGCAACAATGTCGCCTGAGATACTGAATATATCGAGCACCTCGCGTACTGCGAGATAGCAGCAGCTTTCGCCGTCACTCAGCTTCAGAACATTTAAAAATCCGTCATGTGGTTTTTCATCGCATTCCCACAAATCGTATAGCTTGCCGTCAATGGAAACACGCGTTCTGCCCCCAACGAACTGGATCTGGGCGACGTCAACGTCTTCCATACGGTCGATAGCGGATAAGCGTATTGCCTGTTTTCGGCCATCGGTTGCAATGAAAAGCAAGGCAGACGGACCTCTGACTGCTGCTTCCTCAGTGAAGCTCGCAGGACCGATCTCGTCAGGCTGGATAGCAGCAAGCCCCATCGCTGCCGCTATGCCGCTTGCGTCGAGCAAAAGCATGGGGCGACCATTATCAGGCAGCGAAGTCCCGGCAAATAGTCCGTTCGCCATCACGAGTGGTGCACCTGGTTTTACCACTAACTCCTCATTGTCGATGACCGCCGCCACCTCGAGTACGATTGTGCTGCCCACTGCGGGCCGAACGACGATCAGCGTGCGGCTTTCACCCAGCGCAGCCCCGCCTGCTGTGATGCCCAGAACATCCTCGAGCGCCCGATACGGGTACCGCCGACCGCGAATAGACACGATTTTTTGGCCGCCCAGTTCTTCGAATTTCACATTGCCATTTGAAACTGACAGCATTTCAACGACTGAACTGCGCGCGATTCCGAATATCTGGTCCCCTGCCCGGACGGACAAACCAGCGATAATCGAGAGCGTAAGGGGCAACCGCAAAACTATTTTTAGACCGTGGCCTTCGTGGTTCTCGAGTTCGATCGTGCCGCTAATGGCCTGCAGATTGCTCCGCACCACATCCATGCCCACGCCCCGACCCGAAATCGAGGTCACTTTATCCGCAGTTGAAAGGCCAGGCGTGAAAATAAGATTCAACTGGGCGCGGACTGACATCTGCTGCCATTCTGCCATTGTTACAGCTTTTGCCGCAATGGCCCGCATTCCCAGCTTTTCCATATT
This sequence comes from Sphingomonadales bacterium, assembly GCA_031371575.1. Taxonomy (GTDB): domain Bacteria; phylum Pseudomonadota; class Alphaproteobacteria; order Sphingomonadales; family Sphingomonadaceae; genus Sphingorhabdus_B. Next base: position 5,287 of record JANMJX010000093.1, read on the forward strand.
TATGCCACGGCCGTCATCGACAATCTCGATCAATATCTGGTTGCCGGATTGGCGAGCCGAAACCGATATGTGGCCCGTCGCGCTTTTGCCCGCGGTACGTCGTTCTTCGGCAGATTCAATGCCATGATCAGCGGCATTCCGCAAAATATGCGTAAGCGGGTCGCGCAATGCTTCTACCATCTCGCGGTCAACTTCAACTTCACTACCCACAATGCGCAATTCAATCTGCTTGCCGAGCTCAATTGAAAGATCACGCACGAGCCGAGGAAGCGATGAAAACAGCTTATCAATATGCTGCATACGCATCATGCCGACGGCATCACGCAATTCTGCCACCGATGCCGACAGACGCGCAAAGGACAGCTCCAGATCGCCATTGGTTCCCGTTTTTCGCAATTGCCGTGACACTTCGTTGCGGGCGAGCACCATGTCTGACACGCCGCTCATCAATTTATCAAGAAGCGATAACGACACACGAACAGTGCGCGACTTCCCGGGTATAGCGCGTTCGCCAATATCGGGCTCATCAAGCGTTTCCCTTGTAGCTGGTATGTGCGCTACATCGGGAACAATCTCATCACCCTGGTCCAAATGTGCCAGCATCGCATCAATGAGGTCACCATCATTGTCAAAAATCGCTACGCCCGTTTCCAGGGCTTCAGTCAGCGCCGCGATCCGGTCAATAATCGCGAGTGTCGATGAGACCAGTTCTGTTGACACAGTAACATCGCCCGCCCGCGCAGCTGTTAATACATCTTCGGCTGCATGGCTAAGGCGTAACAACCGCGGCAATTCAAGGAAGCCGCAACTTCCCTTTACCGTGTGAACAAAACGAAAGGCGCTATCAAGCAGTCCCCGATCTTCGGGGCTGCGTTCCCACTCTACGAGCTGGTTTGCCAGAGATTCGAGCGTCTCACGCGTTTCCGCGATAAAGTCGTCCAACAAGTCGTCCATTGATTCCGCCCTCAACTAGAGGCGCAGACTGTTGGAGACATATGGTTAAAAAGACGTTGAGATGGCCTTTTTACTAACTACGGACGACTGCTCCAATCACCAGATGCTCCGCATCGGGTTCCGCCATTTGAATCATGCCTCCGCCCTTAAGCGCCAGCGTATAAGCCATCCACGCAGCCGCTGTCCGAGAGTCGACGACGGCTGGATCTATTTGGCCGGTCAGAGCAAGTCTGATGGCCGGATCCATGACGATTTTGGGGCCGCTCGCTCTAATGACAATTTCCTGCTCTCCCGCGCGCGACTCAGCGCCGACAAATAGCGTTCCGCCGCGCACCAACGCTTCGTTCGCCAATAGGACAAGATTCAACAGGATTTTGACAGCCCGCTTTGGCATCAATTGGGCAGGAACCGCCCATTCAAGCACCGTGCGACCGCTTGAGGTCACCAGAGGTTCAATTACCATCCGTGCTTCCTTCGGATCGACTTCCGTGCCGAAACCGCCAGCTGCACCGAACGCCAATCGAAAAAATTTCAGCTTGTCCGCGGCCGCCTTTGCGCTTTCGGCGAGCAAATCCATACAGCGCTTCCGCATTTCCGGATCATGTTCGTCTGCCAACAGCTCAAGACCATTGTTCATGGCACCCACTGGACTCAAAAGATCGTGGCATAGGCGCGAACAAAGCAAGCTCGCAAAATCAATTTCAGTCTCGGACATTAAAAACATTTCCTGAAGGTAACGGACGTGCTGATGGGGCTCATGGACTGAGTTGGCAGGTGTTTCAACCCTCCAGTATCAACGTAGCACGCGTAAATCCGGTCACCCGAGCGTCGGTCACTACGGGTTGCCACGCTGTGACAATATGTTTGGCGATAATTAGCCAGAAAAGCTTGTCAGGCGGCGCTTGTGCCACATCAATCACAGATGGTTCTGCAAGTCCGTTGGGGTGAGAGTGGAAATATCCAAGTAGAGGCAGACCCCCTGCTCTTATGTCTTTATGGACTCCAACGAGCGCGGCGGGATCCAATTCAAAATGCCGGGTGGGGTCGACGGCGACATTCCGCGTCAATTCGACCGCGTTCACCCGGTTGCCTCGTCCCCGAAGCAAGCCACAGCATTCACGCGCGCCGGCCGCTTCCGCCCAGCAAAGTAGTTGTTGCTGGTCATTGCTTGATAAATGCAGTTCCATCACCCATGTCTATGCGATGGTTGAAGAAAATACCACATTTACAGGTGTGTTAGGCGAAGGACGACTGGACAGCGCCCTTGCGGCTGCGTTGCCGCAATTTTCGCGCGCACGTATTCAGGCGCTGATCGCCGATGCTGCCTTGCGGATCAACGGCGAGCGCTTCGCGGACGCTGCCAGCAAGAAAATGACGGGCCACAGCTTTGAACTTTGCGTGCCTTCACCAAGACCGGACAGGGCTGCAGCGCAGGATATTGCGTTGGACATAGTTTTCGAAGACCCGCATTTGATCGTAGTCAACAAGCCGGCAGGTCTCGTTGTTCATCCCGCCGCAGGGCATAGCGATGGAACGCTGGTAAACGCGCTCCTACATCACTGCCATGGCAAGTTGTCAGGTATTGGCGGTGTGCAACGCCCCGGGATCGTTCACCGCATCGACAAGGACACCTCGGGGCTTTTGGTGGTGGCAAAAAGCGATGCCGCCCATGAAGGCCTGGCAAAACTCTTCGCAGCGCACGACATCGAACGTAAATACATTGCCTTGGTCAGCGGCGTCCCGGCTCCGCCTGCTGGCACGGTGCGCACGCAAATAGGGCGATCGACCACAAACAGAAAAAAAATGGCGGTGTTGCCGGAGGGAAAAGGCCGTCATGCCGTGACCCATTACCGTATGGCCAAAGCCTTTGCCAAAACCGCATTGGTGGAATGCACCTTAGAGACAGGCCGCACGCATCAGGTCCGCGTGCATATGGCACATATTGGCCATCCGCTCATTGGGGATAGCGTTTATTCTAATCGACAAAACCATTACAGAATTGGACCGGATCAAGCCAAATTCGATAGGCAGGCCTTGCATGCGGCATCGTTGGGGTTTATTCATCCTGTCACCGGCGAAGCTTTACGGTTTGAATGCGGTATTCCAGAAGACATGCAGCTTCTGTTAACTCAGCTTCAATTATAGGAGTTTCGAAGGGAACGCTTTGCCATCGGGTGCTTGATGAGGCCCGGCGGTACGCAAAATGAAAGAGGAAGACATGTCTGTTAAAAAGAATGTTCCGGCTACAATTCCTGCTCTTGGAGGGGACGCGAGCCTTAATAGATATTTAAGTGAGATCCGGAAATTTCCGGTCCTGAAGCCAGAGCAAGAATATATGCTCGCCAAACGCTTTCAGGAACATGGTGACACGAAAGCTGCCGAGCAGCTGGTGACGTCGCACCTACGCCTCGTATCTAAAATCGCAATGGGCTATCGCGGCTACGGCTTGCCGGTGTCCGAGTTGATTTCCGAAGGCAATATCGGATTGATGCAGGGCGTAAAAAAATTCGATCCCGACCGCGGTTTCCGCCTCGCGACTTACGCGATGTGGTGGATTCGTGCGTCAATGCAGGAGTTTATCCTGCGTAGCTGGAGCCTTGTAAAAATCGGCACAACCGCTGCTCAGAAGAAGCTGTTCTTCAACCTTCGCCGCATGAAAAACAACTTGCAGGCGTTTGAGGATGGCGATCTGAACCAGGAAGCTTTGCGCAAGATCGCGACTGATCTGGGTGTGTCCGAAGAAGAAGTGAACAACATGAATCGCCGCATGGCAATGGGCGGCGACACATCGCTCAACGTGCCGATGCGCGAAGATGGTGACGGTCAGTGGCAGGATTGGCTTGTCGATGATACGCCCTTGCAGGATGAGCGCGTTGCCGATGCGCAGGAAGGCGACATGCGCCATGCATTGTTGTCGGAAGCGATGGACAGCTTGAACGAACGCGAAAAGCATATCCTGACTCAACGGCGCTTGATCGAAGAGCCCCAGACGCTTGAAGAGCTGAGCCAGACCTACAGTGTTAGCCGTGAGCGTGTGCGCCAGATTGAAGTGCGTGCTTTTGAAAAGCTGCAAAAGGCAATGTTGCGCATCGCTGGTGAAAAGCGACTTCTTCTGGCTGTTTAAATAGCTGAAAAATAGGTGACGGGCGAAAGGCACTGCGCTAGTTTTTGTCCATGACAAAAACCAAGCGTTCGCTTTCCGCCCGTTTTTTTCGCTCCACGATTAAGGCGGGACTTTATTTTGTAGGCGGGAGCATCGCGTTGACTGCGATTTATGCGGTCGCTCCGGTTCCTACAACGTTGACTATGTTGTTCGACAGCAACGGCGCCAAACGCGACTGGACCCCGCTTTCTGAGATTTCTCCAAATCTTGTACGCGCCGTCATTGCCGCTGAGGACGGCAAATTCTGCAGCCACGACGGTTTCGACCGCGACGCTATCGAGAAAGCGCTTAATCGCAACAAGCAAGGTGGCCGCATGCGCGGCGGTTCGACCATCAGCCAGCAGACTGCAAAAAATGTTTTCCTCTGGCAGGGCTCGGGCTGGACCCGCTATTTGCGCAAAGTTCCTGAAGTATATTTCACATTCCTGATCGAGAAAATCTGGGGCAAACGCCGGATCATGGAAGTGTATTTAAACGTCGCGGAGACAGGCATTGGCACCTATGGCGCCGAAGCGGGTGCGCAACGTTATTTCGGGAAATCCGCCAAGAATCTCAGCCGCGTCGAGGCGGCGCGGTTGGCAGCAATATTGCCCTTACCTAAGAAGCGGGCGGTCAACGGCGTGGGTGGGTTTACCCGTCGATATGGCAACAGCATCTCTGCGCGCATCCGCGTCGTCCAGCGCGACGGCCTCGATAGCTGCATCTACAAATAAAAAGGGCGGAGCCGAAGCCCCGCCCTGGTTTAAACGATAGATAAAAACGACTAAAAACTAACGCGAATTGTGCCCGAAATCGTCCGCGGTGCTCCGACCGAGAAGTTAGGCTGTGCACCACCGGGATTTGGCGGAGCGGCAATCTGGGTTCCAATATTACCGAAATAGAACCGATCAAACAGATTATATACGTTCAACTGGAACCAAGTCTTTTCAAGACCGAGATCTTGAAGGCCGACACGAGCATCAAGGTCGGCAGTTGTGTAGCTGCTTGATTTCACGTCGTTCAAGTCGGTCGCAAAACGATCCGAGACATATTTAACCTGAAGGCCCAGCTCAACCGGTCCGAACTCAACCTGCGCGCGATAGCTTGCGATCCATTTTGGCGTTTCGGTCACGCGCTTACCTGCAGTCCGCAAAATGCCCGCCGCACCGGCGGCGACTTGTATATCATCTTGCAGCTTCGAATCGTTATACGACAGATTGCCTTGGAAGGTAAAAAAGTCGAGCGGGCGAACGGCGATACCGACATCAACGCCCTTACCGACAACCGATCCGACGTTTCTGTCGACCGAAATACCTTGTATTTGATCGAACGAGGTAACAATTCGGTTGTTAAACTTGGTGTACCAAGCTGACGCCTGCGCTTGTACCCGTCCCGACGTGTAGCGAACGCCTGCGTCGAAGGTGTTTGTCGTTTCCGGTGCGACTACAACGATCGGCGTACGATAAAGGTTATCGGTACGTGGCGCAGAGAAACCCTTCGCATAGCTACCAAACATCGACAGACCATCGCTGATTTTGAAGGTAAAACCAGCGCTCGGCAGAACTGGCGAGAATTTGTACTGCGCTTTGAAAGGCGCAAACAGTGCTCCCGCAGGGAACGGCGCGACCGCAGTTGGCGGAACAATCACAAGCGCGGTTACAGGCTGAGACGTGCAGGTAGCAAAACCGCTACCGCCTGTTTGCGTGTAGCAATACTGGTCCAGGTCGCGTTGGAAGAACGGCAAACGCACACCAAGTTCAACACGAAGCCTGTCGTCGGCGAACTTACCTATATACTGGCCGGAAATCTGGTTGAGCAACGCGATGGACAACCGATCACGTTGACGCAACGGCACGCCATCTGCTGACAGGACCGGACGACCATTACGACCCCCGAAAACATTTTCGGGATTACCAGCCGCGTCCAAATAGCCCCATTCGCCCGTCTGGCGGTGACGCCCACGGTCGTAAGTATACGCCAGACGGAGGCGATGTGCATCGGTTATATCCCAGATGAGCGACGTTATCGCGGTCACGCGACGCGTGTTAGTCGTGTTCGGCGTATAGAAGCGGATGCTGTCCAGAAAATCACCGTCGTTATTGTAATCGACACCCAATGCGGTGCTTGATCCGCGCACCACAGCACCGTTTTCTGCCTGAACCGTAGTGCCTCCGCCATTGGCAAGCACGTACTGATACGAAGCATCGAAGGTGAAGATGAGGTTATCCGTAATCGAAAACTTCGAATTCAAGCGCGCGTTACCGGTATTTGACGGGTTGATCCGAAGTCCGGCAAAGTTCGTGCAGCTCGACGTGTTGTCGATGTTGTTCTGTGTCGAACCCAAAACCGCGGGCGCTGTGTTGAGAGCAGCACTGCTTCCCGTCGGCAAACGACCGCCATTGTCATTTTGCGCACCAGCGCCACCAACCGTTTTGGTGCACGATGCGAAGTTATCAAAAGCGAATACGGCACGTTGCTGTGCCTCTGTAAAATTGTCAACATCCACCATCCCCGGGCGACCAGTAATCAGACGCAGATCGGCGAGCGATGCATTACGATAAAAGTTGTTCCGGTTTTGATTATAATGGCCCGCGATCGAAATGAAGTCGCCATTATCGCCGATTGGCTGATAAATCCGGGCGTTATATTGTTGCTTGTATATCTCGCCTGGGCCTTTGAATTTGTTGTTACGCGCGGTTGACGCGGCAACAAACAGTTTCGTACCGAACGATGTAATTACGCCACTGTCCAGCATGCCGAATACGCGATGAAACTCATCTTCGCCGTAAGACGCCACCAATGTAGCCCCAACATCATCGCCTGGAATGCGTGTCAAATAGTTCACTGTTCCACCAGCAGCCGAAGCGGTTGGGGAGTCGACATCAGTTGTGCCGAGGTTGACATTAACCGAGCTGATCAACTCAGGGTCTAGCTGCTGGTTCGAGAAAATAGCATAATTGCCAGTGTCGTTCAGCGGGAAGCCGTCGAAGGTAAGGCTGATACGGTTGCCGTCAAAGCCACGAATTCTCAAGTTACCACCTGACGAGCCATATGCATCAGAGTTGGTAAAGTTAACACCCGGCACCTGGTTGATAGTATTCAGGATTGATTGGCCAGCACCTTGGCGTCCGATTAGTTCCTCATTCAGCACGACGCGAGGCTTTGTTGCATCGGGAACTACCACCCCGCCGACTCCGCGGGTGACGGCGGTACCAGTTACGACAATTTCAGGCTCATCATTCACTTCAATCGACCCTGTTGACTGGGCAAATGCCGCGCTAGAAAAGCTGCAGATGGTAAGTGCCATTGCACTCGCCGCAAGCTGGTAACGAATTTTCATCTTAAACACCCCTATGATTTCAACCTGCCATTTACACCATGCGCGTCGGTTTTGCCCGAATCGCGCGTGAGAGATGGACCGTGCGCATCCCTTGGGGCCAGTAAATGTCAGTAAAATGACAGTGGTCCCCGCAGACGAGTCGCCCTTAACCGACAGTCCCGCGCAAGCAAAGTTTTGCGTCGCAGCAAATTGTGCAAAGCAGCATTTTTTAAGATTTTTTTAACAACTGTGACCCGAATACCACAGCTTCAAGCGGTCTTACGCAGCGTCCTCTTTATCCGCCTTAGCAGACTTGGCATAAACCAACACTGGCGTCTTGCGACCCTCAACAACATCTTTGTCGACAACCACTTCGTCCACGCCGTCATAGGTTGGCAGGTCAAACATCGTGTCCAGCAATATCGCTTCCAGGATGGACCGCAAACCACGCGCGCCTGTTTTACGCTCGATCGCCTTTTTAGCGACTGCCTCAAGCGCGTCGTCCGTAAAGCTCAGACCAACATCTTCCATCTCAAAAAGCTTGCGATATTGCTTCACCAGCGCATTTTTTGGCTCTGAGAGAATTTTTACCAACGCCGCGATGTCAAGATCTTCAAGTGTTGCGGTAACTGGCAAACGTCCCACAAATTCAGGGATCAGGCCGTATTTCAAAAGGTCCTCAGGCTCGATCTGCTTCAGAATCTCACCGGTGCGGCGCTCGTCAGGATCGGCGACATGTGCGCCAAAACCGATCGATTTGCCTTCCAGACGGTTGGAAATGATCTTTTCAAGGCCAGCGAACGCGCCGCCACAGATGAAGAGGATGTTCGTGGTGTCTACTTGCAGGAACTCCTGCTGCGGATGCTTGCGGCCGCCCTGAGGCGGAACGCTGGCGGTCGTGCCTTCCATCAGCTTAAGCAGTGCCTGCTGAACGCCCTCGCCACTCACGTCACGCGTGATGGATGGATTTTCTGCCTTACGACTAATCTTGTCAATTTCGTCGATATAGACGATCCCGCGTTGTGCCTTTTCGACATTATAGTCCGATGCCTGCAACAGCTTCAGAATGATATTTTCGACATCTTCGCCGACATAGCCAGCCTCGGTCAAGGTTGTGGCGTCTGCCATCGTAAATGGAACGTCGAAGGTCTTGGCGAGCGTTTGCGCCAACAAAGTCTTGCCGCAACCCGTTGGGCCGACAAGCAGGATATTCGATTTGGCAAGCTCGACGTCAGCGCCCTTACCGCCATGGTTCAGTCGCTTGTAGTGGTTATGGACGGCGACCGACAAGACGCGTTTGGCCTGAGGCTGCCCGATCACATAGTCATCCAAGACTTCGCAGATTTCCTGCGGCGTTGGTACTTCGCCTTCCTTGCGACCGTTCAACGCGCCCTTGGTCTCTTCACGAATGATATCGTTGCAAAGTTCAACACACTCATCACAGATGAACACGGTAGGGCCAGCGATTAACTTGCGGACTTCGTGCTGCGATTTCCCGCAGAATGAGCAGTATAATGTGCTCTTGGTATCTGATCCGCTCAACTTCGTCATAATATGTCCTGCTTACACGCCATTTGTGGACGCGCTTTAAGTAACCAGCATCCTAAAGATGCGTTCCGATTTGGCAATAGCCCAAAAAGGGGCATTCCCACTGCGGCAAGGCCTCCACTGTAAATCGCGATTGCAATTTAGCCAGCATCCGCTTCCGCATTCGATGGCCGCTTATCGAACACCTCATCGACCAGGCCGAAAGCCTTGGCCTCATCCGCTTCGAGAAACGTATCGCGATCCATCGCTTTTTCGATATCTTTCAATGGTTTGCCAGTATATTTTGCGTACAAGTCGTTCATACGCTTGCGAATGCGCAGGATTTCGTTCGCCTGAATTTGAATGTCTGACGCCATGCCACGGGCGCCGCCCGAAGGCTGATGCACCATGATCCGCGCATTGGTCAGCGCAACGCGCATCCCGGGCTCACCAGCGGCGAGCAAAAAGCTACCCATCGACGCAGCTTGCCCAATGCACACTGTGCCAACGCGCGGACGGATATATTGCATAGTGTCATGAATCGCCATACCGGCCGTCACAACACCGCCTGGCGAGTTGATATACATCCAAATGTCTTTCTTTGGATTGTCCGATTCCAGAAACAACAATTGGGCGGTGATGACCGACGCCATATTGTCTTCGACTTCACCGGTCACAAAAATGATCCGCTCGCGCAGCAAACGCGAAAAAATGTCCCAGCTGCGCTCCCCCCGGTTCGATTGCTCGATAACTACAGGGACCAACGCTTGGACAGGATCAAAAGGAACGTGCATAGAATACCTCTAAGATGTTATGTTTTTGCTTCATTGCCTACATCGGCGTGGGCAAGCAAAGATTCAAGCAGGAAAAGGTTAAGTTTCGTTCCTGGCAAAAAACAATGTGTCGGCACTATCGTCTTATAAAATGCTAAAAACGATTACTCTGTAAACATTCATTGATTTGACCGATTACGATTATGATGCGAAACTTAGGATATTGAAGTTCCCACGTCACTCAATCGGAGGAGTATATTATGGCAGACTCAGATCCACGCGATGGTTGCCCCATGCGCTCGGGCGGTGAAATCAAAATGCGTTCGTTGCTTGGGCGACAAAACAAGGATTGGTGGCCGGATGCGCTGCCAGTCGACATGCTGCACCAGCATGGTGTGTCGCCCGACCCGATGGGTGAAGATTTCGATTATGCCGAAGCGTTCAAGAAACTCGACTATCAGGCCCTGAAAGACGACCTTACGGCCTTGATGACCGATAGCAAGCCTTGGTGGCCAGCGGATTATGGGCATTACGGTCCGTTCATGATTCGCATGGCCTGGCACGCGGCTGGTACGTATCGTGTGACCGATGGTCGAGGCGGCGCTGGCAGCGGACAACAACGGTTCGAGCCACTCAACAGCTGGCCTGACAATGGCAACCTGGATAAGGCGCGCCGTCTCTTATGGCCGATCAAGCAAAAATACGGCTCGTCCATCAGTTGGGCCGACTTGTTCATTCTCGCTGGCAATGTTGCGATTGAAAGCATGGGTGGACCCGTGTTCGGTTTCGGCGGCGGGCGTAGGGACGTGTATCAGTCCGAAGGCGATACCTTTTGGGGCGCTGAAGAGATCTGGGTCGACCAAGGCGCAAAAACGCGCCTCGACGAAGAAAATGTCGAACTTGAAGGGCCGCTGGCAGCCATCCAGATGGGCCTGATATACGTCAACCCTGAAGGACCAGGCGGCAATCCTGATCCGTTGCAATCGGCGCGTGACATGAAGGCGACCTTTGCACGCATGGCGATGAATTCCGAAGAGACCGTCGCGCTCACCGCAGGTGGCCATGCCTTTGGCAAGGCACATGGTGCGAAACCGGGTGCAACCTTTGGCCATGCACCTGCAGGCGAAGCGATCCATCAACAGGGTTTTGGCTGGCTGACCGACGTGGATGAAATTGGCAAAGGCCACATCACAACCTCGGGCATCGAAGGTGCCTGGTCCAACAACCCAACCACATGGGGCGGCGACTATTTCCGCATCCTTTTCAAATATGACTTTGAACTGGTGGAAAGCCCAGCCGGTGCCAAGCAATGGCAGCCAATCAATCCCGACCCAGAGGATATGGCCCCAGACGCGCGTGACCCATCGAAGCGTGTGCCAACCATGATGACGACAGCGGATATGGCATTGAAGATGGACCCGGAATTCCGTGCGATATCCGAGCGTTTCCGCGACGACCAGGCGGCGTTGGACGATGCATTTGCGCGCGCATGGTTCAAGCTGTGTCACCGCGACATGGGGCCAAAGAGCCTGTATCTCGGACCTGAAGTCCCGGAAGAGACGCTGATCTGGCAAGATCCCGTCCCGGCTGGCACTGCGCCTTCGGATACTGACGTCGCAGCGTTCAAATCCGCGGTGCTCTCAAGCGGCCTAACAGTATCGCAACTGGTCAAGACGGCATGGGCATCGGCATCGACGTATCGCAAGTCGGACAAAAGGGGTGGCGCCAACGGTGCACGCATTGCACTTGCGCCGCAAAAGGACTGGGCCGTCAACGAACCGGAAGAGCTTGCTAAGGTGCTTGCGGTCCTGAATGGACTTCGCGGATCGTTGAGCCTTGCGGACGCCATAGTGCTTGCGGGTTCGGCGGCGGTCGAAAAGGCGGCCAAGGACGGTGGCTTCGACGTGATGGTGCCGTTTACCGGCGGGCGCGGAGATGCGACACAGGATTGGACGGATGTCGACAGCTTCGTCTGGATGGAGCCGCAGGCCGATGGCTTCCGCAACTATCTCAAAACCCGTCAGCCAGTCAAAACCGAGGAACTGCTGCTCGATAAGGCATCTTTGCTTGGCTTGTCAGGACCGGAGATGACCGTGCTATTGGGTGGCCTCCGCGTTCTCGGGGCGAACCATAAAGATATTCCCGAGGGCGTGTTCACAACCCGCAAGGGGGTGTTGACCAACGACTTCTTCGTGAATTTGTTCGACAATGAAACCTTCTGGGATCTGGTCGATACAGCGAGCGATGAAGAGTTCATCGGCTATACCCGTGGCGGCCGGGTCGAAAAATGGCGCGCGACACGCACCGACCTGATCTTCGGTTCAAACAGCCAGCTTCGCGCCACTGCCGAAGTCTATGCTGAACGCGGCCATGAAGAAAAGTTCGTGCGCGACTTTGTCAAAGCCTGGGTCAAGGTTATGAACGCCGACCGTTTTGACCTGAAGTAAGTCGAATACCCTGAAACAAGAAAGGCCCCGGAAACCCGGGGCCTTTTCTTTTGTCCAAAGCTGGACGATTATTTCTTCGGCGCAGCCTTTTTGGCGGGCGCCTTCTTTGCTGGTACTTCTTCAGCATCCTTCTTCGGAGCGGCCTTCTTTGCAGCTGGCTTGGCTTCCTTTGCAGGGGCTTCTTCCTTCACATCAGCTTTCGCTGCGGCTTTCTTGGCTGGCGCCTTCTTCTTGGCCGCTGGCTTTGCATCTGGCTCAGCCTCAATCGCCGCTTCGAGCACGTCCTTGGTCACGGTCTTTTCGGTGACGGTGGCCTTGTCAAACAGGAAATCGACAACCTTGTCCTCAAACATTGGCGCACGCAATTGTGCAGCTGCCATCGGGTTTTCTTGCAAATACTGCACAAAACGCTGACGGTCTTCAGGGCGATATTGTTGGGCAGCTTGCTGCACCAACATGTTCATTTCCTGTGAACTGACTTCCACACCATTGGCTTGACCGATTTCGGAAAGCAAAAGTCCCAGACGTACGCGGCGGACAGCGATATCGCGATACTCTTCGCGCTCGGCTTCCATTTCCTTCTTCGCAGCTTCCGGATCTTCTTCGCGTGCAGCTTCCTGCTCCAATTGCGCCCAAATCTGTTCGAATTCAGCTTCCACCATGGATGGCGGCACTTCGAAATCATGATCTGCAGCAAGCTGGTCAAGCAACTGGCGCTTCATGTAGGTGCGCGTCAGGCCATTATGTTCCTGTTCAACCTGCACCTTCATCAATTCACGCAGCTTATCGATACCCTCAAGTCCGAACATCTTTGCAAGATTGTCATCGGCCTTGGCTTCAACTGGCTTGCGCACTTCGTTGACGACGATGTCAAACGTGGCAGCTTTGCCCTTCAGATTTTCGGCATTATAGTCTTCAGGGAAGGTAACGTTCAGTACCTTTTCGTCATTGGCTTTCACACCAACCAACTGGTCTTCAAAACCGGGGATCAACTGGCCTGAGCCAAGCTCGACCGCCATGCCTTCGCCCTTGCCGCCTTCGAAAGGAACGCCATCGACCTTACCTTCAAAATCTATAACGACACTGTCGCCCATTTTGGCGGCGTATTTCTTGTCGGCGGCTTCAAAGCTCTTCTGACCTTCGGCAAGCTTCAGAATCGACTCGTCGACTTGCGCGTCGCTTACTTCAACGGTCAGGCGCTCAAGCGTGATGCCGTCAATCGATGGCGCAGCAATTGCTGGCAGAATTTCGAGGTGGAAATCGACGACTGCGTCTTTGCCAGGCGCATAATCATCACCCAAATGCACATGCGGCTGAGTCGCTGGACGCAATTTGTTGTCGGAAATCGCCTTTTGGACGCCTTCCTGGATCGAGCTGTTCAGGGCGTCCTGAAGCAGAGAATCCTTATGCATCTTCTTGACCAGATTGGCTGGAACCTTGCCGGGACGGAAACCGGGCATACGTACTTGAGGCGCGATTTTCTTCACCTCGGCATCAATGCGGGATTCAACATCCTTTGCGGAAATCGTCATGCGATAAGCGCGCTTCAGGCCTTCATTCTGTGTCTCGACGGTTTGCATAATATCTTCTCTATCTGCAGGCGGGGCGACTGGCCTCACCTTAAACGTTAAAAGGCTTTCGGGTTCAACGACAGCCAAGGGACGGGTGTCCCTTTTTCGTGGTGCGGGCGAAGGGACTCGAACCCCCACACCTTGCGATGCCAGAACCTAAATCTGGTGCGTCTACCAATTCCGCCACGCCCGCTTACGAAAAGCTGCCGTTTCACAAACGACGGGAGCCTCTAACGGGAAAGCCGCGGCGGGGCAAGGGGAGAAGCGGCGAATGCCCCGCTGCCGCCTCCTGCCCGTATCAGCCAAGCGTCTTTTTCAACAAATCATTGATGATTTGCGGATTGGCCTTGCCTTGCATTGCCTTCATTGTCTGCCCGACAAAGAAGCCGAACAATTTGTCTTTGCCGGAGCGGTATTCAGCGACCTTGTCTTCGTTCGCGGCCATGATTTTGGCGATCTCTGCCTCAATCGCGCCGGTGTCGCTGGTTTGCTTCAGGCCTTTTTCCTCGACAATGTCCGCGGCGCCCTGCCCTGTTTCCAGCATGATTTCGAAGACCTGCTTGGCTATGCTGCCACTGATCGTACCGTCGGCGACAAGACCAAGCAATTCAGCCGCCTGCTTGGGGCTGACAGGGCTTTCGTCCAATGTCTTGCCCAGCTTGTTCAGCGCGCCGAACAGTTCGGACATCAGCCAGTTCGATCCCTGTTTGGCGTCGACGCCTTCTGCAAGCAAATCCTCAAACCAGAATGCGGTTTCGGCCTCGGCTGTCAGCACAGCGGCATTATAAGCGGTCAGGCCCATCGCCTCATAGCGCGCGCGCTTGGCATCCGGCAGCTCGGGCAGTGATGCACGGCATTCCTCCAGAAACGCATCATCAAGTTCGACCGGCAGCAAATCGGGGTCAGGGAAATAGCGATAATCGTGCGCATCTTCCTTCGAGCGCATCGACCGTGTTTCCATCTTGTTGGGGTCAAACAGCCGCGTTTCCTGCACGACTGCGCCACCGCTTTCGATCAGGTCAACCTGGCGCTGCGCCTCATATTCAATCGCCTGCATCATGAAGCGGATGGAATTGACGTTCTTGGTCTCAGTGCGCGTGCCCAACTCTCCACCGGGTTTGCGCACCGACACGTTGACGTCCGCGCGCATCGAACCCTGCTCCATATTGCCATCGCACGAGCCGACATAGCGCAGGATCGAGCGCAGCTTCTTGAGATAGGCACCCGCCTCTTGCGGACTGCTCATGTCGGGCCGCGAAACAATTTCCATCAACGCGACGCCGGAGCGGTTCAAATCGACAAAGGACATCGTCGGATGCTGGTCATGCATCAGCTTGCCTGCATCCTGCTCGACATGGATTCGCTCAATGCCGATTTTCTTGACCGCGCTGTCGGGGTCTTTTTCGTTGAGCGTGACTTCGATTTCGCCCTCACCCACGATCGGGTGATATAATTGCGAAATCTGATAGCCCTGCGGCAAATCGGCGTAGAAATAATTCTTCCGGTCAAAGCGCGACCAACGGTTGATCTGCGCATTGATCGCCATGCCCGTGCGCACTGCCTGACGCAGGCATTCGCGGTTGGGAACTGGCAGCATGCCCGGCATAGCGGCGTCCACCAAGCTCACATGGCTGTTGGGCTCACCACCATAAGCCGCAGATGCGCCTGAAAAAAGCTTCGCGTTGGATGCAACCTGCGCATGGACTTCAAGGCCAATCACGACCTCCCACTCACCGGTGTTTCCCTGGATGCGATATGTTGATTCAGTCATTATTCTGCACCTGCGTCGCACCAGCGTAGGCTGGTGCCTATCTCGTCTTGCGTTTTACGCCGAGGGGCGTGATGGACCCCAGCCTTCGATGGGGTGACGGCAAACATTACCACCATTGCGCCGCTTCCGCCGTAAATCCTGAACGCTGCTCGATGGCGAGACCGGCGTTGAGCACGGCCTGTTCGTCGAGCGCTTTGCCGATAATCTGCAAGCCTAATGGTAGGCCTTCTTTGCTGAGGCCGCCCGGGACAGACATCGCGGGAAGCCCAGCCAATGAGGCTGGCACCGCGAACACGTCGTTCAGATACATCGACAAGGGATCTGCATTCTTCTCGCCAAGGCCAAATGCCGCGCTTGGCGCGGTGGGCGCGAGGATGAGGTCGCATTGACCCCAAGCATTTTCGAAGTCGCGCGCGATCAAGGCGCGAACCTTTTGCGCTTGGGTATAATAGGCATCGTAAAAGCCAGCGCTCAGCACATAAGTGCCGATCATGATGCGGCGGCGGACCTCTTCGCCAAAGCCTGCGGCCCGGGTCGCGGCGTACATATCCTGCAAGCCGGCGCCCTCGGGCAAGTCGCGCAACCCGAAACGCACGCCGTCATAGCGCGCCAGGTTAGAAGAGGCTTCCGCAGGGGCAATGATATAATAAGCGGGCAACGCATATTTGGTATGCGGCAGACTGATCTCGACGATTTCCGCGCCGGCATCCTTCAACCAGGCGATGCCATTGTCCCACATTGTGGCGATGTCTTCGTCGATACCGTCGAGGCGATATTCCTTGGGAATGCCGATTTTCTTGCCGCGCAGGTCGCTGTTCAGGCTCGCTTCCCATGCAGGCACGGGCAAATCGAGCGACGTCGAATCTTTCGGATCGAACCCGGCCATTGCTTCAAGCATGATCGCACAGTCGCGCACGTCGCGCGCCATGGGCCCTGCCTGATCCAGCGAGCTGGCAAAGGCCACCACGCCCCAACGCGAGCAGCGGCCATAAGTGGGTTTAATGCCGCTAATGCCGACGAATGCTGCTGGCTGACGAATCGAGCCACCTGTGTCCGTCCCGGTCGCTGCAGGGCACAAGCGTGCAGCGATGGCAGAGGATGAACCACCCGACGAACCACCGGGCGCAAGCGCAGCGTTGCTGCCATCATTGCGGCGCCATGGCGAAATGACATTCCCGAAATAGCTGGTCTCATTTGACGAACCCATGGCGAACTGGTCCATGTTCAGCTTGCCGAGCATCCCTGCCCCAGCCTTCCAAAGATTGGCCGACACGGTGGACTCATATGTCGGCACAAAGCCTTCAAGGATATGGCTGGATGCGGTCGTCTGGACGCCCTCGGTGCAGAAAAGGTCCTTCATGCCAATGGGCACACCTGCCATTTTGCCGAGCGGCTTGCCAGCGGCGCGGTCGGCATCGACGGCCTGCGCCGCCTCAATGGCCTTTTCAGGTGTTTCCACGATAAAGGCATTGAGGGCTTTCGCAGTAGAAACGCGCGTATTCAAAGCCTCAGCAACTTCCACCGCCTTGAATTCGCCATTTGCAACGCCATCACGGATGGCCGCAACGCCAAGTCTTGAAAAATCAGTCATTATTCGATCACCTTGGGCACGCCAAAGAAGCTGCCTTCCTTGGCTGGCGCGTTGGCAAGCACCTTGTCGCGGACGTCGCCGTCGGTGACGACATCGTCGCGCAGGCGCAGCTTATTGGGAATGACCGCGGTCATTGGCTCAACGCCAGTGACATCGACCTCTCCCAATTGCTCGACCCAGGCCAAAATGCCGTTAAGCTCGCCGACCATCTTGTCGGCCTCAGCATCGCTAATTGCGATGCGCGAAAGCCGTGCGATTTTGTTCACGGTATCTTTATCTACAGACATGACCCAGCCGCTAGCATTGCACCTGTCACGCTTCAACGGAAAAGCTTTGGGTAAAGACCTAATCTTTCAGCCGCCATTCAAATTTCCGGTGCTATTTTCAAGCAATCCGCTAAATCCCCTCAAAATTTCAGGATTCAAACTTGGCTCGTAAATTTCTCTATATCGTCGCAGCGCTCATAGTCCTTGTGATTGCAGGGGGCTTTGTCATTCGCATCTACGAAAGCGAGCTCACTGCGCTCGCCTTTGTCCCGACCGCAAAATTCGAGAAGCAGCCTGCATTTGCGCCAAATAAATATGCCGGCAACGACATGTGGTTTGCGCGGCCAAGCAAAAAGGGCAACCCTGCGGTATGGTTGCCAACTGGCGCAGCAAAGGCGGCCGTTCCACGGTCGGCGGCGATCTTCTTTGTTCATCCCACATCCTATATTGGCAAAGACCATTGGAACGCGCCGCTCGACGACCCTGAATCGCAGGATCGCGCCCGGCTCTTTTTGCGTGGCCTTGCATCGCCATTTGCCGATTCGGGTGAAATGTGGGCGCCTCGCTATCGTCAGGCCGCCATCGGCGCCTTTTTGACCACCAAACCCGAGGGCCAGCAGGCGCTGGATGCCGCTTATCAAGACGTCCTTCTCGCCTTTGACGAGTTTGTTGCAAAAGTTCAGAAAGACCGCCCCATCATACTGGCTGGCCACAGCCAAGGTGCGCTGCATTTGACGCATTTGTTGAAGGACCGTGTGGCAGGTAAGCCCATCGCGAAACGGATAGTCGCCGCGTATGTCGTGGGCTGGCCCATCTCGATAACAACTGATCTGCCTGCCATGGGTCTGCCCGCTTGCGCTGGGCCTGACGAAACTGGCTGTATTATGGCGTGGCAGAGCTTTGCCGAACCGGCCGAATATGACCGGATTGTCAAAGTGTATAATGAGACGACTGGCTTTAACGGGTCGCCGCGCAAGGATACGCCGATGCTGTGCACCAATCCGCTGAATGGCGGCGCTGCACCACTGGCCGAAATGAAAGCAAATCTGGGCACCTTGAAGCCGGATGCGAAACTGGAAACTGGCGAACTCGTTGTTGGTGCTGTTCCGGCGCGTTGCGATGACACAGGTTTTCTTTTAATTGGCGATCCGCCTGAGATCGGGCCTTATGTCCTGCCGGGCAACAATTATCATGTGTACGACTTTCCGCTATTTTGGGCGAATGTCCGCGCTGACGCGACGTGGCGGTTGCAGAAGTTCCTGCAAAGATGATTTTCGAATCGGTCGCCGATTTTCGTGCCCTGTTCCCGGATGGCGGCGTTCTGATCGGACTTGATGTCGGTAGCAAAACGATTGGCACCGCATTTTGCGACGCGGGTTGGACATTCGCATCGCCCGGCGACTTGATCAAGCGCAGCAAATTTACGAAGGATAAAATTGCGTTACAGGCCGCCATCGCAACACGCTCGACGCGCGGTATTGTCATTGGATTACCGCTGAATATGGATAGCAGCGAAAGTCCACGCAGCCAGTCTAGCCGTGCGTTTGCGCGTAACATTGAAGATCTTGGACTCCCGATATTACTCCGCGACGAGCGTTGGTCGACTCAAGCCGTCGAGCGCGACATGATTGCCGCAGATATGAGCCGCGCTAAACGGGCCGAAAAAATCGACAGCGGCGCAGCGGCGTTTATCCTGCAAGGTGCGATTGACGCTTTGACGAGTGGTTAGCGTCCTGCACGCCCCCCTTTTGCCTACCGCCGTCACCCTGAACTTGTGTCAGGGTCCATCGTGCAGCACGCTCAAAAGCAAAATGGATAAATGGACCCTGGAGCCGAGGGCGTGCAGCGCACAACCGAGTTCAGGGTGACAATATCTATGAGGCCTGAAGCGGACGCAGCCCAATCAGACAAAAGGATTGAGTCTTTCCCCCAATCACATTAAGGGCATGCCTTTAATGACATGGACACAGCCCTTTGCCGCCGACAGCTTTCCAAGCGGGTCGGATGCCTTTCCGCACAAGCATTTACTCGGTATAGCCGGACTTCAGAAATGGGAGATTCTCTACATTCTGAAAGAGGCACAGCAATGGGTGGCATTGAATCGTTCCGGCCCTGCAAAACATGACGACAGGCTGTCTGGCCTGACCATCATTAACGCCTTCTTCGAAAATTCGACCCGCACATTATTGTCATTCGAAATTGCTGGAAAACGGCTCGGCGCTGACGTGGTCAATATGCACGCGGCGCAATCAAGCGTTAAAAAAGGTGAAACCCTTATTGATACCGCAATGACGCTCAACGCGATGCGCGCTGATGCTATCGTCATTCGCCATGGCAGCTCTGGCGCAGTGCAATTGATTTCGAGCAAAGTTGACTGTCCAGTCCTGAATGCTGGCGACGGTAGCCACGAACACCCGACTCAAGCCTTGCTTGACGCGCTTACGATCATGCGACGCAAGGGCAGCGTGGAGGGACAAATTGTCGTTATCTGCGGCGATGTCCTGCACAGCCGGGTCGCACGCTCCAATTTATTCTGCCTGAAGACGCTCGGCGCCGAGGTGCGTGTCGTTGCGCCCCCTGCCCTGATGCCATCCGGTATTGAGGCATTTGGCGCTATACCATTTTCGAATTTCGACACCGCCCTGAACGGCGCAGATGTCGTCATGATGCTTCGGCTTCAGAACGAACGCATGCAGGGGGATTTCATTCCTTCGCCGCGGGAATATTTCTACCTTTACGGGCTCGACGAACGGCGACTTGCACTCGCCAAGCCCGATGCGCTGGTCATGCATCCCGGTCCCATGAACCGCGGGGTCGAGATTGCGAGCAGCGTTGCTGACCATGTCGAACGCTCTGCCATCACTGAACAAGTCGAAATGGGCGTCGGGGTGCGCATGGCGTGCCTTGATATATTGACGCGAAGAGCACGTGGCCAGGAGGGCTGGGCATGACCGGTGTGAGCATATTGCATGGCCATGTCATTTTGCCGGGTGCAGACAAAGCAACGCCGCTGCATCTGCACGTTGAAGAAGGAAAAATTGCCTCAGTTGGCAAAGCAGCGCCCATTGCTGACCAAATCGATGCCAGCGGCTTGATTATCGCGCCCGGCATCATCGATTTGGGTGTGTTCAAAACGGATAAACCAGCGTTCCGTTTCGGCGGCATCACCCGCGCTGCGCTCATGCCTGATCAGTCACCCGTCCATGACGATCCAGCCACTGTGCGCTTCGCTGCGCTGAAGGGTAAGCCGGATTTCTGGGTTCATCCCTTGGCTGCGGCTACTCAGGACCTTGACGGGCTCAGGATGGCAGAAATAGCGTTGATGAAGGAAGCGGGTGCGCTCGGTGTCGCGACCGGCCGCAGATGGATCTCTGACAGCGGGGTCATGTTACGTATCCTGCGCTATTGCGCAGCGCTCAACCTGCCCGTCATCGTCCATTGCGAAGATTCGGGCGTAACTGGGCACGCCGTTGCGACCGAGGGGGAAACAGCAACATTGCTTGGCCTTTCGAGCGCACCAATCGTGGCAGAAACGCTGGCGATTGCCCGCGACATCATGCTGGCGGAAGAAAGCGGCGCGCATGTTCATTTCCGGCAAGTGACCACAAAGCGCGGGCTTGATCTCATTCGCGCGGCAAAGGCAAAAGGCCTGCGCATCACATGCGGCATTACCCCTGCACATCTGTTTCTGTCGGACAATGCCATTTCGGATTTCCGGACATTTGCCCGCCTGTCTCCGCCCTTGCGGTCCGAGAGCGACCGGCTGGCATGCATAGCTGCGGTCGCGGACGGGACCATTGACGTGATCGCGTCAGGGCACGACCCGCGCGGTCCTGAAGACAAACGCCTGCCTTTTTCCGAAAGTGCCCCCGGCATGGCTGGCGCGGAAACATTGTTGGCGCTTTCTCTGAACCTCGTGCGCGAAAATGTTATCTCGACAGGACGCCTTTTCGAGTTGCTAGCGTCCAATCCCGCCAAGATCCTGGGCCTGAACGCAGGAAGCATCGCTGAAGGACTGGAAGCTGACCTGATCCTTATTGATCCCGACGCGCCATGGCAGGTGGACGGTGACCGTATGGCCGCGCTCGCCGGCAATACCCCATTTGACCGGCTGCCGGTTCAGGGCCGCGTGCGCCATATGTTAAAGGGCGGCAAGGTCATATAACCCGCCGCCCCTCAACGAAGATTTGATGGTCGTCTTAGCGCGCGGCGAATTTTGTACCGGGTTTTTGGGCCATGCGGAATGGCTGCGATCCCTTGTTTGGTACCACGAAGCAAGCTCCGCCCTGCGTTTTGATTTTGCTGCATGTCGCATTTGCGCTGCCCGCATTGCCAAATCCTACCGCTGCGAGGCGGGTCAATTTTCTGCCATTTACCGTTACAGTAGAGCTGGCTGATTTCAGTCCGCGCAGCGCGCCAAAACGCGCCGTATATTTGTTCCAGGCGGCCTGAGCGCTTGCCGCCGTAGAAAATGCACCCAATTGAACCATGTGGCTCCAGGCGGTTGGTGCCGTCGACGATTTGGGCAAATCGACTCGCGCCAGTTTCGTCGGTGCGGTCGATGCCCGGATCAGCGGAGCTTCATAGCTAGCTTTGGCCGGATTTTCCTGGGCCAACTGCACAGCAGCTTCGACCGCGGCAAAACCGTTGCTCTGAGCATCGGGTGTTGGCTCGACAGCGGCCAATTCGGTGGTCAACGGCGCAGTTGGCAGCGCTTCAGTTGCTGGAAGCACCTCAGGTGCCGGCACGACTGGAGCCGTGTCCGCCATGGCCAATGCTGACGGAGCCACGCTGTTCAGTGCAAGGCGAACGGGCTGGCCCGAGTCGGCCATGTCCGGACGTACTTTCAACAGCCCGGCAACGCGCAGCGTATGCGCTCCGGGGCGCGCAAACTGGGCCCATTCGGCGATACGTTCATTGACGCTGTCTTGGCTCATATCCTGAGATGCCATAACGCGTGCTTCGCGCCACCGTCCATCAAGAGCGTAGGCCAAGGCGAGATTTTGCCTGGTGCGCGAAGTCGCGCCGTCTGCTCGGATCGCGTCTATCAGAAGGCTGACGGCATCCGACGAACGTCCGGCCAGCGCCAAAGTCAAACCATAGTCGCTCACCGGCAGGATCGAACGGTTTGATTCAATTAGAGCAATGGCTGACTCTGTGTTGCCTTGCGCAATGTGGCACAGCGCCAGACTAACAACTGTGCGGGCGTTGACTTGACCCAGTTCCATGACATCCAGCAATGTCCGCTCGGCCGAGGCAAATCGTCCCTTGGCAATATAAATCCGGGCCAAAAGCGCTCGGTAATCGCCGCTTTGCGGCTCGGCCTCAACAGCCAGTTCCGCGAATTGTAATGCCCGGT
Organism: Sphingomonadales bacterium; assembly: GCA_031371575.1. Lineage (GTDB taxonomy): Bacteria > Pseudomonadota > Alphaproteobacteria > Sphingomonadales > Sphingomonadaceae > Sphingorhabdus_B. Next base: position 28,007 of record JANMJX010000093.1, read on the forward strand.
CGTTTTTGCCTTTTGCAACTGCCTGTTCGGCTTTCCGCGCCCACTGAAACGCCTTTGCAGGACTTGCTTTCTTGGCAAATTCCTTGCTCGTGCTGCCGGCTCCGGCAGACGTTGCTGTCATAGCCGGCACCGCAACGAAGGCAGTGGACAGGGCCAACTTTACAACAAAATTGCTATTCATGGCATCACCTCAAAAAATTGTAATTTAAAACTTAATGTCTTTTTCCCGGCACGTGCGACGCAAGATGACCAATTTCGGGCATCGATTCGAGCAGCGCGTCCAAGGCATCGGTCACAAGCTGTTGCGCGGACTGGTGACGGACGGCACAGGCCAGCCGAAGTTTCAGGTGCCGGTCGGTATCGAGACGCAGGGTGAACGCCGCTTTCTCCTTCAAGCCTGGCTTTGCTCGCGCCCGTGATCGTGGCGCGTCGGTCTTGCCACGACGGGAGATAGGCCGCGTAACTGGCTCTGGCGTCACAGTGACGAATGTGAGGGCTTCGGCAACGGACTCTGGTTCGACTGCAATGCTGTCGAAACCAGCATCGACATCGTTGACGGCCTCAATGGCGCGAACCAGACGGTCCTGCTGATGCTTCACTTCAGGAACAGCCGCCGCAAGCGGGTTTGCACCATGAAAGTTATGATCATAATCCATTGGCGTCGAGGGATGCGGGTCGACATCATATCCCATGTCGTTCCACCCAAGGTCGTCCTGCGTCATGGCAGGGCTACCGTCTCCACTTAACATCGACGGGCGGCGCATCGCTGGACGCGCCAGACCTTTGCGTGCCAGCAATATGCCCGAAAGAGAGGCGATTGGCTTTGGTTCACCCATTTTCATGCCCTCCTTGGATTAACCTACGACCCGGCGGCCGAAGCCACCCATGGGACGCGCGGCGGATACCTGCTGACTTGTGGCAGCGGGGGCACTGAAAACAGTTCGGCGGAAATTCTTTTCCAGACGGTCTGAAATATAGGACCAAAGCTGAATGACTTCCTGAGAAGACCGGCCATTGGGGTCAATTTCCATCACTGTGCGGCCATCAATCATCGATGCTGCAAAATCGGTACGATGATGGAGCGTGATGGGTGCGACTGTGCCATGCTGCGAGAGCGCGACTGCGGCTTCCGATGTGATCTTTGCCTTGGGTGTTGCGCCGTTGACGACGAAAATGAGCGGCTTTCCGGCACGTTCACACAGGTCGACAGTTGCACCGACGGCCCGCAAGTCATGCGGGCTTGGTCGAGTAGGAACAACAATGAGTTCAGCCACCGAAATCACGCTTTGAATCGCCATCGTAATGGCAGGCGGCGTATCGATGACGGCAAGTTTAAAGCCTTGCTGACGCAAAATTGCCAGATCGGCAGCCAGTCGCGCAACGGTAGTCTGAGCAAAAGCAGGTAGATCGGCCTCGCGTTCGTTCCACCAGTCGGATAGCGACCCTTGTGGATCGATGTCGATGAGCACTACTGGCCCTGCGCCTGCAAGTTGCGCCTGAACCGCCAAATGGCCGGACAGAGTGGTTTTACCCGAGCCGCCCTTCTGTGATGCCAATGCGAGAACCCTCACATCATTCCCCTTTGTAAATGTTTCAATTGGGGTCTGACAGAACAGGGCTAAAAATAGGTTAACGTCATCACCAATATGAAATGGCGGCTTTGCTTAAATTCGGAGGGAATTTTGTAACAAACGTTAAGCAGGCAATTTAGCATGGAAAGAAAAAACATCCTTAATATTTTCCATCAAAAATTTACCAAATCTCAGTTTTTAAGCGATAAATTATCAACCGATAAAATGGGCAGCGTGATTGGAGTGCGAGATAATGGCTTTGCGGTTCCGAACAATGAAATTGGCGTTTGCAGCGCTGACATTGACGGCTGGAGCAGTGCCCGCATGCGCGGACACTATGGCCGGGCTTAACGCATGGTCGCGCGGTGAATATGACGTAGCCGTCAAGGAATGGCAGGAACCTGCATTGGCCGGCGATCCCGAAGCGCAGTTCAACCTCGGCCAAGCGTACAAGCTGGGACGCGGTGTCCCGATCGATCTGAATCTTGCCCTTGACTGGTATCTGAAGGCTGCGGCGCAAGGACATGTGCAGGCAGCAGACAGTTGCGGTCACTTGCTGCATTATCTGCAGCGCGTTCCTGAGGCATTGCCGTATCTGATTGCTTCATCCGATCGCGGCGAGCCACGCGCGCAATATTTGCTCGCCACAGAATTGTTCAATGGCACCTATATCCCGAAGGATTGGGTACGCGCATATGCTTTGATGACCCAAGCGTTGTCCGCAGGCGTAGCACCCGCAGCGCGAAGTCTCGAGCAAATGGACCAATATATTCCGCTCGAGCAGCGCAAAGCTGCAACTGCCATCGTTGCAGAGCTTGAACAGCAAGCAAAAAGCCAAGCGACCGCTCAGCCTGCGGGTATTCCTATCAATACCCGTCCTTTCGTTCCCGATTTTGGGAAGGCTCCCCCTCCCCCTTCAGCAGGCATTCCGATCAATACCAGCCCGTTTACGCCAGATTTGCCGGAAGCTGCGTCTCCTGCCGCTGCAGACATATCTGTCAGCAGCCCGACTCCTGTCGCGCAAGCAGCGCCATCTGCAATTGCAGACATACCCGTTACCGTTGCGACTGGTCCTGCCCAAGCTGATACCCCTGCACCCACAAGGGTTGTTGAACCTGAACCCGTCGAAGCCACCGTACCGGCAAAATCCGCGTGGCTTGTCCAGCTGGGCGCGTTCGCCAATGCTGCCAATGCGCAGAAGCTTTGGAACACCCTATCGAAATCGATCCAAGAACTGTCGAAACTTACGCCGCTGCTAAATAGCCAGGGCAAGGTGACTCGATTGCAGGCAGGTCCCTTTGCAACCAAAACAGAGGCCACAGAAATTTGCGCCCGGGTTAAAGCCGCGGGACGTCAATGTCTGATCGTACGGGACAATTGACGCGACTTGGAAAATCTCAGCTGCAAAGTCGCTCAATATCTCGGCCAAGCGTATTGCGTGCGGCGATGCTGCCGGGTTCGACCATGAAATAATGTGTGCCCGACAGGCTTGCGCGTTCCGAGCAATATTGCGCGCAACTGCCTTCGACGACTGCAGGGAAACGCAGTTCGAACCCGTCATAGCGAGCGGTAAACCGGCAATTCCCTTTTCCGTTCAAGCTAATGTTGACCTTTTCGCCATCGACTTGCGCAGTACCTACGCCTTCGCATTTGCTTTCAGGTCCATAAACTGAGAGAAATCCGACATTGAAGCTGTTCACCGCCGTTTTGACAGCGCACAGCTTGTCGATGCCAAGATCACCTCTGGCTTCATAACGTCCGGCAAATTCGGTCGTATCCGGGTCCGGAAGAATACCCGCCTCAATCGCTTTTGAATCCAGCGCCGCGCCGGCCTCAGTGCTGCCTCCAGCCAAGGCAGGAAGGCCATCTCCGCACCCAAGCAACAGGCAACATATCGCCCCAGTCAAAAACGCGCGGGCTTTCAAATGGATTCCAGCCCGGTATCGGTTACGCGCCGGTAAAAACAACTGCGCGCGCCGGTGTGACATGTCGGTCCCTGCGGCCTTGCGATGACCCATATCGCATCCTGATCGCAATCAATTCGGATATCAACGATATTGAGAATATTACCGCTGGTTTCACCTTTTTGCCACAACCGCTGCCGGCTGCGGGAAAAGAAAAACACAGTCTGGCTTTCGATGCTTTTTGCAAGCGCTTCGGCATTCATATGCCCCACCATCAATACCGCGCCATCCGCGGCGTCAGTGATGACTGCGGTCAACAATCCATTGATGTCGAATTTGGGATTTAGCGTCAATCCAGTCTCTTGTTTTTCGTTCATTGCTAATGCCTAAACCAAGCACAAAACCGTCGCCAACAATTTCTTTATGACAATTGCGCGACATGGGGGAAGACAACGGGCCCTGCTATGCCTATAGGCGACCAAACGAAGCGCAGCGGGATTCGATATATGCTGACCACCGACCCTTTTGATGACGACAAACTTCGGGAGGAGTGCGGGATATTCGGTGTCTATGACACAGAAGGCGCGTCGGCGATGGTTGCGCTTGGTCTCCATGCCTTGCAACACCGCGGACAAGAAGCTGCGGGCATCACCAGTTTCGATGAGCATGATTTCCACACGCATCGCGCCATGGGCCATGTAGCCGGAAATTTTGACCGCGAGGAAATCATTGGCGGGCTCGTCGGGCGATGCGCTATTGGCCATGTCCGCTATTCGACCACTGGCGAAACGTCGCTGCGCAATGTTCAGCCATTATATGCGGACCTCGCCACTGGTGGATTTGCGATCGCGCATAATGGGAATATCTCTAACGCCATGACGGTGCGCCGTGACCTTGTCCGGCGCGGGTCAATATTTCAGTCCACGTCCGACACTGAAGTCATCATCCACCTTGTCGCAACCTCTGGCTACCGGACGTTGCTGGACCGGTTGATTGATGCCCTGAAGCGCGTCGAAGGTGCCTATTCGCTCCTTTGCCTGACGACCGAAGGCATGATTGCATGCCGCGATCCCCTCGGCATACGCCCGCTGGTAATGGGCAAGCTTGGCGACACGATCATCTTCGCATCGGAAACCGTCGCTCTCGATATTGTTGGGGCTGAATATATTCGTTCGGTTGAGCCTGGCGAATTGGTGGTTGTACGCGGAACCAAAATTCAGTCGCACAAGCCATTTATCCCCGTATCGCAGCGGCCATGCATTTTCGAGCATGTCTATTTCTCGCGCCCGGATTCGATTGTAGAGGGCATCAGCGTCTATTCGGTCCGCAAGGCCATTGGTGCAGAGCTCGCGCGCGAAAACGGCGTCGATGTCGATTATGTGATCCCCGTTCCCGACAGCGGCACACCTGCGGCCATTGGTTATGCGGAGGCCGCCAAAATCCCGTTCGAACTTGGCATTATCCGGTCGCATTATGTCGGACGTACCTTCATTCAACCCGGCGACGGCGTCCGCCATCTGGGCGTGAAGTTAAAACATAATGCCAACAAGAATCTGGTGGCAGGCAAACGGATTGTCCTTATCGATGACTCGATTGTACGCGGAACGACATCGTTGAAGATCGTGCAGATGATGCGCGAGGCCGGAGCCGCCGAAGTGCATATGCGCATTGCCAGCCCGCCGACGATGAACAGCTGCTTTTACGGCGTCGATACGCCGGAACGTTCAAAGCTGCTGGCGAGCCGGATGGATGTGGAGGAAATGCGGCAGTTCATTCAGGCCGATAGTCTGGCGTTCCTGTCAATTGACGGTCTGTATCGGGCCTTGGGCGAAGATTCGCGCCACATGAACCGTCCGCAATATTGCGACGCGTGTTTTACGGGCGATTATCCTACCACCCTTACCGACCATGAAGAGCATGAGGCCAGTGACCTCATCATGCTGGGCGAACGGAAGCTTGCATAAAATATGACTAAGACATTTGAGGGCAAGATTGCGCTGGTAACGGGCGCAAGTCGCGGCATTGGCGCAGCAACGGCGCAGGCGCTAGCCGGTCAAGGCGCGCATGTCATTCTTACCGCGCGGACGGCAAAGGACCTTGAAGCCGTCGAAGACGCGATTTTCGATGCGGGCGGAAGCGCGACGATTGCGCCGCTCGATCTGACAGATGGTGACAGCATATCGCGCTTGGCGGCTGCTATCACCGAACGTTGGGGAAAGCTCGATATCCTCATCCTCAATGCAGCGATGCTCGGAACACTCACCCCAGTGCCCGCCATTGATGGCGCGGAATTTACCAAGCTGTTCACGCTGAATGTTACCGCGCAACAAGTGATGATCGCATCGTTTGACGCACTTTTGCGCAAAAGCGACGCTGGACGACTGGTGGCACTGACATCGTCGGTTGGTGCAACCCCGCGCGCATATTGGGGCGCTTATGGTGCATCAAAGGCAGCTCTGGAAAATCTGGTCGACAGTTACAGCGAAGAGGTGAAAAACCTCTCGCAAGTGCGATCGGCCATCGTCGATCCGGGCCGGACCCGCACAAAAATGCGCGCCAAAGCCTATCCGGGCGAAGATCCAGCTACGGTCAAGGAACCAGCGGTCGTCGCAGAAGCGATTGTGGCCATGCTGCAGACCGAATTTGCCACAGGGCATCGCCTGGTGGTCGAGGGTTAGAAAGACCGCACGTCACCCTGAACCCGTTTCAGGATGACGCCACAGCATCTACCCCTTCACTGCCTCATGCGCCTTCAGTGCCCGTTCGCGCGCAGTCTTGTGGCCGATGATCTTGCGGGGATAGCTTTTCGGGCGTGCGCCAAATTCGTCAGGGTCGTGAATGGCGGGCTCTTGCAATGCGGCGAGTTCGGGCACCCATTCGCGGATGTAACGTGCTGCATCGAATTTCTCCGACTGCGACAATGGTGCCATGATCCGCACGAACATGTTGCTGTCGACACCTGTGCCTGCGGTCCACTGCCAATTGACGCTGTTGCTGCCATAATCGGCATCGACCAGCGTGTCCCAAAACCACTTCTCGCCCTCGCGCCAGTCAATCAGCAGATGTTTGATCAGGAATGACGCTGCAATCATGCGGACGCGGTTGTGCATCCAGCCCGTCGCCCATAATTGCCGCATGCCAGCGTCAACGATAGGATAACCCGTCCGCCCTTTGGTCCAGGCAACAAAGTCGGCCTTGACCGCCGAGTCCGAAAGATCGCGCCAAGGCAATTTGTCGAAGGCGTCGCGCGCGTTCTTTGTGCCATATTCGGGCATCTGCACAATGACGTTCTGCGCATAATCGCGCCAGACGAGCTCCTTTAGAAACACATCGACCGAGCCACCTGCATGCATCGTTGCATGCCAGCAGGTGGCAGGCGAAATTTCCCCGAAATGCAGATGGGGCGACAGGAAGGATGATCCTTCGACCGACGGCAGATTGCGTTTCTCGTCGTAATATTTGGCCTTGTCGGCAAACGCCTCGAGCCGCGCATGCGCGCCCTTCTCCCCGGGCGTCCACATCTTCGCCATCTCGCCTGACCAGTCAGGCTTTGTCGGTCGCAAATTCCAGTCTTCCAGACTTTCGCTGTCCGGCCAAACTGCGGGCGCAACGAGTGGCTTAGCAGGCGGCGGACTTGGCTGGGGCGGGGGCATATGATGCCACAAGGCGCGCATGAATGGCGTGTAGATCTTGTACTGGCCGCCCGTGCCTGTCGTCACGCTTCCGGCAGGCAGAAGATAATTGCCGTCATGGCAGACCAGTTCGCAGGCCTCAGGCAAGGCGTTGACGACCGCCTTCTCCGCGTTGCGCCACCATGGCTCGTAATGGCGGATGCAGTGAATCGCAGATGCACCCGTCTGTTCGGCCAAAGCGGACAAGATTGCGTCGGACTTGCCCGACCGCAGCACAAGGCGCGAACCAAGCGCGCGCAGTTCGCTATCAAGCGCGGCGAGGCTGTGGTACAGCCACCAGCGTGATGCCGCGCCCATCTTGCGGTGTTTGGGCGTGTCGTCGTCGAGGATGAAAACAGGGATGATCGGCGCGCCGCTGGCGACGGCTGCGGCAAGCGCCGGTTGATCGGCCAGCCGCAGGTCGCGGCGAAACCACAGAATGACAGGCGCGGTCATTTGCTGTCGCCCGCGATGGGGAAAGACATGCTAAACCGGTCACCGACGAGGGGGTCGGAAAAGCGCTGGTCGGAAACCTTCAACCTTTGCGCGGCGCCGGTGCCGGTGATGGCTGCAACTGGCATGCGCGACCAGAACAACAATGGCGATCCACTGGCGACATGCGCCTCAAACAATTTCACATCCTCTCTTCCCATATGATGGGCACGCACCGAGTCATCGATGTTCACGCCTTCAAACGCGGTGTAGCTGCCTTGCCCGTAATGGCTGTCGTCGCGCCATAGCATTTCACGTTTCCAGAATTGGACTGGCATTGGGTTGGCCACCACCAATTCGGGTGCAATTTTGAATTTCTGTTCGACAATCTCGGCTGTGGCGCGCTCCGCCTGTCCAGTGATCAGGCCATTTGCCAGAATATAGCTGCAAATAGCGGCAAAGCTGAGGAATGCAGGGACACGCCAATTTGCCTGCTCCTTGCGTTCGCGGCGCAGCGACACCCACACCCCGGCGATCAACGCCGCCCAGATCCAGATATCGATGATAAAAAGGGTGTCGCCATAAAACCACTGGCTCGAAAATGGCTCAAGCAAGCGGATACCGTAACTGTTGAACCAGTCAAACAACGGATGGCTCAGGCAACCGAGATAGGCGAGCGCCAGAAGCCAGCCTTTGTGCACCGGCAGTCGCTTGTCCGGTCTTTTGCCCCGCTTTGCCTGCCACCCGTCAAACCAGAGCATGATGGCCCACAACAGCAATGGCAGAAGCAGCATGGCGATGGGGCCATGAGTTATCCCGCGCCGGAGCGCCAGATGCTGTTGCCCGCCAAGCAACGTTGCCACCGCGTCGATATCGGGAATGTTTGCCGCGATGATCAGCGTGGGCATCGCTAGGCCGGTTTTGCGCTTCAGGCCCATCTGGCCGATCAGTGCGCCGACAAGGCTGTGGGTGAGATTATCCATGTGCTTTAGGTGACGCAGCAGACGCCGCTTTGCAATACAGTCAAATCGCGCAGACCCGGTTTAAACTTCCGGATGGCCTTCTTCGACGGTCCAGGTCTGTCCCTTGGCGAGCAGTTTGCCGAGGTCGGCAGTCTTGCCCGCGCTGGCGGAGATGTTCTGTGCGATGACCACATCATTGAACGTCGGACGCGGGTCGTCGTACAGTACGCCAAGCGCCATGGGAAAGTCGCCAAAAGGCATTTCCACAAGCATATGCGCCAGCGAGCGGTTGGTGACATCATGGACAAGCACGCTGGCCTTTTCCCAGTCGCCATCGACGACATCGACGACCTTCAGCGTCAATGCGGCGCTGTCGAGCGCAATGCCCTTGGTGCCGCCGGACTTGTCGCTGCCGAACAGCATGGGTTCCCCATCACGCAGCCACAATTGATGGCCGTCGGCACCCTTGGGCGCGGCAAACTCTTCGAACACGTCCTTGTTGTAGACGATGCAGTTCTGGAAGATTTCGATGAAAGCAGCGCCGCGATGGGCGTGCGCTGCCTTCAGCACTTCGGGCAGATTCTTCGATACATCGAACCCGCGCGCAACAAAGCGTGCGCCTGCGCCCAAGGCAAATGCGCACGGCGTCGCTGGCCGGTCGACCGAGCCATAAGGCGTGGACGGGCTGTGCGTGCCCACGCGGCTTGTGGGCGAATATTGGCCCTTGGTCAGGCCATAAATCTCGTTGTTGAACAGCATGATCTGGCAATCGAGATTGCGGCGCAACAAGTGCATCGTATGGTTGCCGCCAATCGACAAGGCGTCGCCGTCGCCCGTGATGATCCACACATCAAGGTCGGGG
>JANMJX010000096.1:0-2096 GCA_031371575.1 Sphingomonadales bacterium
GCACGGGCGCGGCGTTTCGCTGGATTGATGAACTGCTGGCTAACGCCAATTGTTGTCATCGTGAAATTGTCGCGGTTCAACCGCCCTGCATCCGGCCCGCTTACCGGAAAATCGCGGATGCCAACATCCAATGTAGGATCAGTTAGCCGATCAGCCGAAATCGCCGCAGACTGTGCCGCGCTGACGCCGACGACGCGCCCTTTGAGACTGGGCGCGTCGGCTTCGGCCCTTTGCAGGGCGGCCTCAAAGGTCAGCGGCTCGGCAGTAAGCGATGCCGGCAAGGCGAGAATGATAATTAAACTGAGCGAATATCTCATGCAGCAAACCCCCAATGGCGCTGAAAAAGGTTGCCCCGACCGGCGCATTTGCGCCAGTCGAGAACGTTCATCATTAGCCTTTGGAGTGGCTTGCGCCCTGGTTCGGCATATCCATGCAGGCCGCTGCCGAATCCCTTTGCTTCGCAATCGCGCAGTCGCAATCAGCGACCGCGACCATATCGGTTACCCAAACCCTTACCCGCGAAGGCAGGTTGGCTTTGTTAGATCCGGGCTGTGAGCGGTTTTGCCATTCATAATGACCACCTGCGCGGTCGCTGGCCGAAGCCGCAGATAATGAAGTGAATGCCGCAAGGGTTGCGGCGACAGTCAGTAAAATTTTCATATTTAATATCCTTGGTTGAATCAATTTTGCGCACAAAGCAGCGTTAGAGCTGCCGGGCGCCAGTTGGTTCAGCCAAGATTCGAAGGGGGGTCTGGTATGGGCGCTATAGTGCGCCCTGTCAGAATAGGACTTGTCGTCCACGAATAGGAAAAAGCGTCGCTTGCTGGTGGGGCAATGGCAACCGGGACGAAACCAAGAGCCGCCAGCGATGCACAGCCGACCATTGCGAAGCAGCCCGCTTTCATGTCTTTACAAGGAGGCGCGTTATCAGGCGATTGCTTCATTGACTCCATACAATCGGCCATTCGTGCCATTGGTGTGGAAGTAGCACTCTGTTCGTGCTGCATGTCCGCACAAGGCGGCGACGCATAAGCCACGCCCTGCCACAGGAGACCCAACACGGCCCCAAACAATAGAAAATGGCGAATAAGCGTTCTCATTTGAACCTCAATTTGGGCGGGTAGCCTATATTTGTCAATTCGTCCCATAACGTACAATTGTTACCAAGACGAAATTTTTGCCGAATATCGGCCACATCGCCCTACAAGCTGCATCTTAGAGCTCCTTTTAAACGAAAGCTTGAATGACTGCTATTAGCCCTAATATTCGGAAAGCGGACGGTCCGCTGTCCCCAACATTCCAGCCATTAGCACCCCCTGATCTGTTCCACAGAAGCGGTCGTAGGTAGGCAGCAAATGTTAAGTGAACGAACGGCAGTTTTCGTGACGCCCGATTAGCTGAATAAACGGCAGCTTCGTTAGCGGAGGCTGCCTAGCAACGAGCTTCCAAAGTGGCTGCATTTCGTCGCGAAAAAATCTGTCCAGGCATGGATGAAATACTGGGGTGCCAACGTTTCCACTTTGCAAAGCAAATTCAAGGAGACGAAATATGCACAATCTTACCAAAGCCCTGTTATTTTCGGTCGCAGCGATTACCGCAACCACTGTTCATGCCGTACCCTTCGCGGACGGCCCGGAAGATACAACTGAAATCCGCAGCGAACCGATTGCCGGGCTCTATAATAAGCCGTGGTATGCCTATTTGGCAGATGTACGTGAGGCAGAGCAGGAGCTGGGAAGCGACCTGCGGGGCGCTACTGACGCAGAAGACCAGCGCGACGCCTGGGAAGAATATCACCACGAGCTTGTCGATGCCGACAAGGATTATGTCAAAGAAATGCGCGAACGCGGCTACCGTGCCGGTCGCGTAACGGTTGGCTGACCGACCCCTCCCTTTGACAGCCAACCGATACTGGCGGGAGCTTCGGCTCCCGCCATTTTTGTGCCCTCCTCGTCAACGCGGTGAGAGAGAATTATTTCCAACCCTTTTCTGCTGCGGCCTTCTCGGCAGCAGCATCCATGGCTTCACCCGCCATCATCGCCGCCGCTGCTTCTGCCAGGGCGCCAGCAGACGCCTGGCGATATGCGCTGGCGCCA
>JANMJX010000207.1:0-4383 GCA_031371575.1 Sphingomonadales bacterium
CTGAAAGATGTGCGCATTCCGGCATCCAACATGCTGCTTGGCGAAGGTCGCGGGTTCGAGATTGCGCAAGGCCGCCTTGGACCAGGCCGGATCCACCATTGCATGCGCACGATCGGCGTGGCTGAAGAAGCGCTGGAGAAAATGTGCAAGCGGCTTCAAACGCGCGTGGCCTTTGGCAAGACCGTTGCCGAACACAGCGTGTGGGAAGAACGCATCGCGCGCGCGCGTATCGACATTGAAATGACTCGTCTGCTTTGCCTGAAGGCGGCGGACATGATGGACAAGGTCGGCAACAAGGCTGCGGCCGCTGAAATCGCCATGATCAAGGTGCAGGCACCGAATATGGCGCTGAGCATTATCGACAACGCCATTCAGGCGCATGGCGGCGGCGGCGTGTCCGACGATTTCGGTCTTGCGTCGGCATGGGCACATCAGCGTACCCTGCGTCTGGCCGATGGTCCTGATGAAGTCCACGCACGCGCCATCGCCCGTATGGAGCTTGGCAAGCATGGCGGCCGGGGCAAAGAAGGCATGTCCAGCGGCGATATGGGGGCAACACGGTGAAGGCTGCTGTCCTGATCGAAGCGGGCAAACCGCTTCAGATTGAGCAGATCAACATTGCCAATCCCGGGCCGCATGAAGTGCTGATCCGCACCGCGGCCTGCGGATTGTGCCACAGCGACCTGCATTTCATCGAGGGTACATATCCGCATCCTTTGCCGGCGATACCCGGACATGAAGCGGCGGGCATAGTCGAGGCAGTGGGCAGCGAAGTGCGCACCGTGAAGGTCGGCGACGCAGTTGTCACCTGCCTGTCTGCGTTTTGCGGACATTGCGAATATTGCGTGACCGGACGGATGTCCTTGTGCCTTGGCGGCGAAACCCGGCGTAAACCTGGCGAAGCACCGCGCCTGACACGGCCCGACGGGAGTATTGTCAACCAGATGCTCAATCTGTCGGCTTATGCCGAAATGATGCTGGTGCATGAACATGCCTGCGTGGCGATCCATCCCGACATGCCCTTGCCGCAGGCCTCCGTTATCGGCTGCGCCGTTATCACGGGGGCGGGCACCATTTTCAATGCGTGCAAAGTGACACCTGGCGAAACTGTCGCTGTCATTGGCTGTGGCGGGGTTGGCCTTGCCACGATCAACGCCGCCAAGATTGCCGGCGCCGGACGCATTATCGCGGCTGACCCAATCCCTGAAAAACGCGCGATGGCGTTGAAGCTTGGCGCCACAGATGTTGTCGATGCCTTGGCTGATGATGCAGCAGCGCAAATTCTGGAACTGACCAAAGGCGGTGTTGATCATGCTATTGAAGCCGTTGGCCGCCCTGCGTCGGGTACGCTTGCGGTCAAGTCGCTGAAACGTGGGGGTACGGCCACCATCCTTGGTATGATGCCGTTGCAGCACTCGGTTGGGCTGTCCGCGATGGACCTGTTGTCAGGCAAAAAGCTGCAAGGCGCGATCATGGGCGGCAACCGCTTTCCTGTCGATATTCCGCGGCTTGTGGATTTTTACATGCGCGGCCTGTTAGATCTTGATACGATTATATCGGAGACCATTCCGCTGGAGCGGATCAACGAGGGCTTTGACCAGATGAAGCGCGGGGATTCGGCGCGTTCGGTCATCGTTTTTGACCAATGAGCACCGCCCCAACCCCGATTGACGCGCAAAAGGCCTTTACCGGAACCGTTGCGCCCAGCGGTGCCGACATATTGGACGCCGACAAGCTCGCGCAATGGATGGCGGACAATGTCGAAGGCTTTGAAGGTCCGGCCGAGGTCCTGAAATTTGCAGGCGGACAATCCAACCCGACCTATCGACTTAATGCCAAAAGCGGGTCTTATGTATTGCGCCGTAAACCCTTTGGCGTTTTGCTACCAAGTGCGCATGCGGTCGACCGCGAATATAAGGTCATCGCCGGACTGTATCCGACGGGCTTTCCCGTGGCGAAGCCCTTTGGGCTTTGCACCGACGATGATGTCGCGGGATCGATGTTCTACATCATGGATATGGTCGAAGGCCGGACGATCTGGGACGGTTCCATGCCCGGTTCGAACCCGACCGAGCGCCGCGCCACGTATGACGCGATGATCGACACGCTGGCGGCGCTGCATAATATCGATGTGGAGAGCGCTGGCCTCTCGGATTTTGGCAAGCCGGGCAATTATTTCGGGCGGCAGGTCGAGCGTTGGACGAAGCAGTATCGGCTTGCCGAGACAGAGACGATGCCCGAAATGGAGCGGCTGATCGCATGGTTGCCGCAGACTTTGCCCGAACAGACGCGCACCAGCGTCGTCCATGGCGACTACCGCATCGACAATATGATTTTCGATGCCAAAGAGCCCAAAGTCGTGGCGGTGCTCGACTGGGAATTGTCGACATTGGGCGATCCTCTCGCCGATTTCACCTATGTCGCTATGGCTTGGGTTACGCAAAATGAAGGTCGGTCAGGCGTCATGGACCTTGACCGTGCGGCATTGGGCATTCCCGAACTGGATGAGATGGTCGAACGCTATTGCGCGGCGACTGGCCGTGACGGCGTGCCCGACATGAACTGGTATTTTGCCTATAATTTCTTCCGGCTGGCAGGCATTATCCAAGGCATCAAGAAACGCGTTATCGACGGGACGGCTAGCTCGTCGCACGCGCAAGCCATGGCTGAACGCGTGTTCCCGCTGGCGGAATCTGCTTGGAAGTTCGCTGAGAAGGCTGGGGCGTAGTTATCAATTTCTCCCTGGTGGGGGGAGGAAACTGGAGAGAAAAAATGTCTTTATTCGATATGACCGGCAAGGTTGCCATCATTACAGGTTCGTCGCGCGGCATTGGTCAGGCGATTGCCGAAGAAATGGCAGATCATGGCGCAAAGGTTGTGATCTCCAGCCGCAATATCGAAGATTGCGAGAAAGTCGCTGCGGGCATCAATGCCAAGCATGCAGGGCATGCAATTGCCGTCGCCTCAAGCCTGTCGTCCAAGGAAAGCCTGCAAAACCTCGTCGACGAAGCGCGCAAGGCATTTGGCCAGGTTGATGTTTTGGTCTGCAACGCAGCGTCCAATCCGCATTACGGCCCAATGGCGACAATCACGGACGAGCAGCTGCGCAAGACGCTCGACCATAATATCGTATCGCAACATTGGCTGATCCAGATGGTCGTGCCCGAGATGATTGCCCGCAAGTCGGGATCAATCGTCATCGTATCGTCGATTGGCGGTTTGCGCGGCTCGCCGATCCTGGGCGCCTACGCCATCACCAAGGCTGCCGATATCCAGATGACCAAGAACCTGGCGCGCGAATATGGGCCGCATAATGTGCGCATCAATTCCATCGCGCCAGGGCTGGTGAAAACCGATTTTGCCAAGGCGTTGTGGGAGAACCCGGAAAATCTCAAAGCCTCGACATCAGGCGCGGCATTGGGCCGCATTGGCGAGCCGCGCGAAATTGCCGGGGCAGCCGTGTATCTGGCGTCTGATGCCTCAAGCTTTATGACGGGGCAGACAATTGTCGTGGATGGAGGCGTCGTCGTATGACCGGAGCATTGGAAGGCAAGGTTGCCATCATCACGGGCGCAGGCTCAGGCATTGGCCGCGCGTCGGCCATTCGCTTTGCCGCCGAGGGCGCCAAGGTCGTTTTGGGCGACATGGCCGGGTCGGTGCATGACACCGCGGCCACGATCGGCGATGCCGCAACCGCCATCCAGATGGACGCAGGCGATGAAGCCGATGTTGCCGCCATTGTCGCAAAGGCGCTCGCGCTGCACGGCCATCTCGACATTGCCTTTGCCAATGCCGGAATTTCCGGCGGCATGGAGGGTATCTTCGACAATACGGTGGAGAATTTTACCAGCGTCCTGCGCGTCAACCTCATTGGACCATGGCTGATGGTCAAGCATGCGGGCAAGGTGCTGGCGGACGCAGGCAATGGTGGTTCGATCATCCTGACCGCAAGCGTTGCCGGCATCCGTTCGGGTGCAGGCGGCCCGCCATATTCTGCATCGAAGGCAGGCGTAATCAATCTGGCGCAGGTCAGCGCGCAGCAATTGTCCGGCACCAATGTGCGTTGCAACGCCATTTGCCCCGGCCTTACCGAAACGGGCATGACAAAGCCGACATTCGATTATGCCCGCGAAAAGGGCGTGACCGAGAAAATTGGCCGTCTGAACCCGCTGCGCCGCGGTGCCCAGCCGGACGAGCTGGCCAATGTCGCCTTGTTCCTTGCGAGCGACCAATCCTCTTATATCAACGGCCAGGCCATCGCCGTTGATGGCGGACTTTCAAGCTCGCACCCCGTGACTCGCCAATTGACAGGACAAACCGCAGTATGAGCGCCGAAGACCTAGGTTTTGTATCCGACCGGCTTGCCCGGATTCCGGCCTTCAT
>JANMJX010000129.1:0-3400 GCA_031371575.1 Sphingomonadales bacterium
GCTGCCACACGAAAGTTGCGGGCAGGTGACAAGGATGCTTCAAGTTCAACGCCCTGTGTCCGGACACCATAAGTCACGTCACCAGTTGCGCAGGTTCCAGTGGCGTTCGGCGTAGCGTTGAAATTGCTACCAGCGGCAGACAAACTTTGATCGGTGTCTGCGTTTGGACCGCCGATCAAATTTTTGCATCCGTTGATTGACTGAACGAGGAAAACAGTACCGTTGAAGGTATTCAACTGGAAGTTAGAGAAATCCGACCGGAAAGCAGAAACACTAAGACTGAAAGGACCAGTCGAATATTTTGCTCCGAGTTCGTAGCTATCGACCAGTTCTGGGTCAAACTGCAGGTTGCGAACGAGGGCCTGAGCACCGCCAACCGACGCAAAAGTTGCGATTGGGGATTTCAGTGCAGAGCGATCAAGATTGAAGCCCCCGGCTTTGTAGCCGCGCGCATAGCTGGTGTAGAGTAACAAATCATCGATTGGCTTCCACGACAGGATCGCAGTGCCCGTGAATTCATCTTCACTACGCTGGTCTTTTATGGAAACGCCGTTCAATTCAGCCGTCGAGTTGCCTTGGCAAGCCAGACCGATCAATGAACCCGATAACGCACGTGCTGTTGCCGTCGTGAGCGGATTGACCAGATCATCCGACACGAGCCCTTGGATAGTGGTGCAGGCCACGTTGTCGTTGCCGAATGTCGCATTGAACTTCTTCTTGTCGCTTGTGTAACGAAGGCCAAGCGTGAGGTCGAGCGCGTCCGTGATATGGATGATGTTATGCGTAAAGGCGGCATAGTTGGTGCCGTTCTGGAAATATCGATCATTTGTGGTACCGAGATTGTTCAGAGTATCAAGGCGCGTGAATGCGGCCAGAACATCGGGGCCGGACAGACCTGATGCACCCCCGATTGTTGCCGTCCCGACGCCAGGAACAACGCAGGATGGGTTGGTCGGCGAATATAGCCCTGCCAAACCGCCGCCCGAAATGATGCGGCATGTTGCAAAGCGTCCATATTGGTTACCGAAGCGAAGATTGTCGCGGACGGTAAGTTTTTCGTTGGAGAAAAATCCGCCGACGAGCCAGTCGAGCTTGCCGCCAAATGCTTCACCCTGGAGACGCAATTCCTGTGTAAAGGTATGGAACTGACGATAAGCGTCATCGCTCGGCGCGCGATATAGAATATCGACTTCGCCATAATCGGTATCAGATGCCTGACCCGAACGATATTGGCGATAGGCGGTAATCGACGTCAAGGTTGCACCGCCGAAATCATAATCGATCTGACCGGAGAAGCCGTAATCCTTCGTCTCGCCAGTAAATACGCGATTCGGGCTCACCGAAATCTTGCGACCATAGCCCTGATTGAAAGCAGCCAATGGCTGACCAAGGTCACGAAGCACGTTGATGATGTTGTTCGACGTTGGCGTCGCAGCCACACCAGTGGTGCTTGGGTTGTTCAAATCGCCGATGAACTGATTGACCGTTCTATCGACGTAAGTTGCTGCGCAGCATTCTTCTTTACGCGATGTATAGTCGGCGATCAGGCGGATGGACAACGCATCGGTGGGTTCGAACAATAACTGTCCACGCAGAAAGTACCGGTCACGGTTATTGACGTCGCGGCCATTCTGGTCGTCGCGGTAGAAGCCGTCACGCTTTACGTAAACGCCATCAACGCGGAACGCCAACTTCTCCGAAATCGGGCCAGTGAAGCTTGTTGCGGCGCGCATGAAGTCATAATTGCCGTACGTAAGTTCGCCACTTCCACCGAAAGTGAAGCTTGGCTTTTTCGAATAGATGCTGATGAGACCAGCCGACGAGTTTCGGCCGCCCAAAGTTCCTTGCGGCCCGCGCTGGACTTCGACGCGATCGATCTCGCCAAGTTCGTTGAGGCCAATGCCTGAACGCGATCGGTAAACGCCGTCAATGAAAACGGGAACCGAGCTTTCGAGGCCTGGGTTGTCACCCACGGTGCCAATACCGCGGATACGGGCCGAGCCGTTTGCTTCGGAACCGGTTGAGGACACGAGCAACGACGGGGCAACCTGGTTCAGCTGGCGAATATCATTCGCGCCGCTATTCTGCAGCGTTTCAGCGTTTACTGCTGAAATGGCAACCGGTACGTCCGAAAGCAGCTGGCTGCGGCCTTGGGCAGTCACGACGATTTCTGGGTCGCTATTGTCGTCTG
Source organism: Sphingomonadales bacterium (assembly GCA_031371575.1). GTDB lineage: Bacteria > Pseudomonadota > Alphaproteobacteria > Sphingomonadales > Sphingomonadaceae > Sphingorhabdus_B. The sequence continues at coordinate 2,192 of JANMJX010000129.1, forward strand.
CCTGAGGCGCTTCCTGCGCAAACGCGAAACTTGGCACAGCAAGCGCAATGCAAGCTGCAGACAGTTTCAAGGCGTGGCTGAGGGATTTGTCACGTCGCAACATATTCTTCTCTCCTGTTCAAACTTATTTTTTCTGAAACTAGCGACAATGCATTCGAATGTCATCGCCGTTAACCTTGGAAATTATGAAAATTTTTATGTGCGTCAATTGTGCAACATAAGCCGTATTGAACCTATAGAAACCGGATTTCCCCAAAATCTGAATTTCCGCAACGATCGCAAAAATGCTGCGCAGCAATTTTTACAATTTGACGAGCATCTTGCCTATATTCTCGCCGCTGAAAAGGCCGATGAAAGCTTCGGGCGTCTTTTCGAGACCCTCTTTCACAGTCTCGCGACCGTTCACTGCGCCCGCTTGAATGAGCGCCGCCATATCGGCGTTGAATTCGGGCACTTGCGCATAGAAATCAGGATATAAGAAACCTTTGATCATGATGCGCTTGCCAATAATCATAGGTAGATATTGCATCGGCTGCGCCTTGAAGTCGTTGTAGACGTCAATCATGCCGCAAATGGCAAAGCGCGCCCATTCCTTTGATGTCGCGAGTGCAGCATCGAAATGCTCCCCGCCGACATTGTCGAAATAGACATCAATTCCGCTCTCGCCCATGTCCTTTAGTGCGGCCATTAACTGGGGAAGCACCTTGCCCGATTTATAATCGATCACGGCATCAGCGCCCAATTGCTTTACCCATGCGCATTTGTCCGCGCCACCGGCCGAGCCGATGACTTTCATGCCCTTTGCCTTCGCGATCTGCGTGACGGTCGAACCAACTGCGCCTGCCGCTGCCGAGACGAAGATAACCTCGCCCGGTTTTGCTTCAGCTACCTTAAGCAAACCGAACCAAGCGGTGCCGCCCGGCATGCCGATGATGCTGAGCCAATGTTGGTCGGGTACGCCTAGATCAGGCAGCTTCGCAGGCGGCATTCCGGCTGGTGGCGTTTTCCCGCCCCCAAAGACTGCCGAGTCACGCCAGCCTGCCATGTGCAAAACCTTTGTGCCCACCGGGAATTCTGCATTGTTGCTTTCGGTGACTGCTCCGACTGCGCCACCTGTCATGGGTTCGCCGAGCATGAAGGGATCAGCATAGCTCTTCGCATCATTCATGCGGCCGCGCATATAGGGGTCGACCGAAAGCCAGCTGTTCG
>JANMJX010000208.1:0-6104 GCA_031371575.1 Sphingomonadales bacterium
GCGATGTTCCAGTTCATCATATTGTGCATCATGCGCATCACCAAGATACGGTCAAAAGTGCCCTTGGCGCCTTCGGGAATTTCGCTGAGCGAAAAGGCACTGAAATCGGTCGCCGGGCGACCGGAAACAGCCGCAACATCGGATGGGAATTTGCCAATAGCGGTTGTGATGCCCTGTTTCTGCTGATCGTTAAAAAAGGATTTTGTTCCGAAAAACAGACCAACATATTTGCCATTTTCGTTCACATATCGTCCGAGAATGCGCGACACCCATTCGCCGCCAGGTGCATATTCGCCTACTACATGGTCTGGGTGCAGACGGAAGAAATCTAAAGTTTCGGCCGGGTGACGATATTTGTCGCGCTTGGAATCATTTGCCCGTGCTGGGTCAGCAAGGATTTTGGCGAGACGCTCCTGATGCGCCTTATGCATTTTGTCGTGCTCGGCCCTATTTTCCATGTGGTGATCTGCCAACACAGGGACAGTCAAAGTTGCAGTAGCAAATGCAAACAAAATCGCTTTTTTCATGGTTTATCCTCTCCGATACGTCGAAATGACAAAATTATATGCCTATGGGTGCAATGAATTCCAACCCAGCTAAACCGGAATCTGCTGGCTGGAACAGTGAAAGCTGCCCCCTCCAGTTAATACGGCATCTGCCACAATGCCGACGACCTGTCGATCAGGGAACAGTTCTTTCAATGTCGCAATTGCCGCTTCATCATTGTCCGCGTTATACAGAGGAACTACAACGTTACGGTTGCCAATATAGAAATTCATGTAGCTGGCCGGAACGATCTCGCCATCCTGGCTGAACGGCCCGACTGACGGCATGTTTGTAACCTTACATCCAAACGCTTCCGCACGCATCCGGGCGTCCTCATAGACGCCAGCGTTGGGATCGACCGGATCTGCAGCTTTGGGAATAAGAATGTGATTTTCACCCACAAACCGCGCAAGATTGTCGATATGGCCATCGGTGTGGTCGTTCGACAGACCATCGCCTAACCACAAGAGCCTTTCAATCCCGAGATCGTTGCGCAGTCGGGCTTCTATGTCAGCTTTGTCGAGATCGGGATTTCGGTTGGGGTTTAAAAGGCAGTCGGTGGTAGTGGCTGCAAGACCTGCGCCGTCCACGTCTATAGAGCCGCCTTCCAATATCCAGTCGGATCTGCTGATTTCAAATCCACTGGCTGAAGCGAGCTTGTACCCGATGCTTTGATCACCGGGATAATCGAAACGACCGCCCCAGCCATTGAAGCCGAAGTTACGCGCCATCCGACGCTTTCCATCCTTCACTATGATGCAGCCTGTATCGCGCAGCCAGATATCGCCAATCGTGCGATGCTCGACATGGATGCCGGTGTCGACAAGGTCTGCGGCCCTGCTGGCAGCGTCCGCGTTCCCTGCAATTAGATGGACGCGCTCGCCACGACCAGAGTCGTGCACGGCATTGGCAAAGGCTGCTATCTGTTGCTGTGCTTGCTGCAGCGGTGCGCCCCAATATTCCGCCGAGCTTGGAAAGCCAATCCAGACGGCCTCATGCGGTGCCCATTCCGCAGGCATTCGAAATGGCATGTCGTTATTTCCCGCTGCGGCTCTTGTCACGGACGGCGCGGAATTCGTCGCCATCGTTCCAATTGGGCCATGCATCCGTCATCGCGAGCATGCGTCCGACGCGATAATAGAGCTTTAGATCGGACATGACACCTGACCAATCCCATTTTTCGTCAAATTCGTCGCCAGGCGCGTGATAACGGTTCTTTTCATAATCTTCCGCCGCTGCCTTTGCTGCCGCTTTTCCGCCATTGACCAGATCATCGCCGCCTTCGAAATAGACCATGGGCACGCCAAGCTTGGCAAAGCTGAAATGGTCGGAGCGATAATAGAAACCCTTTTCCGGGGTTGGCTCCATTTCCGGGATGCGACCTTCCGACTTCGCTGCTGCCTCTAGATAGTCATCCAGTTGCGACTTGCCCTTGCCGATAACTGTAAGATTTTTGGCAGGCCCCGACATGGAAAACGCATCCATGTTCACGCCGCCTGCCGTTTGCGACAGCGGAAAAACCGGATTCTCGGCGTAGAATTTGGATCCCAAAAGACCGCTTTCTTCGGCCGTCACGGCCAAGAACACGACAGAGCGATCGGGTGCGCCAGCTTTTGCAAATCCTTCGGCCAACGCGACAAGCGCTGCGCTTCCCGTGGCATTATCAACCGCGCCATTGCAGATATCGTCGCCGTCCGCCGCCGCAGTGCAACGACCAAGATGATCCCAATGCGCCGTGTACAGCACATATTCGTCGGGTCGTTTGGTACCCTTCATGACGCCGATTACATTTTTGCTCGCCTTGCGGGCAATTTCATTATCGAAGCTTAGCGATGCTGTCAGGTTCAACGGCACGGCTTTGAAGCCTTTTTGCCTTGCTGCGACCATCTGCTTTTCCAGATCCTGCCCTGCAGCCGCGAATATTTCCTTGGCTACCGATTTCTGGATCCAGCCATTGGCCTGGGTCTGGCTTTTGCCACCATCCTTTGATTGGGCTAGAAACTGGGTGCCGGTCCAACTGGAATTGACAACATTCCAGCCATAAGCAGCCGGCGCAGTATCATGGATGATCAGCACCGCTGCTGCACCCTGACGTGCAGCTTCTTCATATTTGTAGGTCCAGCGACCATAATAGGTCATGGCTTTGCCGCTAAAGGGGCCGTCAAGATTTGGACTTTCAAAGTCGGGATCGTTGACCATAACAATGACGGTCTTGCCCTTGACGTCTACGCCCGCATAGTCGTTCCATCCCTTTTCAGGGGCAACGATGCCGTGACCGACAAAGACCATGTCACTCTGTTTGATTTCGGCTCTGGGAGTTTCACGGTAGCTGCCAATGACATATTCGCCGCCATATGCAAAAGACATCGCTTTGCCGCTTCGGTCTGCCACGCTAAGTGCCGATACGTTATTGGCGGTAATTTCGATTAGGGGAACGTCCTGGGTCCAGCTGCCGTTATTGCCGGGCTCAAGACCTGCTGCTTTGAATTTCGATATCAGGTAAGCAACTGTCTTCACTTCCCCTGCTGATCCAGGCGCGCGGCCTTCGTAGCTGTCGAGCGACAGTTCGCGCGTCACGTCCTTCATCGTCTGTTCGGACAAAGCTGGGACATCGACTTGCGGCATCGCAGCCGTCTCGACGCCAGGAGTATCTGCCTTTTGACAGGCGGTTGTCAGAGCAAGCACAGAAACTAAGGCCAAAGACATTAGGCGCATGAAATTCTCCTAAGGGGAAATATTATTGCGCGCCTTCTGCCAGACCCACTGCTCCGGCTCAAACAAAAAAAGGCGGCCACAAGGACCGCCTTTTTCGAAAACTGTATTACCAAATTAGCGCGAATAGAACTCGACGACCAAATTTGGCTCCATTTTTACAGGATAAGGCACTTCGTCCAGCGTCGGGACGCGCGCGAAAGTTACCTTGTCATTACCATCAACGGCCACATATTCAGGGATGTCACGCTCTGCGAGGCCTTGGGCTTCGATGACAAGCGCCATTTCCTTGGCCTTTGCACCAAGGCTGATCACGTCGCCAACGGCAACCTGACGGCTTGCGATGTTGCACTTCACGCCGTTGACGCGGATGTGACCATGGCTGACGATCTGACGTGCAGCAAAAATGGTTGGTGCGAATTTCGCACGATACACAACCATATCCAAACGACGCTCAAGTAGGCCGATAAGGTTTTGCGACGTATCACCCTTCATATTGCTAGCTTCTTGGTAAGCACGCTTGAACTGCTTTTCAGTTACGTCGCCATAATAGCCCTTGAGCTTTTGCTTGGCGCGCAACTGAATGCCATAGTCGGATAGCTTACCCTTACGACGCTGACCATGCTGGCCTGGGCCATATTCGCGCTTGTTTACAGGGGATTTCGGACGACCCCAGATGTTTTCACCCATCCGGCGGTCAAGTTTATATTTCGAGCTTGTACGCTTCGTCATTTAAAGACTCCAATTGCTAACAACGTTGTTTCCGGTCCCGCGCGACACATTAAGAATGGGCCGGACACCTGCTTCACCAGAGTGCAGGGTCGATTGCGAAGTGGCGCCTATGGCCGCTCACGGGCGTTATGTCAACATCTGGCTCGACTTTGCGCGTCCCGAATCGTAAAGGCGCTGCCATGATCACCACAGACCTTCCCATCCCGCCCGAAAACTGCGTCGATATGACGGAGGTCCGCGCCGGTGTCGATTCTGTCGATGGGCACCTGGTTGCTTTGCTGGCAAAGCGCTTCGCGTATATGGATGCAGCCGCGCGGATTAAATCCACGCGCGCCGCAGTCCGTGACGAGGCCCGCAAACAGCAGGTTTTGGCGCATGTGCAAGATGCAGCCAAAAAGCTTGGCGTTCCCGAAAACGTTGTTGAAGATCTTTGGGAACGTCTCGTTGAAGCATCCATTGCCTATGAATTCGACAAATGGGATGCCAATCGCGCCTGAGGGTTCAATGTCAACTTCGGGTTAGGGCTTTAAAGTCATGCCTGACCTGCTCTTGTCGCCGGAATCCGACCTGTTATCTAGGTCATCCCATTCTTCTTGGGTCTTGCACCTTTTGCTCGTAATCCTGCTGCCGGTGTCATCACCCATTCGGCAAATTTTCTTTGCCTTGACTTTAGCCTTTTGCACCTGCGCTTCGTTAGTGTTGGTTGCCACTGGCTCCGACGTGCTTGATACCAAAAATGCCAAACCCAAGAACATTGTACTTAGCATAAATGTACTCCTAGTTGTTGAAATAAATTCACGTTAAGACTATGATATAAAAACATTAACTTTTTGTTTGCGTCATTCGTTCGAGGGTTCTCAAGACTCCGCGCAACGTCCGGACCTCAAACGCATTCCACGCTGGCTTGGTCAATAAATTGCGCAACGTCCTTCGCGTAACCGGCGCTCGGTCAATCGGAGTGAAGTAGTTCCGTGGCTCAAGCATGGCTTCAAGTTGCGCGATCATGCCATCCAGTTCAAATTGTGAGGCTGGGGGCTCAAGATCAGTCTTGGGCGGACTGGCCAAATTTTGTGTTTTCGACCATTCATAGGCGCACAATATGACTGCCTGTGCCAAATTGAGCGAACCAAATTCGGGATTGATTGGCACGGTGATGATAGCGCGAGCAACATTAACTTCGTCACTTTCAAGCCCTGATCGTTCAGCGCCAAACAATATCGCACTTCGTCCCGGGTTGCTGACGACTTCGCAGGCTGCGGCTTCCGGCGTAATGACCGGCTTGGTCACTCCGCGTTTGCGAACAGTCGTTGCATATAAATGTTGGATATCCGCAGTCGCCGCAGCCAGGCTTTCATAAACCTGAGTGTTCGCCAAAACAACATCTGCGCCGGATGCTGCAGGGCCAGCTGCAGGGTTGGGCCAGCCGTCACGCGGAGCCACCAACCGCATTTCGGTAAGGCCGAAATTTAGCATTGCGCGCGCTGCCTTGCCGATATTTTCGCCCAGTTGTGGACGGACGAGAATGATGATTGGCGGCGAACTCATTTCTGCGCCGCTTCGACGACGCTCCCGGCGAAATCCTCAAAATCCTTGGCTTCACTAAAGTCCTTATAGACCGAGGCAAACCGAATATAGGCGACACTGTCGAGCGCCTTTAGACCCTCCATCACGAACTCGCCGATGCGCTTCGATTCAATTTCGCCTTCACCCAAGGTTTCCAGCTGCCGCTGGATGGCAGACGCAAGTTTTTCGATTTGCGCATGGTCAACAGGTCGCTTGCGACAGGCAACGGAAAGCGATCGCTCCACCTTTTCACGGTCAAAAGGTTCGCGCTTACCTTCGGCCTTAATCACCAGAAGTTCACGCAACTGAATACGTTCAAAGGTCGTGAACCGCCCGCCGCAACCTTCGCACTGTCGCCGGCGGCGGATGGCGCTATTGTCTTCGGTGGGACGGCTGTCCTTTACCTGGCTATCGTCATGTCCGCAAAATGGGCAACGCAATTATTTTTCCTGATTCTTTTTCTTATTCACATGCCGGTACGCAACAATGCCTGCACCAATCAGAGCACCCGTGGCAAGCCCGATCGGTGCAATGATTCCCGCAGCAGCGCC
>JANMJX010000170.1:0-2891 GCA_031371575.1 Sphingomonadales bacterium
GGCCTTGGGCATTAATCAAAACAATGTCAGCCCTGCCCGAAGTATCGAGAGCATCTGCGATAATATCCAGGACTTTCTCGAGACGCGCACTTGCGCGCTCCTGCCCCGTAAACGGCAAGTTCGAAATTGCGGTGCCATTGAGCGCAACGATCCCGTCACCGGCCGCAATGCCAGCCGTTTGCGCAGCCCCGCCCGGCACAACGGCGGAAACAGCTACTGGCGCGCGAAACCCAAATGCCACTTGCGCGATGGTTGCGTCCGGATATTGCGCCTTGTCGTGTAACACCCATCCCGGACTACGTGTCTTGCGTTGGCAAAAACTGGCATTTGCCATGGCAAGGCGGTGACCAACCATCGCCAATCTCAAATCTTGCTGTACCAATGCCCGATAAGCGGCAATGTCATCCGCGCGGGAAGCGCTGGCGGGTTGCGCGGTCGCAGTTGCCAGCATCAGCATGATGCCGCACAGCCACTTCACCGGACGGCAGCCCGAGCCAGCCTATCGTTGATCGCGATGCCGATCCCTTGATACGGAATGGGCGCAACGGCAATGGAGCCCGCGGCACTTGCATCGGCCTTGTGCAGAGCTTCGAACAAATGCGCGGCGGCTTGGGCCAAATCCGCAGACGGCGAAAGATTGTCGTCACCGTTCAAGGACCCAAAGCCAATCAGCCATTCATGTGGCTCAGCCGCAATCGCGTTCAGCCGAACTGGTTTTGCTGGGGCATAATGGCTGGCGAGCTGTCCTGGCGCCTCGATTGCGCCATTTGGGGTTGTAACAGGCGCGCTTCCAGCGACCTTTTCGATTTCTTCCGCTGTCACCGGGCCAGGCCGTAGAGTTTCCCAACCGTCTTCGCGGATGGCCACAATGGTCGATTCCAAACCAGCCGCACACGGACCGCCGTCCAATATCATTGGCACAGCCCCTCCAAGGCCCTTCAGGACATGATCTGCACGCGTGGGGCTGATTGACCCGCTCGGGTTCGCAGATGGCGCAGCGAGGCTTAAACCCGTCTTGGCGAGCAAGGCCTGCATGACAGGATGCGCTGGGCACCGGATGGCAATAGTTGGCAGCCCCGCAGTCACCGCCTGCGCGACAGGCGCGTCAGGCTTCAACGGAAGTACCAGCGTGAGCGGCCCTGGCCAGAAGTAGTCAGCTAACTGTTCCGCCAGTCCGTTGAAGATCGCTAGCTTCTCCGCAGCTGCCTTGCTGGCAACATGCACGATCAACGGATTGAAATCGGGGCGTCCCTTAGCGGCATAAATGCGGGCGACGGCCTCGGCATTTTGCGCATCAGCAGCCAGGCCGTAAACGGTCTCGGTGGGAATCGCGACGATCTGTCCTGCATGAATAAGCTCTGCCGCAGCGGTGATTGCAGCGTCGTCAGCTGGCACAACCCAGCCATTCCCCAAGGTATTTGAGCCAAACATCATTCGCGGCTATAGGCCGTTGCAGAGCAGATATAACAGGATTTTTTCATCATCATGGCGTTTTTAGCACCCGTCGCAGAACAGAATTTCGTCCTCAAGCATATCGTAGGCATCGATGCGCTATCCCAGCACGCACGTTTTGCCGATGCGACCCCCGATATGGTGCACGCAATCGTCGAAGGCATTGGTGCGTTCGCGGCGGGCGAATTTGCGCCGCTGAACCGCATTGGGGACACCGTTGGTGCACGATTAATTGATGGCAAAGTGGTGATGCCCGACGGCTTTGTAGCGGCATATAAATCCTATGTCGCCAATGGCTGGGGTTCAATAAACGCGCCTGCAGAATTTGGCGGGCAGGGCCTGCCATTTTCACTTGCGACGGTCGCGCTCGATTCATTGGGTGCTGCCAATATGGCGTTCGCCTTATGCCCGATTTTGTCGGTCGGCGCGATTGAAGCGATCAACCATCACGGTTCCGATCGTCAGAAAGAGCTGTTCCTGCCGAGACTCTCCACCGGAGAATTTTCAGGCACGATGAACCTGACCGAGCCACAGGCAGGCTCCGATGTTGGCGCATTGAAAACCACGGCAACACCGCGCGGTGACGGGACATACCACATAAAAGGCACAAAGATTTATATCAGCTTTGGTGATCATGACATGGCAGAAAACATCGTTCATCTTGTCCTTGCCAGAACACCCGATGGCCCAGCTGGAACGAAGGGCATTTCGCTGTTTCTTGTCCCCAAATTTCAGGTCACCCCCGCCGGCGAAATCGGCAAAGCCAATGATATTAAGGTGGTATCGATCGAACATAAAATGGGCATTAATGCATCGCCGACCTGCGTTCTGGCCTTTGGCGAAGAAGGCGAGTGCGTTGGAGAACTTATCGGTCCAGAATTTGGCGGCATGCGCGCGATGTTCACGATGATGAACAATGCCCGGCTGAACGTTGGGCTTCAGGGCGTTCAGATTGCCGAGGCCGCAACGCAAAAGGCCATCTGGTTTGCCCAGGAACGCGTTCAGTCTGCCAAGGCAAGTGGTTCGTCGCGCGAGTCCGTCGCCATCATCGAACATCCCGATGTTCGCCGCATGTTGTTGCGCATGAAAGCGGGCACACAGGCCATTCGCGCACTGCTCTATTTCGCTTCGGGATATGTTGACCGCGCGACACTTGGTGAGGAAGGCGCTCGGGAAATGGTCGATCTGCTCACGCCGCTAGCCAAAACATACGGCACCGACATGGGCAGCGAGATCGCCTCGCTGGGTATTCAGGTCCACGGCGGGATGGGCTTTGTGGAAGAAACCGGAGCCGCCCAATTTTATCGCGATATCCGGATTGCGGCCATTTACGAAGGCACCAATGGAATTCAGGCAGCAGACCTGGTTGGCCGAAAGCTTGCCATGCAAGGCGGCGACGTCATCCGCGATCATCTCGCGGCAATTGCAGCTGATACTGC
>JANMJX010000178.1:0-1624 GCA_031371575.1 Sphingomonadales bacterium
GAATGATTTGCGTGCCAGCCGCAGTGCGCTGGGATTGCCCGATTTCAGGAAGGCGGCAACCGCATCAGCGCTCATCCGGCCAGCCGTCATCGCATAATAAATACCCTCACCCGATGATGGCGCAACCACACCTGCTGCATCACCCGCGACCACGACGTTTTTGCCATTGTCCCATCGCTTCAGCGGCTTGAGCGGGATTGGCGCGCCTTCCCTGCGTAAGGTTTTCCAATGGGCAAGACCTGTTTGCTCACGCATCAATCGAGTCGTTTCTCGCAAGGGGAAACCTTTATCCGCGCTACCCAGCCCAATGCTTGCGGTTTTGCCGTGCGGAAAAATCCATGCGTAAAAATCAGGCGACAGATGCCCCTGGTAATAGACATCACAGCGCGTCGGATCATAATCCTCTGTAACTTCGTCAGGGACTTCGACAATTTCATGATAGGCGTAGACGCACTTCACGCGTTCGGCGTCCTTTAGGCATTGTGCCGCCACCGATGACCTAGCGCCATCGGCACCGATCACCGACCGCGCGGTTACCGTTTGCAATGGTCCGTTGCGATCCGAACGATAGGACAAAGTCACAAATGTATCGCTGTCGTCGACCTCTTCGCATTTGCCCGTGACGCGTGTCACGCCGGCCTCTGCGGCTCGATTGCGGAGCCATTCGTCAAATGTGTCGCGGTCAACCATGCCCACATAGCCATCACCCACAGGCATCATCACCTTCTTGTTGGACGGCGCAATTATGCGCGCGGACTTCGCACGCGCGACCAACATGGTTTGCGGTATATCAAAATCTTTCAGGAGGCGTGGCGGAACAGCGCCGCCGCATGGCTTTATCCGCCCGGCCTTGTCGAGCAGCATGACCTTATAGCCTGCGCAGGCAAGGTCGTGCGCCGCAGTCGCACCCGATGGACCGCCACCAACGACAACTACATCAAAATCTGTCTGTGTTCTCATAATTGCACCGCCTTCCTTGCAGGTGTTTGCCGCTTCATTGTTGTGGCTGTCGCGACCAATGCCGCGACGACGAACATGCCAGCTTCGACCGCGAATACGGTCTGAAATGCGATACTGTCTTGCCCTATTCTGGTACGCAGTTGATCGACGATGATGGCACCGAGGAGCCCCCCTGCGCCAAAAGCAATTGCCTGCGCTGCGCCCCATACGCCCATGCGCGCGCCTTCGCCGGACGATTTTCCGTCGCTTGCCAGTTGGAGCATGGCGCCGACGGCCGCGACCGCGAAAATGCCATTGGCTGCACCAAGCGCGAAAACGTTGGCCTTTAATGGCCATGCAGGTCCAATTTTCGCGGCAAATGATAGGCCGACCAACATTATTGCCGAGCTGAAACAGCCTAGAATAATCCAGAATCTGGAGTTCTGCCCAAACTTGCTGGCAAGAATGCTGCCGCCGGCGCCGGAGATCAACATGCCCAATAAAATGCCGCTATGCTGCACCCCAGCCAGCTTTGTGGACTCGCCAGGTGTCATGTGAAAGACAAAGCCTGCGAACGGCTCAAGGATTAGATCTTGCATGCTGTACGCCAGCATCGAAATGAATACGAAATAGGTGAAACGCCGCGCTTGAGCGTCTTCCCAGATATTCTGGATAACCGCGGTCA
>JANMJX010000185.1:0-5850 GCA_031371575.1 Sphingomonadales bacterium
ACCGCCAGATCGGGGACGCGCGCGCGTGCATCCGCCAGTGCCATGCCTGCGCCTAATCCAAGCGAGAGTGCCGCCGGATCGCACGCCGCCAGCCGCATCGCCCCGCGTTGTTTTTCGACCATAGCGAAAGGCGTGTCAGGCGCGGAACCGTTGCGGCGGGTCAACCTCTGCGTCGGTAACAGTGGCAGAAAGACCGCCAGATAGCGGCGTGTCAAAAAAGCTTCGTGTTGCATGATCCCAGGTTACTCTTGCCTCAAAAGGTGCGGTGCCGCCGCGGTGGCGCAGAAGGCTGATGTCAAAGGTTGGAAGTCCGGGGGCATTCCCCGCCAATGGCACCGACGGTGCAGAACATATCCGCCAGCGTGTACTGGCTGCACTTGGCATCGGCACCGCATCGCCGCGCACCAGCAAAGCCAATACCCCCGTCTCGGCCGCAGCTAGCGCCAGGCGGCGAGTCGATGTCAGGTCAACCAAGCGGGCATTGCCGTGCGTTTCCAGAATGACCGCGCTGGCGGCTTTCGACCGAATGGCATCTGCCGTTGCACGCAAGGCATCGCGCAGATCCGCGGTCTGGACCAGCAATATGCGCGCAGGATTGCCCCCCATGGCAGACAGGCCGCTCGGATATAGACGCCCCGACGCCTGGCGTTCCTTGTCCCCCGATATCCAGAATATACCGGCATCGCTTTGCGGCAACCGCCATGCGAGCAAGAGCGCAAACGCCGCCGCCGCATGTGAATCGGCTTTGGCTCCGCCAAAAAATTCGTGTAATCCTGCCTGTATTATTCCACCATTTAACCGTTCGTCGACATAAGGGGCTCCTGAAGAAAGCAATGGTTGCGACGCGTTCGACTGATATTGCTTCCACTGGCCCTGCACGGAAGGAAAAGCAGCCGATGATGGAATCGCTTTAATGTTCATGTTTTGTTCCATACTTCATTTTTCACAAATGTGGAGTCAGCTTTTTTCGTCTTGAAATCGTTTAGCAGGCTATAGAATAGCAATCGGAGGACGCATGCGCACAGATATATCGGAAAACAGCAGTATCTGGCGGCATGCAAAGGCCAGTCGCGCGCATCCAGTGGTCGACGCCGCCCCTTATTTCGAGATCATTCAATCGGCGATGATGAATGCCCAGCACCGAATCATGCTGATCGGTTGGGATTTCGACACCCGAATCGATTTAAGCCGAAGCCGCCGGAAAAAGGGCGACCCGCCCAAACGATTGGGCGATTTCATTCTCTGGCTCGCGGACCGCACCCCCGGTCTGGAAATCAAGCTGCTCAAATGGAATATTGGCGCGCTCAAAATGGTCGCGCGCGGTTCAACGATGGTCGATGTCGCCAAATGGGCGCTGCACAAGCAAATCCAGTTCAAACTGGATGGCGCGCATCCCGTCGGATGCAGCCACCACCAGAAAATCGTAATCATCGACGACAAGATGGCCGCATGTGGCGGGATCGACATGACAGCCGATCGTTGGGATACACCCGACCATATTGACGCTGACCCGAAACGCAAACGTCCCAACGGAAAATTATACGGACCGTGGCACGATATCACGATGCTGGTCGAGGGCGAGGCGGCAGCAGCACTTGCTGAACTCAGCCGTGCGCGATGGAAGCTGGCCGGTGGTGATCCGCTTGAACCTTGCCCTGCCGATGCCAAATCGCCCTGGCCGGAGTTTCTGCAGGCCGAATTCCAGTTTGTCGAAATGGGCATCGCACGCACCCGCGCGGCGTACAAGGATGTTGGACCGGTCCGCGAGATCGAGCATTTGTTTCTGGACCAAATCGTTCGCGCCAAAAAGTTTATCTATGCCGAAAACCAATATTTCGCATCGCCGAAAATCGCAGATGCGATTGCCCGGCGCATGGACGAAGACAACCCGCCTGAAATCATCATCGTGAATCCCAAAACCGCCGATGGCTGGCTGGAGCAAAAGGCGATGGATGGCGCACGAGTCCAGTTGCTGCGCGCCATAGGCAAGCATGACAAGAACGACCGGTTCAAAATCTATGTTCCGCATACCAAACTTGGCGAACCCATTTATGTGCATGCCAAGATGATGATCGTGGACGACGAAATTCTGCGGATCGGTTCGGCCAATATGAACAACCGATCGCTTGGTCTCGACAGCGAGTGCGACATCTTCATCGACAGTCAGCGCCCAGGCAACGAAAGCGCAGCGCCAGGCATTCGGATGATGCGGGCGACCTTGCTGGCGGAGCATTGCGGACTGGCGGTGGAAAAGGTTGCCGAACTGCTGAGCAAAGGCACGATGATGCGCGACATTATCGAAAATCATGCAGGCAGTGGCCGGACGCTGCGTCAGCTGGAGCTTCCCGAACTTACCGAGGCCGATAAGGCATTGGCCGAGAATACGGTGCTTGATCCCGAAAATCCGGATGAAATGTTTGAACCATTTTCCAGCCCGGGCCTGTTCGCCCGGGCCAGAAAATTGCGGTCACCTGGCTAACTCATTCCCAATAATAAGGCATGCGCTTGCGCGTGCCAGTGACCTCTTCATTCAAGGTCCCTGCGTCATATAAGCGGCCGCCGATCATGACTTTCGCGACCTTGTCCGAATTGCGGATATCAACGCTGGGGTCGGCATCAAGGACGACGAGATCGGCAAGCTTGCCCGCGGCAATCGAGCCAACATCCTTGTCATAACCTAGCGAGCGCGCGGACTCGATGGTGCCAGCGGCCAGTGCCTCGATAGGGGACATGCCACCACGCACGAAGGACCAAAGCTCCCAATGCGCGGCAATGCCGGCTTCCTGGCCATGCGCGCCGATGGATACAGGCACGCCGAGCTTTGCGAGCTTATGTGCCTCCCGCGCGTTGTTGTCGTCGACATAATCCTCTTCGGGCGCGATCTCGCGGCGGGCATTATTGGCGGCAAGCTCGACTGGCGGATAATGCTTTGCCATCAACGGGTGACGGAACACATCGGTATGTGACCGCCAATAAGGATCCCCTGCCGGGCCGCCATAGGTCACGACGAGCGTCGGCGTATATCCAACCTTCGACTTCGAAAAGAACTGCAGCACATCGTCGTAGAAGATATCCAGCGGGATATTGTGTTCAAGCGTCGTGTTGCCATCGGCGATGAGGGTCATGTCCATCCCGAACAGCGAACCACCTTCGGCGACCGACCGCATATTCTCCTGAAGCGATGCGGCGACCACCTGCTGGCGCTGTTCGCGGCGCGGCTGGTTGTAGTTTTTGACGCTGTGTGCGCCTTGGGCCTTCAACCGGCGAACATGCGCGAGCGCGTCATCGAGGCCGTTGATCTCCGCATACACATCTGCGGCTTTGGCGCCGTAGACGATCTCCCCGGTCGAAAACGAACGCGGCCCGATGATGATGCCAGCACGTTCCATTTCAAGCGCAGGAAACACCGTTGCGGCGCTGCTTGACGGGTCGTGCCGTGTGGTCACGCCCATCGCGAGATTGAGCATATTCACCCAATTCTGCTGTGGCGTCATTTCGTCCACGCCATGCGGTCCATGGGCATGGGCATCGACAAGGCCCGGAATGATCGTCTTGCCAGTAACATCCACGGTTTTTGTGCCAGCGGGGATGACAAAATCGCCCGCCTTGCCCACAGCCTTGATCCGGTCATTTTCCACCAGGATCACGGCATTGTCGATGATGCCGCCGCTCTTGTCCGCCATGGTGACAACGCGTGCGCCGGTAAAGGCAACCAACCCTGTCGGACGGTCCGACTTGACGGTCATCGACAGCGAAATGCCGTCCTTGGGCGGCGCGAACTTCACGGGCTTGGCGTCTTTGGCGAGCGGGCCATTGGGGTAGAAGGCGCTGGTCTGCGCTGTGTACAGCGTAGGTCCAAGCGCCCAGTGCAGGGCGTCGCCATCGCGGCTCCAGTGCATATAATCTGCGCCGCCGCTGCTGACCTTCACCACGGGAAGCGCACCCCCAGATGACGACGCCGTCACTTCCTGCGTGCCCGGCATCAAGGGCATGACAAAGGCTTCGTAATTCTGGCGGAAGGCAAAATTATTGCCGTCGGGCGACACTTCGTAAATCGTGGTCAGCTCGCCGCTGGCATGGTTGCGCTTGGCCTCGCCATTGAGATCCACGCTGACGAGCAGGCGTTTGTTGGCGCCGGACTCGGTGTAGAAAATCCGGTCATTGGCCGCACCAAAATGCGGTGAGGTGCCATTTTCGCTGACTCGCACCGGTTCGCCCCCTGCGGCAGGAATCTGGTAAATGCCCGGCTGGTCGGAGCGTGATGGCGAGGTCAGGCCGCCGCCTTCCTGCTTTTCAAACACGATATTCTTGCCGTCTGGCGAAAAGCGCGGACGGGCGTAATGGCCTGGCTGCGCGGTCACATTTTTGGGGCTGCCGCCGCTTGCGCCGACGGTGACGATATGGCCAAGGCCCTTATCGGTCCAATCGACATAAGCGATGGTCTTGCCATCGCGCGACCAGGTTGGATAGCCCTCCATATCGGCGCTGGACGAGGTAAGGCGCCGTGCCGCGCCGCCAGTCGCTGACTTAAGCCACAATTTGCCCATCGTTTCGAACAATATGGTCTTGCCATCGGGCGACGTCACCACGCCGCGCGGCATGTGCGTCTGGAACTCGGCTGGCGCGACCTCAATGGGCGGGCGTGGCGGGTCAATGACGTCGCGCGTGTCGGAAATGCGGAACGGGATGACGCTGGTGGCACCGCTTGGCCAATCGACCTTGCGGATCTTGCCACCGGCCCAGAAGTAAATGGTCTTGCTGTCGGGCGACCAGTCCATGTTCGGATAGACACCCGTCACGGCCCAGGTTTCCTGCACATCCTGGTCGAGCGCGTCATAGATCTTGCGCTCTTCGCCCGTGCTCAGATCCTTGACGTACAACTTGGACATCGTCCGTTCGCGGCGGACAAAGGCGATCTTCTTTCCGTCGGGCGAAGGCGTCGGACGGACCGAGCCGCCAACTCCGGACACTGCGGTCTCGACCTTGCCGGTATCGATTTCATAGCTTTCAATGTTGAAAATCTGCCCATTGGAATCCTGCGCATATTGGAAAATGGGGCCTGGCGTGATGTTGCGCGTGAAGTAGATGTGCTTGCCATCGGGCGCGAAGATCGGCTCGCCCAATTCCTTCTGATGCTGTTCATTGGGCCGTTTGACCAGCTGAACGCCGCCGCCGCCAGAGACATGGTAGAGCCAGATTTCGCCCGTCCCGAGCGAACGGCCAGTGGTGAAATGCTTCTTGGCGGCAATGAAGCGGCCATCGGGGCTCCAGCTTGGCTGGTTGAGCAAGCGGAAATCTTCCTTGCTCATTTGCCTCTTGTCCGAACCGTCGCGGTTCATGATCCAGATATTGTCGCCGCCGCCACGGTCGGAGGTAAAGGCAATGCGCGCGCCATCAGGTGAAAAGCGGGGCTGCGTCTCATAAGGCAGGCCTTCGGCAATACGCGTTGGTGTGCCGCCAGTCACGGGGATGGTGTAGATGTCACCAAGCAGGTCGAACGCAATTACGCGACCATCGGGGCTGACATCGAGGTTCATCCAAGAACCCTCGCCGGTGTCGATACTGACTGGCCGCGTTGTCAGGCCCGGCGGTGCAGAGACGTCCCATTTGGGCGCCTTGTCGTCAGCGGCTGCGGCTGGTGCTGGCGCTGGCGCCGCTGCCTGAGCAAAAACCGATGCAGGTATGAGCGCTGCGCCCAGCAACAATATGGATTTGGTGTAATTTTTCATGGATGAGGCTCCCCTGCCAATTTTCTGTTTTCAGGCTGTCATGCCTAACGCCAGACCGCAAGCATGTATTGCCGCTTCGACAACCCGAACTCTGTTTTCGGCAAACGACACGTAAATGGTG
>JANMJX010000239.1:0-6521 GCA_031371575.1 Sphingomonadales bacterium
TGCCGCATTTAACCGCGACACGCTGAACTCGCGCATGTCGTCGCCCCGTTGTCCGCGCGTTTTTGCGCGGCATAGTCAGTGGAAAACCATTGCTGAATGGCGGCAGCTGGGTATTTCTCCGCAGCGCGGTTCCTGGCCCAATGACAATATGATGGCAACCTTGATTGAGCCCGATGGCGTTGGCAACACGGCCTATCTTCTTGGTGGAAACTACCGGGTGATACTCGATTACAATTGCTCCAACTTTTACGCTTTGTCGGTTGGTCTGCTCGCGGATGAATTGCGCAATTAACGCGCTGTACCAAATCCATCCGCTTTGACGTGCCAAAAAATTTGCCAGCAGACCGCTAGGCGCGGCGGTCTAAATCGCTTAATAGATGGCAGGAATTGTTTGCGCACTAAACGTGGAACTCTCGAATCTATGCCCCATTCTGCAACTAAGTACTTTGGCAACGCCGCGCACTTCTCGCGCATCTGCGCATTCCAGCGCACATGAGCGAGCGTGGCCGCTTTATCTCGATTGAGGGCGGGGAGGGCGTTGGCAAATCGACCCAAATCGCGGCGCTTGCCAACCTTATCCGCGGACATGGTTTTGAAGTCGTTCTCACGCGTGAGCCGGGCGGTACAGAAGGCGCTGAACTCATCCGGCAAATGGTGCTCGGCGGAACTGCCGAGCGTTGGCACCCACGCGCTGAAGCTTTGTTATTCGCCGCCGCACGCAGCGATCATGTCGAACGGTTGATCGAGCCGACGCTTACAGATGGAAAATGGGTCATCTCCGACCGGTTCATCGACAGTAGCCGTGCCTATCAGGGCGCGGGCCTGGGACTGTCAGACGCCGATATACTGACACTGCACCAGTTTGGCAGCCGTGGGTTATTGCCTGACCGGACCTTAGTGCTTCGCCTAGATACCAAAGAGGCAAGCAATCGGGCGGCCGTCCGCGACAAGAACCAGCCTGACCGCATTCAGGGGCGCACGGATAATTTCCATTCGGACGTTGATATCGCCTTCGTTGGCTTTGCCGAGTGCGAACCGCGCATACGGCTTGTCGATGCATCGGGCACCGTGGACGAAGTGACAGCGCGGTTGTGGTCGGAAGTCAGTGACCTCTTGGAACCCGCATGACCAATTATGTTGGGCATGATAAGCCGTGGCGGCAGTTTTCGACGGCATGCGACAGCGGTAAAATTCACCATGGCTGGATATTGTCCGGGCCTAAAGGGATTGGAAAATCGGCATTCGCGTTACGGGCGGCTTCGCTTTTAGTGGATCCGGAAAATGCTTATGGCAATCTGATTGCGCGTGGCTCACATCCCGACATATTATCGGTCAGGCGCCTTCCGAAGGATGCTGCCAAGGACGATGACGACGTCAGCGATGCCACCGAGTTCAAACGCAGCATCACTGTCGACCAGATCCGCAATTTACAAAAGTCGCTGACCACGCGCCCCGGCCTTAGCAACAGGCGGGCGATCATCATAGACGCCGCTGACGATCTTGAGCGCGGCGGGGCCAATGCGTTGCTCAAATCCTTGGAAGAGCCACCAGTCGGGACATATTTCTTTCTGATCAGTCATGCCAGCGACCGCTTATTGCCGACGATCCGTTCACGTTGCCAGATTTTGCGTTTTGAAGCCTTGGCCGACGCGGACATGGCTAATATCCTCCAGCAAGCGGCACCCGAAGCAAGCATGGCGGAAATACATGCCTTGGTACGCCTGGGGAACGGCACACCGGGGCAGGCATTGGATTTTCTGGGGCTCGACCTCAAAGAAATCGAAGATTGCATGATATCGATCCTGCGCAACGGTGACCGGGACAATGCGTTGCGCAGTGGCTTAGCGGAAAAGTTGGCGCTGAAAGCTGCGCAACCGCGCTACGAAGCGTTTCTGCGCCGTGCGCCTGCGTTGATTGCAGAGCATGGCCGGACGCTTGAGGCGGCGCATGTTGGCCAAACGATTGATGCATGGGAGGCCGCAAGCGGGCTTGCCGGGCGCGCTTTGGCTCTAAGTCTGGATAAGCAAAGCGTTGTGTTGCAAATGGGAAGCTTGCTGGCTTCGATACAAGCGCATAAAGCGCGCACATAAGAAATCATTAAGAGTGCTCATGTCCGAACCCTTCTACATCACCACCGCAATCGCATATCCCAACGGCAAACCGCATATCGGCCATGCCTACGAAGCCATCGCGACAGACGCCATTGCCCGGTTCCAGCGGCTGAACGGCCGCGAAGTTTGCTTTGTAACCGGCACAGACGAGCATGGTCTGAAAATGGATCAGACGGCGCGCGCCGCAGGCAAGGCTACGCGCGATTTGGCGGACGAAATGTCTTCCTATTTCAGACAGATGTGCGCAACACTTGATATCTCATTCGATCATTTTTGCCGCACAACATCAGAACATCATCACAAAGCAAGCCAGGCTATCTGGAAACGGCTTGAGGCCAGCGGCGATCTCTATCTGGATCGTTATGAGGGCTGGTACTCGGTTCGCGACGAAGCTTATTATGACGAAAGCGAACTCACCACCGGGGAGGGGGGCGAGAAACTCTCGCCGCAAGGCACTCCAGTCGAGTGGACCGTTGAGGAAAGCTGGTTTTTCCGGTTGTCGAAATATGAACAGCCGCTGCTGGAATATTATGCAGCACATCCGGACTTTATCCGGCCCGATAGCCGCAAAAATGAAACTGTCAAATTTGTCGAAGGCGGGCTGAAGGACTTGTCCGTTTCGCGCACCAGCTTTGACTGGGGGGTAAAGGTACCCGGTAGCGAGAACCATGTCATGTATGTCTGGCTGGATGCATTGACGACATATATTTCTGCGATCGGCTTTCCCGATGAAAGCGAAGAATGGCGCAAATTCTGGCCAGCAAACGTGCACATTATCGGCAAGGATATCGTTAGATTCCATACCGTCTATTGGCCGGCTTTCCTAATGTCAGCAGGTTTGCCATTGCCCAAGATGGTGTTTGGCCATGGTTTCCTGCTGTCGCGCGGCGAAAAAATGTCGAAATCGCTGGGCAATGTGGTTGACCCAACGGCCTTGGCCGAGCTGTTTGGTGTCGATGCGTTGCGTTATTTCCTGCTGCGGGAAGTCAGCTTCGGTCAAGATGGCAGTTATAGCCCCGAGGCAATTGTTACGCGCGTGAATGCCGACCTTGCCAACAGTTTTGGCAATCTGGCACAGCGCACATTGTCGTTGATCTTCAAAAATTGTGAAGGCTATCTACCGGCCATTCATGGTCACCATGCCGACGACAGCGCCCTGCTTGAATTGGTCGGAAATACCGTTTCGAAACAGATACCTGCGCATTTTGAAGATCTCGCCATGTCGCAGGCGCTGGAATGCTGGATGCAGGCGGTGTTCGCATGCAATGCCTATGTGGATACACAGGCGCCCTGGGCCCTCAAAAAGACGGATCCCGAACGGATGGAAACCGTGCTCGCGACATTGTTCATTTCCATCGCGGAACTCGCGATTGCTGCTTTGCCCATCATCCCGGGATCGGCAACCAAATTGCTGGACCAAATGGGCGTGCCTAACGAGGTCCGGAACTTCGCTGGAGCGGGTTCGCACTGGTATTCGCCGCTTGCGGAAAGTAATTTCCAGATCCAGCAACCTCAAGGGCTTTTTCCGAGGCTTGAACTGCCAGTGGAGGAGGGGGTCGCCGCCTAATGTTTGTCGATTCACACTGCCATCTGAATTACAAAGGCCTCGTCGAACAACAAGACGAAGTCCTCGCGCGTGCGCGGGAAAATGGTGTGTCGGCAATGCTCAACATCTCAACGCGCGAACGCGAGTGGGATAAGGTCATCGCACTTGCTGAAAACGAAAGTGATGTATGGGCGTCGGTGGGTATTCATCCACATGAGGCGGATCAGCATGCCGGCATGGACTGCGCCAAATTGGCTGCAAAATCAGTACATCCGCGCGTTGTAGCGGTCGGTGAAACGGGCCTGGATTATTATTACGATCATAGTGACCGCGAACAGCAGCGGACCGGCTTTCGCGAGCACATTAAGGCATCGCGCCAGACAGGCCTACCCATCATCATCCATACGCGCGATGCAGAAGCGGACACAGCAGCCATCCTGACCGAAGAAATGCGGGAAGGCGCCTTTACCGGAGTTATTCATTGTTTCACCGCAAGCGCTGATTTCGCACGAATTGCGCTTGACCTTGGTCTGTATATTTCGTTGTCGGGCATCGTAACGTTCAAGAACGCGCGCGACCTTCAAGATGTCGCAAAATGGCTGCCAGCTGATCGCTTGCTTATTGAAACCGACGCTCCGTTTTTGGCACCCATTCCGCACCGTGGCAGAACCGGAGAACCAGCTTTTGTGGCAGATACAGCGCGATATGTCGCACAGTTGCGTGACGTTACACCCGAGCTGCTTGCATCACAGACTTCAGACAATTTCTACCGTCTGTTTTCGAAAGCCAGTCGATGAATATCATGGAAGACGGCCCGTCGCTCATTTGGGGCGTCGTCTGCATTCTTGTGTTAATCAGTTCGCTTGCTGCACGACGATTGCCTTTGGCATATGTCGCCAAGTCGGCGTTGGCATGGGTTGCCATTTTCGCCGCCTTGTTTGCCGTTTTCAGCTTTCGCTTTGAATTCAAATCGATTTGGGAACGCGTCAAGGCCGACATTTCCGGGACATCCGGTCAGACCGTCGGCGCTGATGTTATCGAACTGCGGCGGCAGGACGACGGCCATTATTGGCTCCAAGCCGAAGTGAACGGCAATCCGGTGCGCTTCATGATCGACAGTGGCGCAACGATAACCGCGATGAACGCGCAAACTGCTGCTGACTCAGGCGTTGACGTTGATACCAATGGTTATCCAATGATATTGGATACAGCCAATGGCCGCGTGGCAGCCAAGCGCGGCACTATGAAGAAGCTGGAGATCGGATCTTACAGCATCGACGACCACAAGATTGTCGTGTCCGACAGTTTCGGGGACACCAATGTTCTTGGCATGAATTTTCTGGATAGCATGAAGAGCTGGAAAGTTGAGGGTAGCATGATGGTGTTGCAGCCGTGAGTGCCAGGCATCTCAGCACAGAGTGTATCCCGACATTTAAATATTACTTAACATAATATATATTATCGAACTTAATGATATGGCCAAACGCATGGACGCTGATATTTCCCCTCTCACAAAAATCATGGCGCAATTGCGCGACCCTGAGACGGGTTGTCCTTGGGACCTCGAACAGAATTTTTCCACGATTGCACCATATACGATCGAGGAAGCATATGAGGTCGCAGATGCGATCGAGCGCAATGACATGGATGGGCTGAAGGACGAATTGGGCGATTTGTTGCTTCAGGTCGTCTTCCACAGCCAGATGGCATCGGAACTGGGCACATTCACACTGCAGGACGTCGTGACCGTCATTTGCGACAAGATGGTCCGGCGGCACCCACATGTATTTGGAAACCAAGAAGTTCATAACGATGCCGTTCCTGGCAATTGGGAAGCCATAAAGGCCGCAGAACGGTCGGATAAAGAAGACGGCAGCGCTTTGGCAGGCGTCGCCCTCGCCCTTCCCGCATTGCTGCGGGCCGAAAAAATCCAGAAACGCGCAGCACGCACTGGCTTTGATTGGCCTGACCAAAACGGTGCTAGAGAAAAAATATTAGAGGAATTACAAGAAGTTGATGAAGCAACTTCACCAGAGTATGTCTCTGAAGAGGTAGGCGACCTGTTGTTTGCGGTGGTCAATTTTGCGCGTTTTCACAAAGTCGACGCCGAACATGCCCTCAAGAAAGCGACCGCGAAGTTTGAACGACGTTTTCGGGATATGGAGGAAACTGCCGGTGATGCATTCCCCAGCCTGTCGCTTGATGAAAAGGAGCAATATTGGCTTCGGGCAAAGGCGAAAGAAGAAAGCTAGGCGCTAACGCTACGCGTTGGCTTGTTCGAACTGCTTTTCAAACTGCCCCCACAATTGCCGGCTGAGCGAGACATCGACCGAGACGACATCGCCCTCCACTTGCTGCCTGCTGACCGCCCCGCGGCCGTGCAACCAGGCCAACGCGGCACCATCATCCGTCCGGAGCTTGATTGTTCGCAAGTCATTGCCCTTGGCGATCAATGCGGAAAGATGGTCCTTGAACACATCTATCCCCTCTCCCGTCTGGGCTGAAAGCATCAGGATATCGTCACTGCGCGCAGCTATGCCTGACAATTCGGCTCTGCGTTCTTCATCCAGCAGATCCAGCTTATTCCAGATTTCGGCCATTTTTGGCTGATTGACGCCGAGTGTTTCGTCCAACACGCCCAAGTCGCGCAATATCTGCAGCACGTCATCGCGCTGTGCATCGCTTTCGGGGTGCGAAATATCACGCACATGGACAATGATGTCCGCCGAAATCACCTCTTCAAGCGTTGCACGGAACGCGGCGACCAATTGTGTTGGCAGGTCGGAGACAAATCCCACCGTATCGGACAAAATGGCCTTTTCGACCCCGGGCAAGCTTATCTGCCGCATCGTTGGGTCAAGCGT
>JANMJX010000215.1:0-18821 GCA_031371575.1 Sphingomonadales bacterium
CTGCCAGAACCCAACATGCCGCTCGACATCACAAAATAGCCGACGACGCCTATGACGAGCAATGTGCCACAACCTAATTTGCGCCCAAGCAACATAGGCAGCAGACTGAACAAAAGCCCGAACATGCCACCACCGCCACCGCCGCCGCCAAAACCCATGCCGCCCGAGCCCTGGTCTCGCACGTTGCTGCTTGGGTCAAGGTCATCAAGGCGCATGTCATTCTCCCATATTGTTCTGTACCAACATTGCGTTTAGCGACGCAAAGCGCAAGTCACGTTCATTCATAACGCAAAGGCACTCTCCCATGTTCCTCAAAGGCAAAACAGCACTTATTACCGGATCGACCTCGGGCATTGGCCTTGGTTACGCCCGCGCACTGGCTGCCGAAGGCGCGCATGTCATGATCAACGGTTTTGGTGATGCCGGTGAGATTAAAGGATATGTTGCAGAGCTAGCGGCGCTGAGCGGCGGGAAAGCGCTGTATCATCCCGCCGACATGACCAAGCCCGATGCGATTCGGGGGATGGTTGCCGAATGCACCGATCAACTTGGAGCGCCGGCTATATTGATCAACAATGCCGGTATTCAGCATGTGGCACCCGTCGATGAATTTCCCGAAGACAAATGGGACGCAATTCTGGCAATCATCCTTTCATCTGCCTTCCATGCGACAAAGGCGGCATTGCCCGCAATGAAGGCCAATGGCTGGGGCCGGATTATCAACACCGGGTCGATGCACAGCCTTGTCGCCTCGCCGTACAAGGCGGCCTATAACGCAGCCAAGCACGGCCTTGCAGGTTTCACAAAGACCGTTGCGCTTGAAGTCGCGACACAAGGCATCACGGTCAACAATATCTGTCCGGGCTATGTCTGGACCCCGTTGGTGGAAAACCAGATCCCTGATACGATGAAAGCCCGCGGACTGACGCGCGATCAGGTGATCAACGACGTGTTGCTGGCGAACCAGCCACAGAAGCAATTTGTTCAGGTCGAGCAGTTGGCGGCGCTTGCGCTATTCCTGTGCCGCGATGAGGCCAGCGCGATTACAGGCACCAATCTGTCAGTCGATGGCGGTTGGACAGCGCAATAGGCTGCGATGAGCTGGCGCTACTTAACGACACCGGTCATAGTTGATGCGCCGGCGCCGCTTTGGGCTACTGGCACCGATCCCGGCATAACGAACGGCGGCGGTGTGTATCCGCTGGCTTGGTTCGATTGCCCTGAATCCGGATTGTCTGAGTTCAATTGTGCCGACATACCAAAGGGCATTCCAAAGTCGGGTTGAATAGGGTTGCCGTCAATTGCGGGCTGCGCGCTTTGCAGATCGCTGACCGACTCCTCGTCATATTGCATAGGTGATGGAGCAGGCGGCGGTGGTGGCGGTGCAGCATCCGGAGGCGGAGCCGCTGTAGCAGGCGTCTCGCTTGATGCCGGCGCAATCGGGTCGGTTTCAGGCACGGCCAATGCAATCAGCCCTGCCACAGAAATCACCCCAAATATCATCTTTTGAATATTGTCCACGCGTCTCAACCTACATGTTCAACGACAGGGATAATGGCGGGGCGTTAATAAAATATTAGCGATAGGAGCAGGGGAAATACAAAAAACCCGCCGGCATCGCTGCCGGCGGATAGTTGCTTTTCCTCCCCAGGAAAACACGATGTAAAGTCTGGCTTATTTCCCGCCAGCGCTCCCAAGCCTATGGTAAAGTCGCGCAAATTTGACGGACTCAGGCTTGTCCTGAATAACCTCGAGATAATGCACAAGTGCCTGGCGTAGAAGCGTAAGATCCTCTGTAGACAGGACCGCACGCGCGCGTGGTGGTTCGCCCATATCAATCGATCCTTACGCTGCCTGGCTGAACTGGTTCATGGTATTGTCTTTACCGCCAGCCTTCAACGCGGCTTCGCCAGCGAAATACTCCTTGTGATCATCACCAATGTCGGAACCCGACATGTTCTGGTGCTTGACGCAGGCGATACCCTGGCGAATTTCCTTGCGCTGCACGCCAGCGACATATCCAAGCATGCCCATTTCGCCGAAATAATCCTTCGCAAGATTGTCGGTGCTGAGCGCTGCGGTATGATAGGTCGGCAACGTGATTAGGTGGTGGAATATGCCAGCCCGCTTTGCGGAATCGCGTTGGAAATTCTGAATGCGCGCATCGGCTTCGATGCCAAGCTCTGTTTCGTCAAAGCTTGCGCTCATCAGGTTCGCGCGGTCATAGCTTGAAACATCCCTGCCATCGGCAGCCCATGCGTCAAACACTTGCTGGCGGAAGTTCAGCGTCCAGTTGAAGCTTGGCGAGTTGTTATAGGCCAGCTTCGCATTGGGAACGACTTCACGGATACGATCCACCATTCCGGCAATCTGTTCAATGTGCGGCTTTTCCGTCTCGATCCAGATCAGGTCGGCGCCATTCTGGAGCGAGGTAATGCAATCGAGAACGCAGCGATCTTCGCCAGTGCCTGGGCGGAACTGGAACAGGTTCGAAGGCAGACGCTTTGGACGAAGCAGCTTGCCGTTGCGGTTCAGAATGACGTCGCCATTTTGCGCCGTCGCTGGGTCGATTTCCTCGCAATCGAGGAAGCTGTTGTACAAGTCGCCCAGATCGCCTGCGGCCTTCGATACCGCAATCTGCTTGGTCAGCCCGGCGCCAAGCGAGTCGGTACGCGCGACGATGATGCCATCTGGAACCCCAAGCTCAAGAAACGCGTAGCGGCAGGCACGGATTTTCTGCAGGAAATCCTCGTGCGGTACAGTGACTTTGCCGTCCTGATGTCCGCATTGCTTTTCGTCAGAGACCTGATTTTCGATTTGCAAGGCGCACGCACCGGCTTCGATCATCTTCTTGGCAAGCAAATAGGTCGCTTCGGCGTTGCCGAAACCGGCGTCAATGTCCGCAATAATTGGAACGACATGTGTTTCATGGCCCTCAATTTTGCCCATGACGGCCGCTTCGCGCGTCGCATCGCCTTGCGCGCGGGCATCGTCCAGGTCACGGAACAGGATGTTCAATTCGCGGCTGTCTGCCTGACGCAGGAATGTGTAAAGCTCTTCGATCAGGGCAGGGACGCTCGTCTTCTCATGCATCGACTGATCGGGCAGAGGTCCAAATTCGCTGCGCAGCGCCGCAATCATCCAGCCCGACAGATACAGATACCGCTTCTTTGTCGTGCCGAAATGCTTCTTGATGGAAATCATTTTCTGTTGAGCGATGAAACCATGCCAGCAACCGAGCGACTGCGTATATTGTGCAGGGTCTGCGTCATAAGCTGCCATGTCGTCGCGCATGATCTTGGCGGTGTAACGCGCAATGTCCAGGCCAGTCTGGAACCTGTTTTGCAGCTGCATCCGCGCTACAGATTCAGCGCTGATCGAATCCCATGTTCCATTATGTGCAGCGATATGCGTGCTGTTGGCGTCAATCAGTGCCTGGTACGACATTTGCAATTCCTTCGACTATCAAACTTATGTGCGAGCTATTGATCGACATGGATGACAAGGCGAGTCAATTTAGTAATATTTGTTGTATGCTGGTGGACGAAAAGCCAAATATTCTTGTCAATATGTAAATTATGTGACAAAACTTGGATATGGCTGAACAGAAACTGTTTGCAGGACATGCCGTCCGACGCATTCGCCGCGCGAGCGGCCTGACGCAAGGCGCTATGGCCGAGGCGCTGGCCATTTCGCCATCCTATCTGAATCTGATTGAGCGAAACCAGCGGCCCTTGACCGCTACACTGCTCCTGAAGCTTGCCCAATCCTATGATTTTGACCCGCGCACGCTCACCGGCACGACACCCGGCGGTGGGGTCGATGCCATAAGAAGACGCCTCAGCGATCCGATGTTTTCGGATTTGAACATTGATCGCGCGCAGGTGGAGGAATGGATAGCTGCAAGCCCAGATGCTGCGGAGGCGTTCTCCCGCGCTTTTGACCGGCTGTCTGGTGGTTCGCATGGTAGCGCAAGCACCGCTACCGGCGGCGCGCTGAGCGAGCCGGAGTCGATTGCGGCGGCGCGCCGCGAAATTGAACGCTGGCGTAATCATTTTGCCGATCTGGATTCGCAGGCCGAGACCCTCGCCGACGATTTGCGTTTCGCCAATGCCGATCTTTATGGTGCCATAACCGAGCGATTGCGCGTGAAGCATCAGCTATCGATTCGAATCCTGCCAGTGGACGTGATGCCAGAACGGTTGCGACGACTTGATCTTCATGCTCGCCAGCTTCAGCTGTCCGAACTGCTGGACCCGGCCAGCCGAACCTTTGCTGCGGCGTTGCAACTTGGCATGTTGGAGGCAAAGGCGGAGATCGAAGCTCTTGTGTCTGGTGCTTCCTTCACCGAACGGGCGGCAGAGCGCCTGTACCGGCATCATTTGAATAGCTATTTCGCTGCGGCGGTGATGATGCCCTATGCCCGTTTTCTGCGTGCGTGCGAAGCGACGGGCTATGACATCATTTTGCTGCAACGGCGATTTGGTGCAGGTTTTGAACAAATCGCGCACCGGCTCACAACATTGCAACGTGTGGGCCAACGTGGCCTCCCGTTCTTCATGTTGCGGATCGACAGGGCAGGGCAGAGCAGCAAACGTTATGCTGGAGCAAGCGCCTCACCGTTGGTTGAAACGGACAGGCGCTGTCCATTGTGGCAGGTGCACAATGTGTTTGCGCGGCCAGGTACGCTGATGCCACATTTGGTGGAGCTGGAAGATAACAGCAGATGGTTCACTCTGTCGCGTACGGTTCACCCGCAGACCGCCGTAAGTGGCGGCGTCGAGGCGGAATTTGCGATTTGCCTTGGTATCGATGCAAAGCTGGCGGCGCCCTTGGCGGCGGCGCGTGGTCTCGATCTCATCAATGGTCAAGCATCAGCAATTGGACTTGGTTGCCCGGCATGTACGCGGCCCGAATGCCCGCAGCGCAGCGCGCCACCAGCCGGTCGTGTGCTCGTCTTCAATGAGCGGGAAAGAGGCATGTCGCCATTCACCTTTGACCGCACCGCTTGAGTGGCAAAGCACGCAGGTCGGGAAATTCAGCGCAGGTCCGAAGATTAATCCGCGGCGAAATCCCGCACCTTTTGCCCGGTTCCCCGCGGCATGATCATCACCTCTTTGCCGTTTGCGATGATCAAAAGATCTTCAATGCCGTGCACCGAAACGCGAATGCCGTCTGCATGGATGAGGTTGCCGCGACTGGCGTCAATGCGTACTGCACCCGACGACACATTGCATTCTGTATCCTTCTGGCCAATGTCATACAGCGCATCCCAGCTGCCGACATCCGACCAGCCCATGCTCACTGGCGCGACGGCTACCTTGGTTGCCTTTTCCATGATGGCATAGTCGATGCTGTCCGATGGGCATTCCGCGAAGCTTTCATAGTGTGGATACACCAGGTTGCTGGCTCTTTCGAGTTTCGACATGGCATTCCGCACCGCAATATCCATTTCGGGTGCATACATGGACATCGCATCCAAATAGGCATCCGCCCGAAAAAGGAAGATGCCGCCATTCCAGACATGATCCCCTGTCGCGATCATATCTGCTGCGCGCGCGGCATCGGGCTTTTCCACAAATCGCTTCACTTCGTGGACGCCGACTATAATTTCGGAACCCATTTGAATGTAACCATAGCCCGTTTCCGGACCGGACGGATTTATACCATATGTTGCCAGCCGCCCATCTTCGACCACTGGCAATAGAGATTTCGTTGCAGCGTGAAATGCTGGTTCGTCCGTAATCACATGGTCACTTGGCATGATCATCATGACGGCATCTGGACTGTTCACGGCATGCGCCGCCAGCGCAATGGCCGGGGCCGTATTGCGCGCGCATGGTTCAAGCAAAATGATGGCATCATGCACATCGATCTGGGCAAGTTGTTCCTCAACAAGCGGCGCGTGGACGGCGTTGGCGACAATGATTGGTGCGGCAAAATTTTGCCGGTCCATGACTCGCAGGACCGTGAGCTGAAACATGGTGTGCGTGTCGGTCAACGCTAAAAACTGCTTGGGCGTTTGCGGTGTCGACAATGGCCAAAGCCGGGTTCCGCCGCCGCCGGACAATATGACAGGAGTAATGATCACGATTTTTCCTGCGTTGGGGATTCTGAGAGGAGGCCCGTATCGCTGATGTAGAGCCACTAATCAAACACGAAAAAAAACAGTCTATATCCAATAATTTACGGTGACTGTGTAAAATTAACCGACACTTTACTGTTTCGCTATAAGGGTGCCAATATGGGAGCGCCGAAATGAATAGGCTTTTAAAGCAATTTATGGCGCTGGCTATGGCTCCCTTTGCCTTGAGATCGCTTGGCCGCGCATCGCATTGGAAAAGCGCAGGCATGGTGACCGCTACTGTGTTGCCTTTTGCGCGATTGATGTGTGTGCAATCGCACGCCGTCAAGCGCTCTAGTTACGGTACCCGATAAATGCAGGACGCGCTTTTACAACTCGCGCTTTGGGGGCATTTTGCAGCCGCTTGTGCATATACCGCGCTCGCCGTCTGGTTGATCCATCAATATGAGTGGAAGAACGGTCGGCAAGCTCTGTTAATTGGCGCAATGGCGCTCACTTCGCTCTGGGGTTATGTTGCCACCTTTGTCGCGCCGCTTGGTCTTTCTGCGCAATTGGCCGAGACCGCGCGAAATTTCGCCTGGCTCGCATTCATGTTTTCTCTTTTGCGCAACAGCAATGGTCAACAGCAGCCAAGTATCAAGATGATTTATGTTGCCTTGGCATTTGTGTTGATATCGCAATCCATATTCGACCTCCTGACCTTCTCGACGTCCGCCGGGACCTCTGGAGCTACGTATATCTTGCAAACGTCAGTCCTGTTGCGCATGATATTCGGCGCGGGCGCGCTCGTGCTCGTTCACAATCTGTATTCTGTTTCCGCACCGGAAACACGCTGGGGCATCAGCCTGCCCATGGCCGCGCTTGCGGCTATGTGGACGTTTGATCTCAATTTATACACTATCAGTTATCTGACGTCGGAGATTTCTGCCGACTTACTCTCGACCCGCGGCATCTTCATGGCGTTGCTTGCTCCGGTCTTTGTCATTGCCAACAAACGGAACAGCCAATGGCGGCTTCAACTGTCGCGGACCGTGGCGTTCCAATCCGCCTCATTGCTGGTGATCGGTGCCTATCTGGTCGCCATGGTGCTGCTGGCGTCGGCTATCAATATGATTGGAGGGACCTATGCGCGTCTGGCACAGGTCACTTTGATTTTCGGGATGTCAATCGCCGCCTTGCTCATTTTGCCGTCGGGTCCATTCAAGGCATGGCTCAACATCATCCTCATCAAGAATTTTTTCCAGCACCGTTATGATTATCGATCGGAATGGATGCGCTTTGCTGACACGATCGGATTTCCATCGCCGGAAGCGGCGCCCTTTTACGAACGGGTAATCAAGTCCTTGGCGGACATATTCGACAGTCCGGGCGGTTTAATCTTTGTGGCCGATGAAGGCCGCCTTACCCTTCAGGCGCGATGGAATTGGCCAACAGCGCAGGTCCCAAGCAACTGCGTCACATCACACACAATGCCGTTCTTTGAATCGACGGGTCATATCCTTGCCATGGATGATGTGCGTGCAGGCACGGACGATCGATGCGACCCAAGGGCAGTGCCGCAATGGCTATATGATGAGGATCAGGCTTGGGCAGTGGTGCCGCTGGTCCATTTTGGCAAGCTGACTGGCCTTGCCGTATTGGCCCGCCCCCGTTTTCTGCGCAGGCTTGACTGGGAAGACCTCGATATGCTGCGCACCGTTGGTCGCCAGTTGGCAAGCTATCTGGCGGAAGCATCCAGCCAACAGGCGTTGACAGAAAGCAGGCAGTTCGAACAGTTTAACCGCCGGTTTGCATTTGTGATGCATGACATCAAAAATCTCGTCAGCCAGCTGAGCATATTGGCGCGCAATGCGGAGAAACATGCCGACAAACCAGAATTCCAATTGGACATGGTGGACACCTTGCGGTCCTCGGTGGACAAGATGAATGAGCTGCTCGTGCGCCTGTCGCAGCATAACAAGGCGAAACATAATGTGCCCTCGGCGGTGGATATCGGTGAGGTGATCCTGAATGCAATTCGCGCCAGCCGCCTGGTATATCCCGTCGAGACACAATTGGCGCCGAACGTGTTGGCGATAGCCGATTCCGCCCGTGTCGATACCATCATTGGTCACCTGGTCCAAAATGCCATTGAGGCATCCACCGATGGCGCACCCATTAAAATTGCCGCCAAGCGCATGGGCGATCAGATCGCTATCAGCATCATCGACAAAGGCATTGGTATGACCGAAAGCTTTATCGCCGACCAGCTCTTCAAACCATTTGTGTCTACCAAGCCGACAGGATTTGGGATCGGCGCCTATGAGGCCCGTGCATTGGCGCTGTCGATGGGGGGGAATTTGAAGGTGTATAGCCGCCCCTCCAAGGGAACGACATTCACGCTTTCATTGCCCGCAGCGACTATCGGCGGGATTCATTCCAGTCATCAAGAGGCAGCATAATCATGGCCGACGCCAAACAGAAGCTCCTGATCGTCGAAGACGACCTTGGCCTCCAGAAGCAGTTGAAATGGTCCTATGAGGATTTCGAGGTATTTTGCGCGTCCAACAGGGACGAGGCATTAACGCTGCTGCGCTCGGAGGAGCCCGATGTCGTGACCCTGGACTTGGGACTGCCGCCAGATCCCGACGGTGTGAGTGAGGGATTTGCCGTGCTCGACCAGATGCTGAAGCTTAAACCTGATACCAAGATCATCGTGGCGTCGGGGCATGGGGCACGTGAAAGTGCCTTGCGCGCGATATCGGCTGGTGCCTGGGATTTTTATCACAAGCCAGTCGATATCGACGAGCTTCATCTGATCGTGCGGCGGGCATTTCATGTCCGCGCCCTTGAGGTGCAAAACGCACTTTTGCAGCAACCCGATAGCGATGGCGAACTTCTGCTTGGGACGATCCTGACCGCGGCGCCCGAGATGATGAAAGTTGCCAGGACGATTGAGCGGATCGCGCCTGCCGATGTATCGGTGATGTTACTGGGCGCTAGCGGGACGGGCAAAGAGTTGCTCGCGCGTGGTTTGCACAATGCAAGCGGCCGACGCGACAAGCCGTTTGTCGCCATCAATTGTGGTGCCATTCCGGAAAATCTCTTGGAGTCCGAGTTGTTTGGACATGAAAAGGGCGCTTTCACTGGCGCCATTAAAACCACGGAAGGCAAAATCGAAATCGCGCATGGAGGGACGCTGTTCCTAGATGAGGTCGGGGACATCCCGCTTCCGCTTCAGGTTAAGCTGCTGCGCTTCCTTCAGGAGCGAACGATCGAACGCATTGGTGGCCGCAAATCTATCGCGGTTGACGTGCGCGTG
The DNA here is from genome assembly GCA_031371575.1 of Sphingomonadales bacterium. Taxonomy (GTDB): domain Bacteria; phylum Pseudomonadota; class Alphaproteobacteria; order Sphingomonadales; family Sphingomonadaceae; genus Sphingorhabdus_B. The sequence continues at coordinate 9,387 of JANMJX010000215.1, forward strand.
GTGTGCGCGACCCACCGGAACCTCAATAAGATGATTAGCGATCAGAGTTTCCGCGACGACCTATACTATCGCCTGGCAGAAGTTACGGTCAAAATACCGCCCTTGGCCGACCGTACGGGTGATGCCATTTTGTTGGCGAAACATTTTGTCAGCCGCTTTGCCCGCGAGATGAACCCGACGATCAAGGGCATGTCGACAAGTGCATTAACCGCCATCGACGCTTGGCCGTGGCCGGGCAATGTCCGGGAACTGGAAAATCGGGTCAAGCGCGCCGTCATCATGACGGAGGGTAAATTTGTGACGGCGGATGATCTGGATTTCGGCGATGAAGATGAAGGCGATTTGTTGCTTAATCTGAAAGGCGCGCGGGAGGCATCTGACCGAAAGGCGATTAAGCGTGCCATTTTGCGCACTGAGGGCAATATCTCAAGTGCAGCCAAATTGTTGGGGATCAGTCGGCCGACATTGTACGATCTATTGAAGCAATATGATTTGCAGATGTAACTGGCGGCTTAATTCAAAGATAAGCACCGGGCGGTGCTAGCTCAGTGCAAGTAGTTCAACCGGATCAATTCCAGCGCGCTGCATCTGTGCCTTCACATCAGGCCATATATTCTGAACAAAATTTTCGCGTTCAAAATTGCGCAACTTGGCAATCGCGCCACTGGCGACAAACAAGCCAACCCCGCGTTTAACGTCTACGAGACCGCTGTCCTGAAACAATTGATAGGCCTTGGCAACCGTCAGGGGATTAGCCCCCTGATCCGCGGCAAAGGCCCGAACCGAGGGGAGCATTTCGCCCTCCTTATAATTACCGTCCAAAATCGCCGCAGCAATTACGTCACGTAATTTCAGATACACAGGCTTTACGTCATTTTTCATAACAAGCTTACTGCCATAATACAGTAGGGCGCGTCAAGCATAGGGGAAATACTAGGGGGTGTCAGGCCAATGACGAATGATGTTGTCAGCGGCAGGTCTCGGGCGTTCTTCCAATTGAAGCGAAGCTGTACCCATAAAAAACAATCCAGCTATTTTCTCCTCCCCGTGGCAGATCGCCGCGCGCACGACGGGGTCATAGCTTGCCCAGCCAGTGATCCAGCTCGCAACAAAGCCGTTGGCATGTGCGGCATGAAGTAAGTTCATGCCAACCGCCCCGACGCTCATTTCCTGCTCCCAGAGCGGGATTTTTGTGCTTGGCTGGGGTGCAAAAAGCAGGACAACCAGATTTGGTGCCATCAAAGCCGGTGCAACTGCCGCGTCAGCCTGCGCCTGCCGGGCATCGGGATTGGCCGCATAAAATGCTTTTCGCAGAAGCTCGACAAATGCTGCGCGGTCCTCAATCGTCACAAACCGCCATGGGAAGAGTTTGCCATGGTCTGGCGTGCGCATTGCCGTTTGCAATATCCGTTCAAGCATAACTGCGTCAGGCCCCGGGGCCACCATATCGCGCGGTTTGCCTGACCTGCGTGTTTCAAGATAGGAGGCGACGGAAGATAGATCGTTGAACATTCTACTCCCTTCATCGAAATTCGACCATTCCCGCAATATAATTCTTCACACGCGCAATTTTTTCGGTAGGTTCCCGGCCAATCGTCCCTTTCAATGGGGCATCAAACATAACACAGATGAGGGGTTTCGCACGATGGCGACATCATATGCGCAAGACGGAGACGCAGCCGGGACAATTCTTGGCCATCCAAAAGGGCTTTTCGTATTATTTTTCGCAGAAATGTGGGAGCGCTTTTCATATTACGGGATGCGCGCACTTCTCATATTTTATCTCACCAAACATTGGTTGTTTTCGGATGAAAAATCGGGAGTCATCTACGGCGCATATACCGCTTTGGTGTACATCACCCCTGTCTTGGGCGGCTATCTTGCGGATCGATATCTCGGACAGCGAAAGGCGGTCACATACGGCGCTGTGCTGCTAACCTTCGGACATTTTCTGATGGGATTTGAAGGAGCGGGCGCGCAAGATGCAGCATCGCTTAACATCTTCTGGCTGGCGCTTGCATTCATCATTGTCGGATCAGGCTTTTTGAAGGCCAATATTTCGGTCATCGTCGGCCAATTGTATCCGCGGACCGATGTTCGCCGCGACGGCGCTTACACGATTTTCTACATGGGCATTAATCTGGGTGCCGCCTTAGGCTCGCTTATTTGCGGCTATTTGGGTGAAACCTATGGCTGGTCTTATGGCTTTGGCGCAGCAGGCGTCGGGATGTTGCTTGGTCTCATCGTATTCATCATATTCAAACCCATGTTGCTTGGCCGCGGTGAACCGTTAAATCCCGAGGCGTTGAAGCGGCCTGTGCTGGGTATCAAGCTTGAATGGCTGCTCTACATTGTCGGCCTTGTTGCAGTCGTCATCTGCTGGTGGTTGGTGCAAAACCAGGCCGTTGTTGGAACCTTGCTCGGTGTCGCCGGCGCTATATTGGTTGCCTATGTCTTGTGGACGGCCGTTCGTAAGTTGGAGCCGCATGACCGTGACCGCATATTTGCGGCCATGTTCCTCATCATTGGCTCGATCCTGTTCTGGGCGTTGTTTGAACAAGCCGGTTCATCGCTGAACCTCTTCACGGACCGGCATGTGGATCGCGCCGGCGTTCCTGCGTCGGTATTCCAGTCACTGAATGCTATCTATATCGTGCTGTTGGCGCCGCTGTTTGCCTGGCTCTGGACCACGCTTGGGCGCAAGGGGCTTGAGCCGTCTGCACCGGCAAAATTCGGCCTTGGCATTGTGCAGCTTGGAATCGGCTTTCTTGTACTGGTTGCGGGATCGGCCGCTGCTGGCGCGGACAGCATGGTACCCGTCCTGTTCATCTTCCTGATCTACCTGTTCCACACCACTGGCGAATTGTGCCTTTCCCCCGTCGGGTTGAGCGCGATGAACCGGCTGGCACCTGCACATCTTGCATCACTGATCATGGGGACGTGGTTCTTTGCCTCGGCCACAGGCAACTTCGTAGCGGGTTTAATAGCCGCTGCAACGGGATCGGAAGCTGCATCGGGCGAAGGCGCGGGGCGTGAGGTCGTTATGGCGGTCTACAGCCAAATTGGCTGGATCGCGATCGGCGTCGGCATTGCCGTTGTTGTTATCTCGCCGCTCATCAAGAAGCTGATGCACCTCGATACGTTGCGTGACGATGGTCATCTTGAAGGCCAGGCAGAGGCAGGTGAACCTGCTGCTGCTGGCATTCACCCAACCAACCGGAGTTAACCAATGCCGATTTCCAATGCATTGCGCAGCGCCTATCTTGTGCTGCCGCTGGCCCTCATGGCCTGTTCCAACGCCGCCGGGCCCAAGACGGCCTCGTCCGAACCCGCATCAAAGCCAACGGAAAAGGTGCCGGCGCCATTTCCGTCAACATATAAGGCCTATCCCAGTGTCTCCACCGCCATTCGCAACGTTACCATTTATGATGGTGAAGGCGGCAAGATCGACAATGGCGTCGTGTTCATGTCCGGTGGCAAGATTAGCAGTGTAGGAGGATCTGGCACCGCAATCCCGACGGATGTTGCCGTGGTCGATGGTACCGGCAAATTTGTGACGCCTGGCATCATCGATATTCACTCGCATTTGGGGGACTATCCAAGCCCAGCGGTTGAAGCGAATAGCGATGGTAACGAAGCCACTTCGCCAACAACTCCTGAGGTTTGGGCGGAACACAGCGTCTGGCCGCAAGATCCCGGTTTTAGCCGTGCTCTGACAAATGGCGGAATTACGTCTCTTCAGATTTTGCCCGGATCCGCGAACCTTATGGGTGGGCGCTCGGTCGTCTTGAAGAACGTTTATGCCCGGACTGTTCAGGGCATGAAGTTTCCTGGTGCACCTTATGGTATGAAAATGGCCTGCGGGGAAAATCCAAAGCGTGTGTACGGCAGCAAAGGTCGTATGCCGTCGACACGTATGGGTAATCTCGCCGTCAACCGCCAGACCTGGATCAAAGCACAGGAATATAAGAAAAAACGCGACAGCGGCAAAGAATACACGCGCGATTTGGGTATGGAAACTCTCGCAGGGGTCTTGGATGGCGACATCAAAATCCAGAATCACTGCTATCGCGCAGATGAAATGGCGATCGTTCTCGATATGGCCAAGGAATTTGGCTATAAGGTTGCGGCATTCCACCATGCGGTCGAAAGCTACAAGATTGCCGATCTGCTGCGCGACAATGGTGTATGCTCAGCCGTGTGGGCTGACTGGTGGGGCTTCAAGATGGAGGCCTATGACGCCATTCCGGAAAATGCGGCGATTCTTCAAAATGCTGGTGCTTGTGTCATCATCCACTCTGATGACGAAAACCAGATTCAACGTCTGAATCAGGAAGCGGCCAAGGCACAAGCAGATGGCCGACGTATGGGCATCAATATCAGCGATGCCGAAGTCATAAAATGGCTGACCTACAACCCGGCAAAGGCGCTTGGCATTGAAGACAAGACGGGCAGTCTGAAGCCAGGCAAAATGGCGGACCTCGTATTGTGGAACGGCAACCCGCTGAGCGTGTATTCGCGGCCTGACAAGGTGTGGATCGACGGTGCGCTTATGTTCGACGCCAGCAACCCCAAAATACGTCCGGTCAGCGATTTCGAGCTTGGCCAACCAGGTGAAGGAGATGTGAAATGAGGCATTTCCTCTACGCCGCCGCTGCAGTGGCAGCATTTGCAACACCCGCTGTTGCGGAAACGATCGCTATCACAGGTGGCCGTTTGATCGTTGGCGATGGCAGTGCACCTGTCGAGGGTGGCACTGTGGTCATTCGCGATGGCACTGTTGTGGCCGCAGGTTCTGGCGTTGCCGTGCCCGCCGGCGCGCGCCGCATCGATGCGACTGGCAAATGGGTAACCCCTGGTATTTTCGCCGGGTTTACGCGGTTGGGGCTATCCGAAGTCGATGCCGTCAACGGAACGAATGACAAAAGTGGCGGCAAAAGCGGCTTTTCCGCCGCAATCGACATAGCCCCTGCGATTGATCCTTTCCGCTCACCTTTTGCTGTTAATCGTTCAGCGGGCGTCACACGTGCTGTGGTGGCTCCTGAAGCAGCGGAAAGCATATTTGCTGGCCAGGGTGCCATTGCGGACCTCGGGTCTGATATTGACCCTGTGACCAAAGCGCGCGCCTTTCAATTCGCCGAATTTGGCGAAGATGGGGCAGCTGTTTCAGGTGGAAGCCGTGCTGGCACTCATTTGCATTTTCGCGCCATGCTACGTGAAGCGCAGGACTATGCCGCAGGCCGCGGTACTTTCGATGATGAATTGTTGAAAGCCGAAGACGCCAAAGCGTTGTTGTCTGTGCTTCGGGGTGAAACGCGCCTCTTGATCCATGTTGAGGGCGCAAATGACATGCTTCGGCTGATCGAATTGAAGCGTGATTTCCCGTCGATCAAAATGGTGTTTGTCGGCGCAAGTGAGGGATGGCGCATTGGTACGCAACTGGCGCAAGCTGGCATTCCGGTGATAGCTTCGGCGCTGAATGATTTGCCCGTAACCTTCGAAGCATTGGGTGCGACGCAAAGCAATATCGGCCGCATGAAGGACGCGGGTGTTCAGGTTGCGATTGGGATGATCAATGACCGCGATTCGCACCAGCTGCGGTATACAACGCAATATGCAGGCAACTTGGTTAGCCTGCAATTTGTGCCGGGTGCGACTGGCCTAACCTGGGATGAGGCATTTGCCGCAATCAGTTCGGTTCCTGCCAATATCATGGGTGTGGGCGACAGGTTTGGTAGCTTGAAAGCTGGCAAGGCTGCGGATGTCGTCATTTGGGATGGTGATCCGCTAGAGTTGTCCAGTGCAGCGACGACAGTGATCATTGACGGTGTCGAGCAGCCACTTGGCAACCGCCAGAACCGCTTGCGTGATCGCTATGCACGTCCCACGGAAGGTGCTCTGCCCAAGGCATATGACTGGTGATATGACAACGCGATATTAGAGCATCCGGGGAGGGAGTAAGCTTTTGGACGATTATCTGTTGTTGGCTGCGGCCAGTATTTCGTTCGTCGGAAGCCACTTCCTCCTTTCGCATCCATTGCGCGCGGGCATACTGGGCAGACTGGGCGCCAATGGCTTCATGTTGCTGTATTCGGCGGTGTCATTTGCGACTTTTGGCTGGATGATCATTGAATTCGGTCGTGCACCCAAAAGCGGTGGGTATTGGCCAGTTGGTGATGTCATCTGGATTGGGGCGAGCTTGCTTACGCTCGTCGCCGCCGTGCTGTTTTCAGGATCCTTTATCCGCAACCCGTCGCTTCCCGGGGTGCCTGAGGCGCTGGCGGCGCAAGCGCCAGCCGGTGTGTTCAAGGCAACACGCCATCCCATGATGTGGGGCTTCGCCTTGTGGGGCGTAGCGCATATTCTGGTGGCGCCGCGCCCCGATAATTTCATATTTTCGGGCAGCCTGATTTTCCTCGCTTTGGTCGGTGCCAAGGCGCAGGAAATCAAAAAAAGGAAACTTATGGGCAGCCAGTGGGAAGCTTGGCTGCGCCGGACGCAATTTATGGTTCGTCCGGCTGCCCTGTTTGGTGCCGGCATCGGTCCGTGGATCGCTGGCACCGCTATATGGGTCGCGGCGACCTGGGCGCACCCTTATTGGGGTGTTGCTGGCGCAGGCCTGTTTCGCTGGGTCGGCGGTTAAAGCCGAACCATCTTCATTCCCCGTTCGCCATAGCGGGGACCAGCCGTCCCGCCGCGTGGCGCAGCAGCATCGAGCTTGGCAAGATCATCCGCATCGAGTGTAATGTCACTGGCCTTCGCGCTGTCCGCCATAGTAGCGCGCCGTTTAAATCCGGGGATAGGAACGATATCGTTTCCTTGCGCCAATATCCAAGCAAGCGCGATCTGCGCATGCGACGCTTGGTGCTTGGCCGCTATGTCACCCACCACGTCGACAATCGCCAGATTGGCCGCGAAATTGTCGCCCTGGAAACGCGGGTCCTGACGCCGCCAGTCATTTTCAGGCAATTCATCAAGGCTGCGGAACGAACCCGTCAGAAATCCCCGGCCAAGTGGCGAATAGGGCACAAAGCCAATCCCGAGTTCGCGGCAGGTGGGGAGAATTTCATCCTCAATGTCGCGTTCCCAAAGCGAATATTCGCTTTGCAATGCCGAGATAGGCGCAACCGCAGCAGCGCGACGCAATGTTTCCGGACCCGCTTCGGACAATCCGATATGCTTGATTTTGCCTTCGACAACGAGGTCAGCCATCGCGCCAACCGTTTCTTCGATGGGGATGCCGGGATCAACACGATGCTGGTAATACAAATCAAGGCATTCGATGCCGAGACGCTTCAATGTGCCCTCGACAGCCGTCTTTGCATTTGTCGCCGAGCCATCAACGCCAACGATATTGCCCCCATCAAATTTGAAACCGAACTTGCTGGCGATAACCAGCCCGTCGCGTTTGCCTTTGATGGCTTCGCCAACCAGCTCTTCGTTCTGGAAAGGGCCATATATTTGCGCCGTGTCAAAAAAGGTGATGCCCATCTCGATGGCCTGGTGAATGGTCTTGATTGCCTCGTCCGGGTCAGCATCTTCGCCATAAGTGATGTTGCCGCCCTTGATCATCGGCATGCAACCGACGCCGATAGCTGATACCTTCAGGCCGAGGCCAAGCTCACGATAATGCATGGGTCTTCTCCTTTTCGGGGGCTTCAATGACGGTCGCCAGTGCTACGTCCATTTGCACATTGCCGGTTGTCCGGAAAATATCCGGGAGCGTCTCAACAGCTATCAAAAGCGCCAAGGGTTCGATGGGAATGCCGAGCGCCAAACAGATGGGGGCGATTGAGGTTACAAAACTGACTGAACCGGGAAGGCTGACTGCACCCATGGATGTGAGTGCCGCAATAAAAATCGCAAAGCCATAGTCGAAGCCATCCAGCTTAACGCCAAACCAATTGGCGACATAAAGCGCAACGGCTAGGTTCATCGCTGGCCCCGTGACGCGCAACAAAGCAACGGCCATGGGCAAGACCAAGCCAGCGGTGGTTTCCCGAACGCCCAATTCTTCGGATTTCTTGAGCATAAGCGGTAGGCTGGCGAGTGATGATTGCGTTGATACAGCAAAGGCCTGCACCGGTGCGATTTGCCGAGCGAAGTCGCTGAAACGGACCTTGCCGGCAAAGACGGCAACGGGATAAGCGAATGCACCAACGATGATGCCAACAATGGATACCGTTGCGATATAATGAGCCACAGCACCCAATGCTGCGAGCCCGGATCGTGCCCCAACCACAAATGCCAGTGCGAACACGCCTATGGGCGCTAGCTTCAGGACCCATTCGATTACGATAATCATCGCGTCGGCAAGCGCGCTGAAGAAACCGGCCATTTGGGCGCGTGGTTCCTGTGCAAGGCGCGTGATTGCGAAGGCAAATACCAACGTGAAAATCAAAAGTGGCAGGATGGAATCATTGGCTGCCGACGAAATCGGGTTGGTGGGAACCAATGCTACGATGAAATCTCGCAAGGGGGGCTGCTCTCCGACAGCTGGAACACTGGTAAGGGCTGCCCGTAGCGCTGCTGCACTTTCCGCTGGCATTGGCCATGAGGACAGCAAAGCGGGCGTCAACAACGCCCCCATGGCGGCGGACAGCACCATCATGCACACTATCCACGTCACCGTGCGTGCAGCCATTGGACCAGCCCGCGCCGCTTCGGCGCTTTTGACGATGCCCGTGATGAGCAATGCTACCACCAATGGTACAACCGTCATCCGTAAACCATTGAGCCAAAGCGAGCCCACAATATCGAGCCAATAGGCGATTTGCGTGCCCATGGCTGGGATTTGGGCAGCGGCAAAAATTCCAAGGGCAAGCCCGATGACGAGCGCAAGGAGAATACGTGTGGCGTTTGACATAGTATCGGGTCTTGCCAGCCCGTTGCTCGCTATGCAAGGGAGAGGCGAGGCGGCGCAGAAAAATCGATATTCGACCGCAAAAGAGCAGGAACATACATGGCGCGCAAATATTTCGGCACAGACGGCATCAGGGGACGCACAAACGCGGGATCCATGACGCCCGAGATGGCCATGAAGGTCGGCCAGGCGGCAGGCCGACATTTTCTGCGTGGCGGTCACAAGCACCGGGTTGTCATTGGCAAGGATACGCGGCTGTCGGGCTATATGATCGAAAATGCCCTCGTCGCTGGTTTTACCAGCGTTGGCATGGACGTTGTCCAGTTCGGTCCCATCCCCACGCCGGCGGTTGCCTTGCTCACGCGATCGATGCGCGCAGATTTGGGCGTTATGATTTCTGCCAGCCACAATCCCTATGAAGACAATGGTATCAAGCTGTTCGGTCCGGACGGCTATAAATTGTCCGATGAAGATGAGCTGGCGATTGAGGCGCTGCTCGACATGCCAGTCACGCTGGCTGACGCATCCGATGTAGGCCGCGCCCGCCGGATCGAGGATAGCCGCGGGCGTTA
>JANMJX010000219.1:0-26905 GCA_031371575.1 Sphingomonadales bacterium
CCTTTGACGGTAGGCCGCCTGGCTGTGAGTGCCAAAGGATATGCGGGACTGGCAAACGGCCAAATCGCATTGTCCGCGACCGGGGGCGCAAACATCATTGGCGGCGCTTTTGATCGCGGAACGATTACTGGCGTGCGTGACATTGCAGCGCAGACAAGTAATACACCCGTCGGTCCACTATTCGCACAGATGGCTCCCGTGCTGGAACGTGCCGGCGATCAATTTACTGCCAGTCTGGATTATGACGCCTTTCAGGATTTCCAAAACCGCCGCGGGGCAAATATCGAAGCCTTTGCCTTCACAAGCGCGTCGGGCGTGCAGCTTCGCCAGAACGGCAGGCTCGCCTTGATATCGACGCCAGCGGGCTGGCAGCTGAATGCGCCTGCGCGGCTTGCGCTGTCAGGTAAGAACTTGCCATCCGCCAGCCTGACTCTCGCGCAATCCGGCCGGAGATGGTCAGGCAATTTGGCGATTGCGCCTTATGCGGCAGGGGGAGCAAGCCTTGCCCTGTCGAGGCTTGCCTTCGATGGCATGCCAGGCGGGACATGGCAGTTTAATGGGCAGGCGCTGATGTCCGGTCCCTTGCCGGGTGGCTTTGTGTCGGGACTTAATGTGCCCATCACGGGGCGTTACAACGCCGGGACCTTTTCCTTGTACGACAATTGCCAAAATGTTCGCTTCGATGCGCTTCGCGTCTCGCGCCTTGCCTTGCGTGGACAGTCGCTGCGTCTGTGTCCCGACGCCGGTAGCCCCATGCTCATGGTGCGCAACGGCAATGCGACTTTTGCCAGCAACGTCGCTGGCTTCAGTGCGATGGGCAATTTGGGAAGCACGCCAGTTGCAGCGCGCAGTGCACAAATTCGCTTCAGCCTGTCCGAAGGCTTCGCCGCCAGAGATGTTGTAGTCGAACTTGGGCAAGCCGACGCGCTGACAAAGTTCAGCATGGCGACGCTCAACGGCAGTTTTGGAAAGGGCGTTGCGACAGGGACACTGGCCAATGGGGCAGGGCAGATTGGCAACATACCGTTGTTGATGGATGAAGCCGCAGGCAATTGGCGCTTTGCCAACCAAATCCTGACGCTTGATGCGCGTTTACGCGTTCTTGATGCGGCTCAGATTGACCGGTTCAAGCCGATGCTGGTCCCCGACTTGCTGCTGACGCTGGAAAACAACGTCATCACCGCAATCGGCCATGTGGTTGAACCAACGACCGGAACGCGGATTTCGGATGTGGATATCCGGCATGATTTGGGAACAGCGATTGGACGGGCGTTGCTGGCGGTCGATGGTCTTCGCTTTGACAAACGGCTTCAGCCAGAATTGCTCACCCCACTCGTGCTGGGTGTCGTTGCCAATGTCGACGGCACCGTTTCGGGCGACGGCCGGATCGATTGGGACGGTGGAAATGTGCGCAGTACGGGCAGGGTGTCCACGCGCGGCATGAACCTAGCTGCAGCCTTTGGTCCAGTCGAGGGACTAAGCACAGAAATCGCATTTACCGACCTTCTGGGGCTGGAGACCGCGCCCGGACAAATTGCGACGATTGCCTCGGTCAATCCCGGCATTCCGGCCTTTGATGGAAAGATCCGCTACCGGTTGTTGCCAAATCAGCAGGTGGCCATTGAATCGGGACGCTGGCCTTTTGCAGGCGGTGAGCTTGTCTTGGATCCTACCGTTCTTGACTTTGGTGTTGAGGCCGAACGCCGCCTCACTTTCCGCGTGATTGGCGTGGATGCCGAAAAACTGCTCGCTGGATATGATTTCCAGAATCTGCGTGTTACCGGTGTCTTTGACGGTGTCTTGCCGATGGTGTTCAATCAGGACGGCGGCCGGATCGTCGGCGGTGCCTTGGTATCGCGGCCGGGCGGGGGTGAGGTCAGCTATCTGGGTGAGCTTGCCTATAAGGATATGGGCGTGTTTGCCAATTATGCCTTCAACGCGCTGCGCTCCATCCGCTATTCGACGCTCACCATCGGTATAGCAGGCGAGCTTGATGGAGAAATCGTGACGGACATCAGCTTTACAGGATTGCAGCAGGGAACGCTGGCCAAACGGAACTTCATCACGCGGCAACTGGCGCGCATACCTATCAAATTCAATGTCAGCGTGACTGCAGAATTCCTGAAGCTCATCGGATCTATCCGCGGTCTCTATGATGCCAATTATGCCGCAGACCGCGATTTGCAATATCTGCTTGAGGCACAAAAAACGCCGACCGTACCCAAAAGCGGACAACCCGTTGAAGTTAAAAAAGAACCACCAAATGAATGAACCATTCAGCAAAGGGAAAGCGACTATGGCGCATTACCGTCTTCAATTGACGAACCGCACGGATAATGCGATTCGCCGCCTTATGAGGAAAGAGATACTCTTGTTTACGCCGTTGATGGCGTCGGTTTTAAGCGGATGCGTGCAGGTCACTGCGCCCGATAAACCCATCGTTATCAACCTCAACATCGCGATCCGGCAGGAAATCTTATACAAGCTGGCTGCGGCGTCTGAAAAAGTGATTGAAGAGAATCCGGGAGTTTTTTGATGAAGAATAATGTTGAAATGATGATCGCGGCCGTATTGCTGGTCGGGACGGCAACAGGCGCTTCTGCGTTCCAGACCGGACGTGATCCAGCCTATCAAAGCGCACGCGCGAGCGGCTTGGTTGGTGAGAAGACCGACGGTTATCTCGGCTTTGTGGTGACGCCGTCGGCATCGGTCCGGGCCTTAGTCGAGGATATCAACATCAAGCGCAAGGCAGCCTACTCGAAAGAAGCGTTGGCCAATGGCGCAACGGTCGACGAGATGGCATTTCGCACAGGTTGCCGCCTGATTTCCGAGCGCACTGTAGCGGGCGAGAAATACCAGACGCCATCGGGCCAATGGAAGACCCGTGATGCCGGAGCGGCGGAACTGGACCCACGCTGTCCCTAACGCCGCTTGCGGGGTCTGATCCGGCATGGGACGTTGGTGAGGTCGAGAAGGAAATAACCGGGCCGGGGCAACAACGCTCCGGCCTTTTCTGTTGCAATGCAATATTCTTGGGGACGGGCTGTTGACTTGGCGCAGGCGCTCTCCTAAAGCGCCGGTGCCTAGGCGGGGTTGCCCCGATTTTGTGGCGGTTTCCCCTATTGAAGGATGGAATCACATGATGTCGGACAATTCCGGGCAGGATGGCAAAAGCAAAAGCGACGCTCGGCTCGATTCGTTAGACATGCAGCTGAAAGCGGCGCGGAAAGCTGAAGCAATTCGCTCCGGTAAGGATCAGGTTCCAGCCAAAGGAATGCGGCAGGGGAACAGGGTTTTGACTGAGCTGATCGCTGGTCCTGCTGGTGGCGCGCTGGTTGGGTGGTTGTTTGACCGCTTTCTGGGCACTTCGCCTGCGCTTCTGTTGGTCTGCATGTTTTTGGGCATCGCAGTCGCCTTCAGGAACATTATAAAGATCTCAGGGGAGCGTCCGGAATAGTCTGGGCGCTTGCGTCGTATATGAAGCCCGCGCGAAATCGCGAGGGCGCAGAGAAAACAGGGTAGTGAACGTGGCAGGCGAAAGCGGCAAAATCGATCCGATGCACCAGTTCCAGATTGAGCAGCTCGCGCCGCTCAAAATTGCTGGTTTCGACGTTTCCTTCACAAACTCTTCGTTGTTTATGATCCTCGTTCTGGGCGCCTTGTGGCTGTTCATGTGGGGCGGCATGAAGCGCGACCTGGTTCCCGGCCGCTGGCAGATGGCGGTTGAGGGCGTAACGGGCTTCGTCAACAACATGCTCTCGTCAAGCGTTGGACCCGAAGGCAAGAAATATGTGCCTTTGGTGTTTTCGCTGTTCATGTTCATCCTGATCGCCAATTTCATGGGCATGATGCCATTTGGTATTGTCCCCGGCGTCCATCCTTTCACCGTCACGAGCCACCTGACCATTACCGCAGTGCTCGCTGTCATAAGCTTCGGTACCGTCCTGATTGTCGGCTTCTGGAAGCACGGCCTGCATTTCTTCAGCCTGTTTGTGCCGCATGGCACGCCATGGTGGCTGTTGTGGCTCATTCCGTTGATCGAACTATTCTCCTTCCTCATCCGCCCCTTCAGCCTCGCACTGCGTCTGTTCGTCGCCATGACCGCAGGACATGTGTTGATGAAGGTGCTTGCAGGCTTCGTCATCAACGGCCTGAACGCAGACGCGGCGTGGGTGCCGCTGGTGGTCAGCATTCCTTCTTTCATCCTGATGATTGGCATCACGCTTCTTGAGCTGCTGGTATGCGCCATCCAGGCTTATGTTTTTGCACTTTTGACATCGTTGTACATCAACGACGCGGTCAATTTACACTAAGTTTTTAATTACCCATTTATTTTTGACAGGAGTTATTATCATGGACGCAGAAGCAGCAAAATTGATCGGTGCCGGTCTTGCAGCAATTGGTGCCGGCCTCGCCGCTGGCGGTGTTGGTAACGTTTTCGGATCGTTCCTTCAGGGCGCTCTGCGCAATCCTGCAGCAGCTGACGGTCAGCAAGGTCGTTTGTTCATCGGCTTCGCAGCTGCCGAACTTCTCGGTCTGCTTGCGTTCGTCGTTGCGATGATCCTGATCTTCGTTGCCTAATTGACGGTTTGGTCCCGGCAACCGCCGGGACATTACCTCAACAGGACGAGCGAGTAACATGCCACAAATTGCCCAGATTCTTGAAACCTACGCATCGCAGTTCTTTTGGCTGCTCATTGTCTTTGGCCTGATCTATTTCACGATCGGTCAGGGCATGCTGCCAAAAATTGAAGCCAATATGGAAGCCCGCGATCGCAAGATTGCGGATGACCTTGCGGCTGCGGAACGTGCGCGCGCCGAGGCCGATAATCTGGGCGATAGCGGTGCGGCGGAACTGGCATCTGCGCGGGCTGTAGCTCAGGCAAAAGCGAGTGAAGCAAAAGCACAGGGTGCCAAGGACGCTGATGCCCGACTGGCAAAAGCGGACGCAGAAATCGGCGTTAAGCTGGCAGCAGCAGAGGCCGATTTGGCGCAGGCAACTGCCAAGGCAATGGCGGGTATTGAAACGGTGGCTGCAGAAGCTGCTGCGGATATCGTTGCTAAAGTTTCCGGTGCGAAAGTCACTGCGGCTCAGGCCGCCTCAGCAGTGAAAGGTGTAATGTCCCATGGCTAATCCTACTGCGACTGCAAACGCATCGGTCTCGACGGCATCGTCGGCTGAAGCCACTACAACTGCTTCGCCAGCAGCCAAAGCGCAAGAGGCCGAAAAGGCCTTGGACTTGTTAGAAGATGACGCTGTTCCCACGACCCATTCGGGGACGGAAGCGGCGCATGGCGGCGAAGCTGCAGTGCCGTCGGCACTGGGCTTTGACGCTACGATGCTGGTTGCTCTGGCAATGCTGGTTGTCATTCTTCTGGCGCTTTGGAAGAAAGTGCCTGCGATGGTCGCAGGCGCGCTTGACGGACAAATTGCCGGCATCAAGCAACAGCTTGATCAGGCAACCGCGTTGCGTGCCGATGCCGAGAATATCAAACTGGAATATGAAGCCAAGGCAAAGCAGGCCGAGGTTGATGCTGAAGCGATGAAAGCGGCAGCTGAAGAAGAAGCAAAGCTGATTGTCGCGCGTGCCAAGACCGATGCAACCGCATTGATTGCACGTCGTGCCAAGGCAGCTGAAGAAAAGATTGCCGCCGCCGAACGTGCCGCGATTGCCGATGTGCGCAACAAGGCGGCAAGTGCGGCTGCAGCAGCGGCAGCGCAACTGATCGCGACGCATCATGATGCAAAAGCAGACGCGGCGTTGATTGACCAGTCGATCGCTGCGCTGAACTAAACCTCGCTCAATAATTCGTGAGCAGTTGACCCTGCCTTCGCGGGAATGACGTTGAGTCTGCGGATGGCTCCGCCTACATGGCAGGGAACATGTCCAAAGCAGAACGTCCCGATCAGCCAAATGCTGCCTCCCGTTTCAGCGAGGAAAAGGCGACCTTTGCCGTGCGCGGCGCAGATACACCTGATCTGGACACAGGCATTGCCGCAATTCGCAACGTTCTGAAGACACTTCCGATGAAACCCGGTGTTTACCGCATGCATGATGCGCGCGGCGATGTCCTATATGTCGGCAAGGCGCGGGCGTTAAAGAACCGCGTCGCCAATTATGTCCAGATTGATCGGATGCCGAACCGCCTGCGCCGAATGGTCGCGCTCACCCGGTCCATGACCATAGTGACGACCAACAGCGAGGCCGAGGCCTTGTTGCTTGAGGCGCAGCTGATCAAGCGATACCGCCCGGCGTATAATGTGCTGCTGCGCGACGACAAAAGCTTCCCGTTTATCCTGCTGCGCGCGGACCATAAATTTCCCCGCATTCAAAAACATCGTGGCGCCCGCCGGCACAAAGGCCAATATTATGGACCGTTCGCCAGTGCAGGCTCGGTCAACCAGACGCTGAATGCGCTTGAGAAGCTGTTTCTCTTGCGCAGCTGTTCGGACAGCTTCTTCAACAATCGTGACCGGCCTTGTTTGCTGTATCAAATCAAGCGCTGTTCAGCGCCCTGTGTCGGGCGGATCGACGATGCGTCTTATGAAGGCCTTGTGGCGGACGCGAAATCCTTTCTCGATGGCAAATCCTCGGTTGTGCAGGCGAAGCTGGCGAAAGAGATGGAACTGGCCGCCGAGGCGCTCGACTTCGAACGCGCCGCGATGGTGCGCGACCGGTTGAAGGCGCTGACCTTCATTCAAGGGTCGCAAGCGATTAACGCCCAAGGGGTGGGTGATGCGGATATTTTCGCGTTGGCGCACCGCAATGGCGTGATGGGCATTCAGGCGTTTTTCATTCGCGGCGGGCAGAATTGGGGCCATCGCTCCTTCTTTCCTGCACATGTTGCGGAAATGAGCGAGGACGAGGTGTTCACCAGTTTCCTTGCGCAGTTTTATGAAGACGTGCCGCCCGCAAAATGCATTTTTCTCGACCGCGAACTGACCGAGGCGGACCTGCTGGCGCAGGCCTTGTCGGAGCGCGCGGAACGAAAAATCGAAATCAGCGTGCCCCAGCGCGGCGACCGGGTGCGGCTGGTCAAGCAAGCGACGCGTAACGCCGAAGAGGCGCTTGACCGCAAGCTGGCGGAAAGCACGACGCAGGGCAAATTGCTTCAGGAGGTGGCCGACCTGTTCGAACTGCCTGAACCGCCGCGCAGGATTGAAGTCTACGACAATAGCCATATTCAGGGCACAAATGCACTTGGCGCGATGATCGTGGCCGGGCCCGAGGGGTTCATCAAGGGCCAGTATCGCAAGTTCAATATCAAAAATCCCGACACTGCCCCCGGCGATGACTTCGCCATGATGCGCGAAGTGATGGCGCGGCGGTTCGGTCGGCTGATGGCCGATGACGCGGAGCAGGAGCGCGATGAAAATTGGCCTGACCTTGTCCTGATCGACGGTGGCAAGGGGCAGATGAGCTCAGTGATGCAGATTGTGCGCGAACTTGGTGTTGAGGATGTCGCCTTTATCGGCGTGTCCAAGGGTCCTGACCGCAACGCAGGCCGCGAGACATTCCACTTCCCCGACGGCCGCGAATTTACGTTGCCCGTCAATGCGCCAGTTATGTTCTATCTGCAGCGGCTGCGTGACGAGGCCCACCGCTTTGCCATTGGCGCCCACCGCGCGAAACGCAGCAAGGCGATTACGGTCAGTCCGCTCGACGAAGTGCCCGGTATTGGCCCATCGCGCAAAAAGGCATTGCTCATGCACTTTGGCACGGCGCGCGCGGTGCGCAATGCCAGCCTTGAAGATCTGCAAAAGGCGCCGGGGGTTTCGGCGGCGGTGGCGCAAACGGTGTATGATTACTATCACGCTGGCGGATGACTTCTGCTTGCAGTTGTTAACTGGCTGATTACAAAAGCGGGAAAGGGAGTGACATATGCCAACGGTCCGCGCGAACAATATCGATATTTATTATGAGGAAAGCGGCCCTGCCGATGGTCCGGTTATCCTGCTCGTCATGGGGCTTGGTACGCAGATGATTGCGTGGCCGCAGGAGTTGATTCAGGGGCTTGTGGCGAACGGCTTCCGCGTGATTCATTATGACAACCGCGATGTTGGCCTGTCGCAACGCATGGACGGCGCGGCGGCGGCTAATCTTGTCTGGGTGATGGTCAAGGCGCGCTTTGGCCTTCCGACTCAACCAGCTTACACGCTCACAGATATGACCAAGGATGGTATCGCGTTGCTGGATGTACTTGGCATTGAAAAGGCGCATGTCGTCGGGGCGTCAATGGGCGGAATGATCGTGCAATTGATGGCTGCGCATTATCCCGATCGCATATTGACGATGACGTCGATCATGTCTTCCAGCGGCAGGCCAGGCCTTCCAGGCCCCCGCGCCGACATCAGAAAGCGGTTGATGGCGCCGCGTCCGTCCAACCCGACGCGCGAAGAGGCCGTTCGGTTGGGCGCAGAGTCCATTGAAGCCATCTCTTATGCTGACATGAAAAGGCCACATGACGCATTTGTCGACATGGCCGCGCGGGCCTTTGACCGCGGCTATTATCCCATCGGCATGAAGCGGCAGTTGTTGGCGATCATCGCCGACGGCAGCCGTGTGGATCGCTTGAAGACAATCAAGGTGCCGACCTTAGTGGTGCATGGCGGGGCTGATCCGTTGGTTCCAAAAGAGGGAAGTGAAGACATCGCGCAACTAATCCCTGGGGCGCGGCTCGAGATTATCGATGAAATGGGGCACGATTTGCCGCCGTCGCAGGTCGGGCGCATGGTCGATCTCATCGCCGGGCATGCCAAAGTCCTCGTGCATTAATAATGCTGCGCTGCACAATTTTTGATTGCATGCGGCGGAGGGTTCGATAAAAAAGAGCCATGACGACCAACCAGCTGCTGCTCGAAGCAATCGCTCTCAAAAAATGTGTCACCGCCGTGTACAACAATGTGGCGATGAAATTGGCACCACATGTCCTATATTCCAAGAACAACGCGCTGTTCATAGATGCCGTTGCGCTTGAAAAACATGGCGAGCCGCCGCGCGAGAAGAAGCTTGGTGCGTTTCATCTGCTGGGTTTGAACGATTTGCAACTGACCGATCAGCCATTTGAAATCGACGCCTTGTTCGAGCCGCGTGCAGAAAAATACCAAGGCGTGACCCTGTTCATGGCCAGCGCGGATAAAGCGGAAACAGGATAACACTTCCCCTCAGGTCGCAGCGTTGGCATGAGGCGATATGGACATTTCGGCCTCAGCGATCATTTGCGCGGTTCGCAACCATGGCGAAACTGGCGCCATCGTGCGGGCGTTTACGGCAGACTATGGCATGCTTGCCGGCTATGTCGCTGGCGCACGCGGGCGGCAGCTGCGGCCAGTCCTCATTCCAGGCAATGTGATCAAGGGCGAATGGCGCACACGTGTTGCCGGACAATTGGCGCGGCTGACGCCTGAGCCGCTGCACAGCCGCGCGCATCTTTTGGGGGAGCCACTGGCAATCGCCGCAATTGACTGGGTAACGGCATTGACGGCTGCGACCTTGGCTGAAGGTGCGCCCTATCCACGTGTCCATTCTGCCATCGACGGTTTGCTATCGGCCATTGAGCTTGCGCCGGCTGCGCGGGTCTGGGCCGGCGCTGTCGCGCAATATGAGACGCTGCTGCTGGCTGAACTTGGCTATGGCGAGGAATTTGACACCGGCAGCGCTCCCATCGCGATGATGGCGCAGACGCGCAAGCGGTTGGTGGCGCATGTCCTTGGCGACCGCCGAGCTGACGTCATGGCGGCGCGTGAACGGCTGGTGGAGCGGCTGAAAAGGGCAGTGGTGTAAATTTCTCTCCTGGAAATATATATCGTCGCACCAGCGCGGGCTGGTGCTTATCGCGCTTTGCCTCCTGACGCTGCGCTTGAACTACAGACGTGAAAGGCCCCAGCCTGCGCTGGGGCGACGGACTGATGTGAAAGGGGTTTTCGCGCGAACTTAGTTGCATAACCACCCCGCTCTTGGCAGGGATACCCCAGACATTTCAGTATCGTCATGCTGAACTTGGTTCAGCATCCATCGTGCGCAATAGCCTGCGGTTTGCGATTAGAAATGGACCCAGAAACAAGTCCAGGGTGACGGTAGAAAGTTAGAGGTCAGATAGAATGCTCATTGCCCTTTTACCCGGGGACGGAATTGGTCCCGAAGTCATCACGCAAGCGCGCCGCGTGCTAGACGCGCTGAATATTGACGGGCTGATATTCGAAGAGGCGCTGGTCGGTGGCGCGGCGTACAAGGCGACCGGGCATCCCTTGCCTGCAGAAACGCTGGCGCTCGCCAAACGGGCAGATGCAATATTGTTCGGCGCGGTAGGCGATCCGGATTGCGATGCGCTCGAACGGCATTTGCGGCCTGAGCAGGCGATATTGGGGCTCCGCAAGGAATTATCGCTGTTCGCCAACCTGCGGCCGGCAACACTGTTTCCCGAGCTGGCCGATGCAAGTGCGCTTCGACCGGAAGTCGCGTCGCAGATCGATATGGTCATTGTCCGCGAGCTCAATGGTGATGTCTATTTCGGCGAAAAGGGCATGCGCAAAACCGCCGATGGCAAGCGCGAAGGCTATGACATCATGTCCTATGATGAGGACGAGGTGCGCCGCATTGCGCGCGTCGGTTTTGAGACCGCCATGGCGCGCAGCAAGACGTTGTGTTCGGTGGATAAGGCCAATGTGCTTGAAACCTCGCAATTGTGGCGCGACGTCGTCATCGAAACCCATGCAGAATATCCCGAAGTCGTATTGACGCACATGTATGTCGACAATTGCGCGATGCAGCTGGTACGCAATCCCGGCCAATTTGACGTGATCGTCACGGGCAATCTGTTCGGCGATATATTGTCTGATCAGGCAAGCATGTGCGTTGGCTCGATTGGCATGTTGCCAAGCGCCTCGCTCGATAGCAACCAGAAGGGACTGTACGAGCCCATCCACGGCAGCGCACCTGACATTGCCGGGCAGGGCAAGGCCAACCCGCTCGCGACCATATTGTCCGCGGCCATGATGCTGCGCTATTCGCTGAATTTACCGGAGCAGGCCGACCGTATCGAGGCCGCCGTGGCCAAGGCGCTGGCGGCGGGCGCACGTTCGCCTGACCTTAATGGCACGCGCACGACCGCCGAGATGGGCGATGCAGTGCTGGCTGCGTTGTGATGCCCTTGTTGGGCTAACCCCAGCCTCGCCTTAATCATCTCCCCATTGACCTAAGCCCCTCACTCCCCGAAAAGCGAAAACATGAAGAAAGACACTGGCCTGAATCGCGATATCACCCGGCATTGGCGTCCAGCCACGCAAGCTGTGCGTGGTGGCACATGGCGCAGCGAGCATGGCGAGACGTCGGAGGCGTTGTTCCTGTCGTCGGGTTTCACCTATGACGATGCCGAAACCGTTGCTGCACGCTTTGCGGGCGAACAGGAAGGCATGACCTATTCGCGGCTGCAGAACCCCACAGTGCAAATGCTGGAAGAACGCATCGCGCTGATGGAAGGGGCCGAGGCCTGCCGCGCGCAGGCCACAGGGATGGCGGCGATGACCACGGCATTGTTGTGTCAGTTGGAGCAGGGCGACCATGTCGTTGCCGCACGCGCGGCCTTTGGCTCTTGCCGCTGGCTCACCGACAATCTGCTGCCCAAATGGGGCATCACCACGACAACCATCGACAGCCGCGACAATGACGCATGGAAGGCGGCGATTCAGCCGAATACCAAAGTCTTCTTCTTTGAAACGCCGGCAAATCCGACAATGGACATTGTCGACATGGCCTATGTCTGCGGACTGGCAAAGGAACATGGGATCACCACGGTGGTCGACAATGCCTTTGCCACCAGCGTTTTGCAACGCCCGATGGATTTTGGCGCCGACGTCGTCGCATATAGCGCCACCAAGCTGATGGACGGGCAGGGCCGCGTTCTGGCCGGGGCGGTCTGTGGTTCGCAAAAGTGGATTGATGAGGTGCTTCTGCCGTTCCAGCGCAACACTGGCCCCAATTTGTCGCCATTCAACGCCTGGGTGGTGCACAAGGGGCTTGAGACGCTTGAACTGCGCGCGATGCGGCAATCGGAAAATGCACTGGCGGTCGGCAAATTCCTTGAAGGCCGTGTGCCGCATATCATGCATCCTGGACTTCCGAGCCATCCGCAGCATAATCTTGCCATGCACCAGATGAAGGCCTGCGGTCCCATTTTCGCCTTTGAAGTTGATGGTGGCCGCAAGCAGGCGCATGCCTTGCTCAATGCGCTCGCGCTGATCGACATTTCGAACAATATCGGCGATGCACGCAGCCTGATGTGCCATCCGGCTTCCTCCACGCACCACGGCATGGGCCCCGAAGGACGCGAAGCCATGGGCGTGCGCGAAGGCTTGATCCGTATCAATGTCGGATTGGAAGATCCTGCCGATTTGATCGAAGATCTGGATCAGGCATTAAAGGTAGCAGGCTTGTGAACATCCTCGATTCCTTTTTCGCGGTGAGCGCAACAACCGAGGGCGTGACGGTGCGCGTTTCGCCCAATTTCCTTGTCGAACAATCGGCGCCTGCCCAGGGACGCTGGTTCTGGTCCTACCATATCCGGATTGAAAATAATGGTGCCGAACCGGTGCAGCTCATGACCCGGCACTGGCGGATTACCGATGGCCGGGGCACAGTGAATCATGTCGATGGTGATGGCGTGGTCGGCGAACAACCGCTGCTGCGTCCCGGTGAAAGCCATGATTATGTTTCCGGTTGTCCATTGCCCACGCCAAGCGGCATGATGGAGGGGCAATATCGTTTCATTCGCGAGGATGGCACAACCTTCCTTGCGGAGATTCCCCGGTTCAAGCTGGTGGCCCCGGCAACGGCGCGATGAGCGGTCGGCCATGAAACGTACGCATCTGCCCTTGAATGGCCTTCGCGTACTCGACGCATCGGCGCGCCATTTGAGCTTTACCAAGGCCGCCGACGAGCTTGCGGTCACACCGGCAGCAGTCGGGCAACAGATCCGCGCGCTTGAGGACATGTTGGGCGTCGTCCTGTTCCGGCGCACCCCCAAGGGTCTTGAACTTACCGACGAGGCGGCAAATGGCCTCGATGCGCTGCGGGCTGGCTTCCTGCAGTTTGAAGAGTCGGTCCGTGCAATGCAGGCAGGGCAGTCGTCCAATTCGCTGACCATTGCCGCACCGCGCGACTTTACCGCCAAATGGCTGGCGTTGCGGCTGGCAACTTTCAGCCAGGCCAATCCCGACACGCGGTTTACGCTGGTTGCAGCGGACGGCGACATCGATTTTACCGAAGCCAATTTGGACCTCGCAATCCGCTTGACGACTGGCCCTGGCGAACATGAGGGCGTCCGGCTCGCCGAGGGCGCATTTGTGACGGTCGGCGCGCCTGATGGTGGCGGCGCAGATACCCCGATCAGCTGGTCGGGTTCGCCCGTGGCGGACGGTGCTGCTGCCCTCAGGCTGGCTGACGCCGGTTTGGCAATTGATGCCGCTGCGATCGGGCTTGGCCACGCCAACGTGCCGCATTTGCTGGCAGAGGCAGATCTTGCTGCTGGCCGAGTGCATGCACGCGACAATGCAAAAGAAAGTGCGCTTGCCTACTGGCTTGTTGCTCCATTGCCGCAATGGCGGCAGAAAAAGGTGAAGGCGCTGGTGGAGGCTTTGACGCGGTAAGGCGCGTTGATTATTTCCGTCACCAAGATGACGACATGTTCGTCGGGAGTTGTTCCTAAGCTGATACCACAACTACCCCGCAACACTGTCCAACAACCGCCCCATCAGCGCCGCGAATACGGCATTGTCGACGCCCGCTGCCGGATTGTTCCAGCTTCCGGTTACCGTGTAATAATCACCTGCTTTTGATTGAGTCAGAAAGCTCATCGAAATGACGCCCGTTTCAGACCCGCCCTTATAGCCAAGATAGGCCCATTTGGCCGACGAGGTTTGCGATACGGTCTTGTTGACAGACAAGATGCTGAGCATAGTTTCGTTGCCCATGCCGCGGATATTTTGCAACAAGGCACCAATATCCATTGGCGATGCAAACCACTCAATGCTGTCTATGGCCGCTGGTCCTGCACCCAATCCTGCAAGATTGACTTTTTCATGCGTCAGATCGGCGGCCCTTTCATCCAGCAACATGCGTTGTTTGCCTTCGCTTGCGGTTTCAAATGCTTTTCGCAAGGCGGGATTGGTCTTCAATGCGAACGCCTCTGATGTCGTCAGCAGCGGCAACGTCTTGTCGGGATTGCTGTGTCCAACCAGCGCCAGTCTCTGTTCGACCGCTTCACGCCCCAATACGCCGATCAGCGTATCTGTCGCTGCATTGTCGCTAACCGAGATCATCCATGTCGCAAGTGTTTGCAGCGTCACCGGCGCACCGCGGGGCCAGCCCTGCGTTGCCGGTGAAGAATAGCTGGTGTTGGTCAAAGGCACCACGTCCGACCATTTGCGCTTTCCCGCGTCCACCTGTGATGCAAGCTCGGCGAGGACATAAAGTTTGAATGTTGATGCAATCGCAAAGGACTGGGTCACGTTGCGTCCTGCAATTTGTGAACGCTGACCGCCTTTTGAAATTTTCTCCACCAGATAACCCGTCGCGCCGGGCAATTTGGCAAAGTCGCCATCAATCTTGGCAAGCGAGTCGCCCTTCACCTCAAAGCCCTTGATCAACAAGCCAATGACTTTGTTCGGAGCCGCGGCTTCAACAATTATGTCCGCATTGGCGATGCTCTTGTCATATTCGATTTTGATCGTGGCGCTGTTTGGGCCGGTGGGAACAGTCGATAATATCCGGAGCGGTTGGCCATATTGCGTAAAAAGCTGCTCAGACAGGGCCTTAAGTTGTGCTTCAGATATCGAGGCCAGAAAGGCTGGCGCAAACAAATCCGAAGCGGCCATTTTGCCGGCGAGGAAAGCCGGAAGCTGCCGAATGCGCATATCCAGAGCTGTTGCAGCTTGCGCCGCGCTGTCTGATGGGGGCGTCTGTGCTTGAGCGGCAATAGGACTAAGGCAAAGCGCGCCTGTCATCAGCGCTAACATTACAGCTCGCATATACTCTCTCCGGTTATTCGCTAATATCTTTCGACCGTCACCCTAAGGCCGAAGGCGTGCAGAGCATGTCGTGTTTCACGATCACAGTCTTAAACGCCGCACATATCACTCTGTTCGACGATCAACATCTCACGCGTCAATGGTGTCGCTGTCGAGTTGCGCGGCGTTTTCCTGAATGAAGTTGAAGCGGTGCTCGGGATTTTTGCCCATCAGCCGGTCGACGAGGTCATTCACCACTGCGCGCCGTTCATATTCGTGCGGCAAGGTGATGCGGATCAGCGAACGGGTCGCTGGATCCATCGTCGTTTCCTTCAACTGGTTCGGGTTCATTTCGCCCAGTCCCTTGAAGCGACCGACATCGACTTTCTTGCCCTTGAACACCGTCGCTTCCAACTCGGCGCGGTGGGCATCGTCGGCGGCGTAGACGCTCTGGCTGCCATGGGTGAGGCGATAGAGCGGTGGCCGCGCGAGGAACAGATGCCCCGCCTTCACGATTTCTGCCATTTCCTGAAAGAAGAATGTCATCAGCAATGTCGCAATATGCGCGCCATCGACATCGGCGTCGGTCATGATGATGATGCGTTCATAGCGCAGATTGTCGGGGTTGCAGTCCTTGCGCGTGCCGCAGCCAAGTGCGAGTTGCAGGTCGGCGATTTCATTGTTCGCACGGATCTTGTCTGCGGTCGCCGATGCTACGTTCAGGATCTTGCCGCGGATGGGCAAGATAGCCTGCGTCTTGCGGTTGCGCGCCTGTTTTGCGCTGCCGCCGGCGCTGTCGCCTTCGACGATGAACAGTTCGGTGCCGGTCGGGTCATCCGACGCGCAGTCGGTCAGCTTGCCGGGCAGGCGCACCTTGCGGCCCGATGTCGCGGTCTTGCGCTTGACTTCGCGTTCGGCCTTGCGGCGAAGCCGGTCATCGACCTTTTCGAGGATGAAGCCCATCAATGCCTTGCCGCGCTCCATATTGTCGGCAAGATAATGGTCGAAATGGTCGCGCACCGCATTTTCGACCAGCCGCGTTGCCTCGGGCGAGGTCAGGCGATCCTTGGTCTGGCTTTGGAACTGGGGATTGCGGATGAATACCGACAGCATCAATTCGGCTTCGTTGAAGATATCTTCGGCCGAAATCTGCGCGGCCTTCTTCTGGCCAATCAATTCGCCAAAGGCCCGCAATCCCTTCGTCAGCGCCGCGCGCACGCCAGCTTCGTGGGTCCCGCCATCGGGTGTGGGGATAGTGTTGCAGTACCAGCTATACGAGCCGTCGGAATATAAAGGCCACGAAATCGCCCACTCAACGCGGCCCTGCGCATCGGGGAAGTCCTGCGTGCCAGCAAAAAACTCGGTAGTCGCACACGCCCGTGTACCCAATTGTTCGCGCAAATGGTCTGACAGGCCACCGGGGAACTGGAACACCGCTTCGGCCGGCACATCGTCACTGGCCAGCTCCGGATCACAACGCCAGCGGATTTCGACGCCAGCAAACAGATACGCCTTGGATCGCGCAAGACGAAACAGTCGCGCAGGTTTGAATTTGGCATCAGGCCCGAAAATCTCGGGATCGGGTGTAAATGCGATTGTCGTGCCGCGCCGGTTTGGCGTTGGGCCAAGCTCTTCCAATTTGCCCACCGGATGGCCTTGGGCAAAGCGCTGGCGGTAAAGCTGCTTGTTGCGCGCAACCTCAACCACCGTATCGGTCGAGAGTGCGTTGACGACCGACACACCAACGCCATGCAATCCGCCAGATGTGGCATAGGCCTTGTCGGTAAATTTGCCCCCCGAATGGAGCGTGGTCAAAATGACCTCAAGCGCGGACTTGTCAGGAAATTTGGGATGCGGGTCGACGGGGATGCCGCGGCCATTGTCTGAGATGGTCAGCCGGTTGCCGACGCCCAGATTCACTTCGATCCGGTTGGCATGGCCAGCCACAGCCTCATCCATCGAGTTGTCGAGCACTTCGGACGCCAGATGATGCAGCGCACGTTCGTCGATGCCGCCGATATACATGCCCGGACGGCGGCGAACTGGCTCAAGCCCCTCCAGCACCTCAATTGCAGAAGCGGTGTAGTCATTGGATGCGGCAGTAGCGGCCGCGCTCCCGCCAAACAGGTCATCGGTCATGCAGATGCTATAGGCGCGGGAGAGTCACCCGCGCAAGCGCGCGCGCGACGCTTTGAAAATCGCCTGTGGATATTTTATGTCCGGCTTAGCGGACGCGTGGTCCGCCGAACGGCATTGGCGGTGGAGGACGGCGCACACCGCGGGGAAGCTGTGCCTGATAGGCACGGCCGCAATGTTCGACGCAATAAGGAAAGCCGGGGTTTACAGCGACACCGCAGAAGTGGAAATCCGCTTCACCTGGGTGACCCAATGGCCAACGGCAAATGCGCTCGTTCAAATCCAGCAACGACGTTTTATCGGCCATCTCGGGGCTTGGCTTTGCAGGTACAAGCCGGCGCGGTGGGGCAGGCGGAATCGGCGCTTGCTGATCGCCAGGGCCCTGTCGCATGAAACCGCCAGGTCCGATGGATACAATGCGCGGCATCGACGATGCGCGTGGTGCAGGCGCTTCTGCTGGATCGGCGTCATCAGCGAGCATGGGTGGAGCAAGATCGGCGGCCGGCGCTGATGGACGTGGGCGAACGGGCGCGGCGGCGGCCGGTGCTTTTGCAGGCGCGGCCACAGGCTTTTTGGGTGAGGCTTTTTTGTCGACGTCGTTGGCTTTGACTGGCGACGGACGCGACTTCAGACCAAGACGGTGGGCCTTGCCGATCACTGCGTTGCGGCTGACGCCGCCCAGCTCATCGGCAATCTGGCTCGCAGTAAGGCCTTTGTCCCAAAGTGCCTTTAATTGATCAATCCTCTGGTCGGTCCAGGACATAAATTCTTTCCCAATATGTAATTCGGTAGTCCGCCTTCATGGCGTATTTGCGCCTTGCGGTTATCGCTGCAAGCCGATAGTCGATTGTGCGATGACTATCCACCACAAAAGCGCTCATGGTCCAGATAGGGATGCAAACCCCGTTGTTCAACTGCCCGACGGCGAACGGCATATCCGCAACGTAAACTGGATCGGGCTTCAGACCCTTTATATGAAAGAGGTCAGGCGCTTTTTTAAGGTGCAGCTGCAAACCGTCTGGGCACCGGCACTCACGACATTATTGTATCTGATCATTTTCACCGTGGCACTGGGCAGGGTGAAGCCAACCGTTCTTGGCGTTTCCTTTGCCGATTTCATTGCGCCCGGCCTCATCATCATGGGGATGATGCAAAATGCCTTTGCCAATTCCAGCTTTTCCCTGCTGGTCGGTAAAATCCAGGGCACCATCGTTGACTATCTGATGCCGCCATTATCCAACGCCGAAGTGCTGGCTGCGCTGACGGCTGCAGCGGTCACACGGGCGTTTCTGGTCGGCGCGACGATCTGGCTGGCTATGGCGATCTGGCCTGGGGTGAACGTGACGCCAGCGCATATCTGGGCGGTGTTGTGGTTTGGGTTGATGGGTTCGGCCATGTTGGCGCTCATCGGCGTTATCACGTCCATTTGGGCGGAGAAATTCGACCATGCGGCCGCAGTCAGCAACTTCGTGGTGGCCCCGGCGGCACTTTTGTCCGGCACTTTTTATTCGGTTGATAAACTGGCGCCCACCTTTCAGGCGATCAGCCATGCCAACCCGTTCTTTTACGCGATATCGGGATTCCGCTACGGCTTTATAGGCAGCGCGGATAGTCCGGTTGTTTTCGGTGCGTTGCTGCTGCTCGCATTGAACGTCGCGCTTGCCGTGACTTGCTATCTTTTACTCCGTTCTGGATGGAAATTACGCGCTTAATCAGGGTTTTGCCCTAAATCTTCAATTATGGACGTCGTTCTATTCCCCAAAGGGGAACATGCATGTCCATTACGGCACGCGCGAAACTCGCGCATCGCAGCCAGCAACTTCAAAAGCTGTTGCTGAACGGAAATACCGTGCAAATTATCGCTGCGCGTGAACTGCTTAGGCTGTCACTCGTCGAAATGCATGAGATTGGATATTGGCGCGAACATCCCGAGCAGTTCAAAACCGAAATGCAGCTTTACCGCGCATCGGCCAAAGTGATGTTCAGCCCGCCGGCGTCCATGTCTGCGCCTGGCAAAAGAACGCAATGCACCCCTTGACCACCAGATTGCCGGATTTGCCTTTGTAGACCACTGATCGATAGGTCTTGCCCGATTTCGGATCGTAAATCTGGCCGTGATATTCGTCGCCCTGTGCCTTGAATCCAGTGAGGATATTCATGCCCAATATGGTCCGGTTGCGCAGCGCCTTGTCGGGATTGCGCATATCCTTTGCGCCAGGGCCAGCGGATGGGTTGCCCAATAACTTCGCAATCTTGCCGCACAGGGACGCGCCGCACGGATATACCTCGACCACGCCGTCCTTGCTCTGCGTCACCCAGCGTCCAGTGATCGGGGCAGCGGCCTGGGCCGGTATGGCGGTCATGACCAACGCGGCCATCATGAAATGCCTTGACTGAACCATGCGCGCTCCTTTGTGTCGTAACACGGCATAAGGAACCTGCGCGCAAGCTGCAATGCTTTTGCCTTTTGCGCGCGCCATGCTAATCGCGTTGTCCATGAACGAGATAATCCTTTTCGACTATTGGCGCTCCTCGGCAAGCTATCGGGTGCGCATTGTCCTGAACCTAAAAAATGTGCCCTTTACGCGCGTGCCGACCAGCCTGCTGGATAATGAACAAAAGGCGCCGGATTATGTCGCACGCAACCCGCAAGGCTTTGTACCGATGCTGTCGATTGACGGGCATGACCTCATTCAAAGCCTTGCCATTATCGATTATCTCGATGCCCAATATCCGGAGCCTGCCATGGTCTCGTCCAATCCCGCCGAGCGTTCGAAAACGTTGGCGCAGGCCCTGGTCATCGCCGCCGATACCCACCCGATCGATAATCTGCGGATATTGCGCTATTTGAAAGAGGAAATGGGCCAATCCCAGGAAGCCGTCGACACATGGTACCGGCACTGGATTGTCGAAGGATTGACCGCGTTGGAGGCGATGGCGCCTGATGAAGGTCTGTTCGGCGGGGACATGCCGAACCTTGCCGATGTCTGCCTTGTGCCGCAAATGGCAAATGCACGCCGAGTGGATACACCGTTTGACAGATTTCCCAAGCTGGTCCGCATAGATGCGGCGTTGACCGCGATGCCCGCATTTGTGGCTGCGCATCCTGAACGATTCAAGCCAGAATGATGCCCGTGATGCAGGGCGCGCTTAGGGCAGGGTTCACAGGTTAGTCCGATGCCACAGAAAAAGCTGACGCTGAGCGCGTTTCTCCCTTATCAATTGTCCATCACGTCGAACGCGGTCAGCGATCTGATAGCGCGCGCCTATCGCGGCAAATTCGCGCTGAAGGTGCCGGAATGGCGGGTGATGGCGTTACTGGGCGAAACCGAAGTTGCAACGCAGCGCCAATTGGTCGCAGCAACTGCAATGGACAAGGTCACCGTCAACCGCGCCTGCAAGGCGCTTGAAGAAAGGGCTTTGGTGAGCCGTGTTCCTAATAGCGATGACGGCCGGTCGCACCATTTGGCGCTGACGGCAGCTGGACGCGACCTGTATGAGCAGATTGTACCCGAAGCGCTGCAACTGGAGGCGGAGCTTGAAACCATTTTGGGCAAGGGCGAAGCGAAAATGCTTGAGGCGATGCTCGCCCAGTTAAGGGCAAGGGTTGCCGAACTCGGTTAGGGCTGCGCGGCCCTGCTCAACCCGGTTCAATCGCCGGACGGCCAACGCGCGCCATGGGCGTTTTGGGCATTTTCTGCTCGAGCGCGTCCAGCCAGATATGCGCATTCTCGCCCACAAACACCTGAGGGCGTGACGGCAGCAAGTTTAACGTGCTTTCCCATTTAGAGATCAACTGCACGGCTTCGGTGGTCGCAGCTTCAAAATTCTGAGGTTTGCGCAAGGCATTGTTCACCAGGGCATCTCCAAAGAAGGTCCAGTCATTACCAGGCGTGCAGCCAAAAGAGGTTCGCTGCGAGGATGCCGCAGTCACGATGACGGTCTGGTCGTTTGTCAGCAAGGGAATGAATATCCCTGAATAACATGCCGACAGCAACACCATGCGCCGCTTGATGCCGACATCGTCAAGCAGGTCGGACAGACGCTGCGGCGCAATCATGCCCGCGCCATATGCGCCATCACGATAGGCAAGTCCCGAAACAGGATCGCCATGCGTGGTGGCAAACAGGATGAGCACATCCTCTTTCACATCCATTTTGCGCGCAACAGCGGCCAAGGCGATCGCCAGGTTCGCTGGAGACCCCTGCGGCGTGCCTGTGGCGCTCTCGTCGGCGCCAGCGGCCAGATAGAGTGTTTTGCCGGTTGCGCCGTAACGGCGTGCCAATACCTTGGCTGCCTCTGCAGATTCACGACCGAATACGCTGTCGGAATCAAGGCCGATCGAAATTACATATGCGTCGATGACGCCGGGGCGCTGCGGCTGCAGCGCGCCAATCGCATCGGCCAGCTTTTTATGCTGCGACCAGTACCATGATGGCGACCGGTTCTGTTCCATGAACCAGCCATTTCGGGCGGCTTCATTCGTGTTGAACATTTGCTGCTGGCTGAAGGCGGAACCGGTGACAGACAGCGCAAGCGCGAGCGCGCCTATCTGCATGAACCGCAATTTTGATTTCCCCAGCCCCATGAAGTTAAGTCTAAACGCAGAGCAGCGGTTGCCGCAACTGCAATATGGATGCATGAAGGACAAAAGCTGGAGATGGATTATGAAACTTGCGTCGTTGAAGTCGGGCCGTGACGGCCATCTGGTTGTCGTCTCGGACAATCTTGCCTGGTATGCCGACGCATCGCATATCGTGCCGACACTGCAGGCGGCGCTTGACGACTGGGATGAGTTTGCGCCCCGCCTGGCTGCGCTGGCAACCGATCTGGAGCACGCCGTGATCCCGCGTGAACGCTTTCACGAACATGACGCAGCGGCACCATTGCCGCGCGCTTTCCAATGGGCGGACGGTTCGGCCTATGTCAATCATGTCGAACTGGTCCGCAAGGCGCGGGGTGCGGCGCTTCCCGACAGTTTCTGGCACGACCCGCTGATGTATCAGGGTGGTTCGGATGAATTCATGGGTGCGCGCGACGACATCTTGCTGGGTGACGAAGCCTGGGGCTGCGACCTTGAGGCGGAAATTGTTGTGGTTACCGGCGATGTCCCGCGCGGGACTACGCCAGCAGACGCATTGTCTTATGTCCGGCTGGTCGGTCTTGTGAATGATGTGTCGTTGCGCAATCTTATTCCGGCGGAGCTGGAAAAGGGCTTTGGCTTTGTCCAGTCCAAGCCAGCGAGCGCGCTGTCTCCTGTGTTCGTCACACCCGACAGCCTTGGTGCATATTGGCAGGATGGCAAGCTGCACCGGACGTTGCATGTTGACCTCAATGGTGCACCCTTTGGCCGCGCCGTGGCATCAGATGATTGCACATTCGACTTTGGTGTCTTGATCGCGCATCTGGCGAAGACCCGCAACATTGGTGCCGGGTCAATTATCGGTTCGGGAACGGTGTCGAACCGCGATGCCAATGGCGGCCCTGGACGTCCCGTAGCCGAGGGCGGGCTTGGATATAGCTGTCTTGCCGAAGTGCGCATGGTTGAAAAGATTCAAACCGGCGAAATGGCGACACCATTTTTAGGCGATGGCGATGTCGTGCGGATTGAAGTGCAGGACGACGCTGGCCACAGCATCTTTGGCGCTATCGAGCAGACCGTCCGCGCAAAGTAAAAGGGTGGCGCGCGGCCACCCTTTCATGTGCTGTTACTGTTTCGAAAATGCGTCGGCGATCGAACAGGCCGCTGGCCCAAGGATCACGATGAACAATGTGGGCAGAATGAACAGAATGAGTGGGACCGTCATAATCGCCGGCAAACGCGCGGCCTTTTCTTCGGCGCGCATCATACGATCGTTGCGGAATTCTGCCGACAGGACGCGCAATGCCGACGCCAGAGGTGTGCCGTATTTTTCGGTCTGGATCATGGTGGTTACCACGCCACGGATCGAGTCCAGATTGACGCGATAGGCGAGATTTTCAAATGCGATCCGGCGTTCGGTGAGAAAGCCGAGTTCGATGGCCGTCAGGGTGAATTCATCTCCAAGCTCGGGATATCCGCGGCCAAGTTCCTTGGCGACGCGGTTGAACGCCGTATCGATGGTCAACCCGGCCTCGGCGCAAATTACCAGCAGGTCGAGCGCGTCAGGCAGTCCCTTGCGAATAGCCGTCGTGCGTTTGTTGACCATGTTGGAAAGGTAGATATCGGCCGCTTTATAGCTTAGGATCATGGCAGCCGCAAAAGCCGCAAATTTCTTGAACGCGCCCCAGTCGGGTGTTCCGTTCATGACATATATATAGACGCCAACACCGCCGCCAATCACGATTGGAAGCACCATTCGGCTGAAAATGACGGTAACCGCTAGTTCCTTACGCCGAATGCCAGCTTGGGCAAGCCGCTGCTGCACGGTCTTGACCTGATCATCCTGAAGCACCTGCAGCTTCGACAGAAGCTGACGCATCTTGTCTGTGGTTTCGGTTTTCCGAACCAACTTGGCGCGCTTTTTTGACGTAGTTGCCGTAATGCCGGCCTTCAGCTGTTCGCGCCGTTCGTTCAGCGCCTTTACCCGCTTCATCATGGGATCGCGGACGGTGACGGCGGAATAAATGGCAATGAGCACCGCCATGCAGGCCACCGCCGAAAGCAGGGTGGCGACCCACAAAACGTCGATGCCCATCAATTGAGGTCCACCAGCATTGGTCATGTTTTTTGTCCCGCCCCCAACTTAAATTTCAAAATTGACCATTTTGGCCATGATGAACACGCCCAAAGACATCCAGATTGCGCCGCCGATCCCGGCAATGATCAAGCGCGGTTCGTAGAAAAAGCCCGCCAGATATTTCTGGTTCACAATCCACACCATGCCAAAGACGAAGAAAGGCAATGATCCCACGATATAGGCTGACGCCTTTGATTCCGACGACATGGCACGTATCTTCAATTTCATCTGCGCGCGTTTACGCAGCACGTCGGCCAGATTTGCCAATGTTTCTGCCAGGTTACCGCCTGTCTCGCGCTGGATGGCCAGCGTGATGACAAAAAACTGGAACTCGGGCGTGCCCAACCGGTCTGCCGTATCCTGAAGCGATTCTTCCATGCTTTTCCCGATTTTGATTTTCTCGGTGACCATTTTGAATTCTTCACCGACAGGTCCGGGAATCTCTTTTGCGACAACACCCAGCGTTTCACCAACGGGAAGGCCGGATTTCAATCCGCGTACCAGCAGTTCGATAGCATCAGGAAAATTCGTCGTGAATTTCTTGATCCGCCGCGCGATGAAGGAATTGACCACCATATGGGGCAATCCGGCACCAAGCAGAAGGCCGGCAAACAGTGCCAAAAACAACGGCCCGCCTTTCAACCACAGCAACACCATCACCAGTACGCCGATACCGCCCGAGGCGTACAAATACTGCTCGAGCGTCCATTTTTTACCGGTCTGCGCAAGCCGCAACCGCAGCTTGTCCAACCGGCCCATTTGCCGTCCATCGGAATAGATCACAGGGCGACGCGAGGCGACGGCTTTGCGCAATTGCTGCTCAACGCGCGCATCGGCGCTGTCGGAATGGCGCATTTTTACCGCGCCCAGACGTCTTGTGGCGTTCTTGCCGACATTCGGCCCGGCAAAGGCGAGCGCTATGAGAACGAGAAACAGGATCGTTCCGGCACCGATTATCAAAGTCTGCATCGTCTGTCGCTCTGCTGTTATGCCCTTGGGCGCTTTTCTAAATTACTTTTTTTGCAACATGGTCTTAAAGCCCGCGAACGGCTTTTTCTTCGGCTTGGCTTTGTCATTTGTGCCATCTGCGTCGGGTGCGTCAGCAAAACTTCCCGAAATCATTTCGGCTAGTGCGATTATGCCAGTGGACAATTTGCTGCTGCGGACCGCTTCGACCACGGGCTGCCCAAGCTTTGCAGCCTGTGCGACGGCTTTAATGTCAGCCGGCAGCATCAGATCAATCTTGCGCTCGATCGTGCTTTCGAAATCCTTGCGGCTGATTTCGACAACTGTGCCTTGTACATTGTTTGCTACGACCAGAACCTTGCTGTGTGGCGCATTTTGTTTCAGCCAAGCAAGCACGCGGATGCTGTCGCGGGCTGACGCAAGCGTCAGCTCAGTTGTGACGATCGCGATGTTCACATCATGCATCAGATGCGGATATGCGATCACCATGCTGCGCGGCAGGTCGATCACGGTGTTTTCAAAAGCCGCACGAAATTCCTCCTGCAGCTGGAAAAACGCCGATCCGTCGGTGAGAACCGGGCTGTTCATTGGTGCCTCGGCCGAGAGGATCGAGAGCCTTTCATTGGCCTTGATCATTGCGCGTTCAATAAACAGACCGTCGATGCGGCTTGGGTTATCGATAGCATCGGTCAGGCCGCGGCCAGGCTCGAGGTCCATGGCCAGCGCCGCTGTGCCGAAATGCACATCCAGATCAAGCAAACCCGTCTGGCGCCCTTGGCCTTGGGAAAACGTCCATGCCAGCGATGCCGCAATCGTCGATGCACCCGATCCGCCGCGCGTACCGATGACCGCAGTCGAAACATGCTGCCGGTCTGTTGCATTGTCATCATGCTTCGGCGCGTTAAGCATCGCCATCGCGTTGGCAAAGGCATCGCGCAGCGCATCCGGGCTAAGCGGTTTGAGCAGATAGTCCTGCAAACCCGACATCAGAAGGTCGCGATAAAGCCGCACATCGTTGACCTGGCCCACGGCAATGACGATGGTGCCTGGTTCGCATACTTCGGCAAGGCTGTTGATGTCGCTGATCGGATCACCTGATTCCGATAAATCGACAAGCAGGATTTGCGGGCTGGCCGATACCGAAAGCGACTGGATGGCATTACGCAATCCGCCTTTATAGGCTTTTTCCTGGCTCCAGCCCATTTCCTCGCAAACGCCGCGAATGACTTCAAGCGTCAGATCGTCGCAGACATAAGCGTGAATGGGGTCGCGTGTTCCGGTCACACCGGATTTCCAAGGAGCGTTCATTAATTGCCTCCGGTCTTCGTTTTATACGCGTTGACTGCCGCTTTTCCGCTGTTGCGATCAAGCCGCCCGCTTTCGCGGCCACGCACCAGATCCTCGGGATCTGCTACCATTGCTGCGAGGTTGGAATTGATGGCACAGCCATGATTGCTGTGGTTGCCAGCGTTGAAATTGCTATCGCTTGTCGTGCTCCAATCGGGGCAGGACGGCACTGAAGCTTTCGAACGCGTGACAACGACCCTGACGTTACCCGGGGCAATTTCACCAGGTGTCTTGGGGGCTGTTTCTGTAATTAGCATACCGCGTTTTTGGGCCGCAGCAGCTACGTCGCGCGCAGCGTCGTTGCTGACATAACCATCGCCATTGTCGATCGAAATACGGTCGCCATAGCCGAGGCCAAGTGCGTCAAACCACTCGCTCAGTCGTGTCTGGTCGGCAGATGCAATGCCGCTGCCGTCTGATGCGAGGTCAATGACGAAGTTTGTCCGCTCCACGACTGGCTGATGCACCGAATACATGGATGTGTTTTTCGATAATGATCCGCAACCCGTCAAACTCAGGCTTGCAGCGATCAGGACTATTGCTCTCTTCATAATTCGTCTCCTGGATCTTGCGGTCAGTTATCAAAGCTGAACCCGGGACCACTTGGCGCGGACGCGGATGCTTGCAATTGTGGTGCTGCGGCCAGCTTGGGTCCGGCTTCGCTCACTGAGCCGATCGCCGGGCCGTTGGATACCGTTGGTGCGATGGTAGGCATGGGGCGCGTCTTGTCGCC
>JANMJX010000004.1:0-6646 GCA_031371575.1 Sphingomonadales bacterium
ACCGGTCGAAAGCTTTGGTGACGATCTGAAAACGCTGGTCGATGATATGATCGAGACCATGTATGCCGCACCGGGCATCGGCCTTGCGGCCATTCAGGTGGGCGTGGCCAAAAGGTTGCTGGTGATTGATCTTCAGGAAGATGAACGTGAAGGCGAAGAGCCAGTGCGCAATCCACGCGTGTTCGTGAATCCTGAAATTCTCGACCCGTCAGAAGAGCACAGTCTGTATAATGAAGGCTGCCTGTCGGTCCCTGACCAATATGCAGAGGTTGAGCGCCCGGCACAAATCCGCGCTCGCTGGCAGGATCTTGATGGCATGGTCCATGAAGAGACGATGACTGGCCTGATGGCGACCTGCCTGCAGCACGAGATGGACCATCTCGAGGGCATATTGTTTATTGACCATCTGTCGCGCCTGAAGCGCCAGATGGTCCTGAAGAAGATTGAAAAGGCCCGCAAAATGGGTGGCGGCCACGTGCATAACGAGCACTGCCACCACTAAACATCGAGTCAGAACCCCGCAAAAGGTGGGGGTGCTGATGCCTAGCCTTATTTAGCAAATTGCGCCGGCGCCGGGCTGACGGTGACGAACTTGCCTGCCTGAATTTCCTGCACCTCAAGCATACGGTCGGTAAGGCCATTCGCCATGAAACGGAATGCGCCGTCAACGCCGATGAAACCCTGCGGGTCGGTCAGCTGGCCAACCGGGAATTTCGTTCCGGGACGCCAGTCACGCGCGACGCGCGCCACAAGCAGTACTGAGTCGTAACCAAGGCTGGACAAGCGCAAAGGCACTTTGCCGAATCGCGCGCGATATTTCGTCGCATATTGCGCATATAAGGTGTCGGATACGCTCGCAAACCACGCCCCATACATCGGGGAATTGCCCGCAAGCGATCCGTCGATATTCCACAAGTCGGTGCCAAGTATTTTGGCTGTACGCAGGCCATTGCGGCGAAGTGCAGGAACCGTTGCATTAGCAGCACGGCCGCTGTCCGCGATCAGAATGGCATCGATATTTCCCATTTGGGCCAATCGCTTCGCTGCGGCCTCCGCCGATGCTGCCGTGCCGTCGGATTGCTGTATGGAAACCAAAACGCCGCCTGCGCTGCGAACAGCCGCCGTCATGCTGGATTGCGCACGTTGGCCGTAGACATTGGACGAAACCACCCCAGCAAAACGGTTGTGCCCTTGCGCCTTTGCATAGCGCACCACACGATCGATCGACTGGTTCGGCAAGTGACCCAACAGGAACACATTCTGCCCGGCAACGCCTACATCGTTGGAAAAACTGATGATGGGGACGCCTGCTGGCCGAGCTACCGACGCAGCCTCAACAACATGGTCGCCGCGCAATGGGCCCAATATGACCTTGTTGCCATCAGCTATCGCCCGCTTTGTCGCTGCGGCGACGCCAGGACCCGTATCGTAAGTGATCATGCGGATATTGGTGACTTTGGTATCTGCCAAGGCCAAAGCGGTTGCATTGGCAATTGACTGACCCACGTCGGCGTCAGGCCCGGTGACAGGCAGTAACAAGGCGACCCTGTGCATGCCATCCAGCGGGTCTGCGGTCACAACAGGCGGCGGCCGGTTGCGGTCGCGTGGAATAGCTGCGCACGCGGACAGCATTAATATGACTGCCAAAGTCAGCAGCTTTTTGATCTGTCCCGCTAATGCTTGCGGCCGTGCGCTGGTTGCGGCAAAGGTTGCGCTCATGTCAGGTTCCTTGGGAAGAAGCATTTACATCCAATGATGTTCGAATCAGGCTTATATGTCGTTGCGACCCCAATCGGCAACCTTGCAGATATGTCACAAAGGGCGATTGACCTGCTGAAAGCCGCAGAAATCGTGGCGGTAGAGGACAGCCGCGTCACCGGAAAATTGTTACATCATCTGGGCATAAAGAAGAAAATGCGCCGCTATAACGACCATAGCGGTGAGGCCGAGCGCGAGTCCTTGGTCGCCACCGCGCGGGGTGCTGTGGTCGCATTGGTGTCGGACGCCGGAACCCCGCTCATCTCTGATCCCGGATATAAGCTTGTCCGCTCTGCACGTGACGCTGGGGTGCCTGTATTCACGATACCGGGGGCAAGCGCTGTCACGGCTGCGTTATCCATCTGTGGCCTGCCTACGGACAGGTTTCTGTTTGCTGGGTTCCTGCCCAACAAGTCCAAGGCCCGCGCGGAAACACTGCAAGAGCTGGGGCAGGTAAAGGCAACATTGGTCTTTTACGAGGCTGGCCCTCGCCTTGCGGTGACGCTGGCTGCCATTGCGGAAATCTATGGCAGTCGCGAAGTCGCCGTTGCTCGCGAATTGACAAAGAAGTTTGAAGAGGTGGTCACGGGAACGGCAGCCGAGCTTGCGGAGCGCTACAAGGCGCAGGAGCCAAAAGGTGAAATCGTGCTGATTGTCGGGCCACCCGCTGATGATGTGGTAACCGAAACGGGTGACGTCGATGCTGCTTTAAAGGAAGCGCTGGAAACGATGTCTGCGGCCAAAGCAGCCGGTGCCATTGCAAAGCGCTTCGGCTTGGAACGCAACGCCGTTTACGCGCGTGCATCGGAAATGAAGGCGAAGTGAACCGTCTGGCGGCAGAAAAACGCGGCCGTCGCGGCGAAACACTCGCTGCATGGTTCCTGCGGATGAAGGGCTGGCGGATTGTGGGCACGCGCGTAAAAACGCCGCGCGGCGAAGTGGATCTGATCGCACGCCGCGGCAAAAGCATTGCCTTTGTCGAGGTAAAGGCCCGAACACAGGCGCGCGACCTTGCCACCGCCATTGATGCCTCAAGATTGCGCCGGGTGGCCGCAGCGGCAGAAATTCTGCTCCCCAAATATGGCAAAGAGTGCGAAAATATGCAGATCGACGTGATTATGGTTGCGCCATGGCGCTGGCCAAACCATTTGCCAAATGTCTGGCACGGATAAGGACGAGCAAATGGCTTTAAAGATGGCGGTCCAGATGGACCCGATGGATGGCATTAACATACACGGAGATTCCAGCTTCGCGCTGATGCTGGCTGCCCAGGCGCGGGGGTATGACATCTGGCATTATGACGTAACATCCCTCTCGCTGGGCGCTGATGACCGGCTTACCGCGTGGGCGCATCCCGTGCATGACCTGCAACGTGTGGAGGGCGCGCATTTCCGCTTTGGTGCCGCAAAGCAAATCGACCTCGGAAAGGATATCGACGTCGTGCTGATGCGGCAGGATCCGCCGTTCCACGTCGGCTATATCACCGCAACGCATCTGCTTGAACGCATCGCGCATGAGACATTGGTGGTCAACAATCCGGTGAGCGTACGCAACGCGCCCGAAAAAGTGATGGTGCTCGATTACCGCCAATATATGCCGCCAACATTGATCACCCGGTCATCAGACGCAGTGCGCGAATTTCAAAAACAGCATGGCGCCGTTGTGGTGAAGCCGTTGCATGGAAATGGTGGCAAGGCCATTTTCCGCATCGATGCTGATGGCAGCAATCTTGGCGCCTTATTCGAAGTGTTCAATTCAACTTGGCCAGAACCGCATATGGTGCAGCCGTTTTTGCCCGATGTGGCCAAAGGTGACAAACGCATTGTCTTGATCGACGGAAAAGTTACTGGCGCAATTAACCGCCGTCCCGGCGAGGGCGAGTTCCGCTCAAATCTCGCGGTGGGCGGCAGTGCCGAGGCGACGGAACTGACGCCGCGTGAACTGGAAATTTGCGCCGCTATGGGCCCACGTTTGAAAGAACTCGGGTTAATTTTCGTCGGTATCGATGTCATCGGTGGCGAGTGGCTTACCGAAATCAACGTGACGTCGCCGACAGGTATCGTCGCGATTGATCGCTTCAACGGCACCGACACCCCAGCGCTCATTCTCGACGCCATCGAACGCCGAATCCAAGAATAATTATCATGGATGATTGGATTATCCATCTGGTCGAATGGGGCAATTATTGGGGCGTCGCCCTGCTGATGTTGCTCGAGACAGTTTTCCCTCCTGTGCCATCTGAAGTCATAATGACCGTCGCAGGGGTGTCGGCTGCGCGCGGCAACATGAATCTTGGCGGGGCAATCGCGGCAGGCACCGCAGGCGCGATGCTCGGCAACTGGATGTGGTACTGGCTGGCCATAAAGTTCGGCGAAAGGCGGATGCGTTCATTCATTGACAGTTACAGCCGATTGCTGACGTTGGACTGGGCCGAGATTGAACGTGGGCACGCGCTGTTTCGCAAGCACGGCGCGATCATCGTTCTCATTGCACGCATGTTGCCGACTTTACGGTCGCTCATTTCGATACCGGCTGGGTTGTTCGGCATGTCGCTTGGACGGTTTCTGCTGTTTTCAACAATTGGCACGGCCGGCTGGAGTTCTGCTCTGGCCGGTGCAGGATATTTTCTGGGTTCGCAGTTCAAGGACGTTGAAAAATGGCTTGGGCCGTTATCGACGATCGTGATCGTTGCTATTGTGGCAGCTTATGTATGGCGGCTGATCCGTTGGAAGCCGCAGCCCCTGGCTGAGGCAGCTACGCCCGTGGATGGGCGTTCTGATATTCATCCAGAAGCATAGCACTGTCGACAGCGGTGTAGACCTGAGTCGACGACAGGCTGCTATGGCCCAACAATTCCTGAAGGCTGCGCAGATCAGCGCCGCCTGCGAGCAAATGCGTCGCAAAGCTGTGGCGTAATGCATGCGGTGTGGTGCGGTCGGATAGGCCAAGCCGCGTGCGCGCGCCCTGAACCGCGCGGCGGACAAGTGCGGGTGATAGTGGCCCACCGCGTGCACCGCGAAACAGCGGCACGTCCGCACTGACCGTGTAAGGGCAAAGCGCGAGATAATCCTCAATCGCGGCTTTAACCTGTTCGAGCAGCGGGACAATGCGCGTCTTGTTGCGCTTGCCGGTCACCCGCAAGGTGGTTCCAAGCGGCAGAATATCACCATTCAACCCGGTTGCCTCGCTGACCCGCAGGCCGCTGCCATAAAGCAACAGCAACAATGCCCAGTCGCGCGCGCCGACCCAGCCGTCCTTTGCATTTTCCGAGACATCGTCCGCAAGCGCAAGGACATCGTCAGGATTTACTGGCCTTGGCAAGCTGCGCTGCACGCGCGGCCCCTTCATGGCGGGCAGCGTCGCGTCGTCGCCCAGTGCAAAGCGCAGGAAATGCCGTGCGGCCGACAACTCGCGCGCAGTTGAACGGTTGGTCAGGCCATCGCCGCGCCGGTCAGCGAGAAATGCCCGAATGTCGGGAGCTGAAATTTTGTGCAGTGTCGACCGGTCAACCGGGTTGCCCCAATGCAACTCAAGGAAGCCCGCGAGCCGCTCTGCGGTGGCCTGATACGCCCGGACGCTATGCACGGACATCCGGCGGTTGTCGGTCAGAAACGCATGATATTCGGCAAGCAAGGACGACATAAAAGTCATGCTATCAGGCGGCGGCGCTTGCCTCAACTTTTACTATCTGCGGCAGGATCGCATCCAGCAGTGGCATGCCCCGTGGCGTCACCGTGACGTGGTCGCCATCACGGCGGATCAGGCCAAGCTGCGCAATCTTGTCGACTGCAATATGATCAAGCAGATGTCCGGCAGCGATGCCCGTCCGGTGAGACAATCTGTCTAGGCTGATCCCCTCGGCCAGGCGCAATCCCATCAGCAAGCTTTCGGTGGCCCGGCTTTCGGCATCCAAACTTTCTTCGCTCGCCACGCCATGCAAGTTGCGTTCAACGGCGGATATAAAGTTTTCAGGTTTTTTATGACGTTGAGTCGCAAAGTTCAGCCGTCGTCCGTGCGCGCCCGGACCAATGCCGATATAATCGTCATAGCGCCAGTAACTGAGATTATGCCGGCTTTCACTTCCAGCACGGGCGTGGTTGCTGATTTCATAGGCCGGAATACCCGCAGAAGATGTCATGGCCTGTGTCAGCTCATAAAGCGTCGCCGCGTCATCATCGTCGGCGGGGATAAACTGCCCCGTGCGCACCAGTGTTTCGAACCTTGTGCCCGCTTCGATCGTCAACTGGTAAAGCGACATATGGTCGGTGCCAAAGGACAAAGCCTGTTGAAGTTCAGCTTCCCAATCGGCAGCCGTCTGGTCAGGCCGCGCATAGATAAGGTCGACATTCACGCGGCCGAAATGCCTTTGGGCGATGGCAAGGGCGTCGAGGCTCTCCGCAACAGAATGTGCGCGCCCCAGAAATGCCAAAGCGGCGTCATCGAGAGACTGAAGCCCAAGCGATACCCGATTCACGCCCGCCGCAGCGAGGTCCGCAAAACGGGCCGCCTCGACCGAAGACGGGTTAGCCTCCAACGCGATTTCGATATTGTCCGAAAAACCCCAATGCTGCGCGGCTGCATCAATCAGCGCAGCCACTGTGGATGCTTGCATCAGCGAAGGGGTTCCGCCGCCAAAGAAAATGGAGGTCAATCTGCGACCAGGCGTGAGCGATGCCTCATAGGCCATGTCGGCCAACAGCGCCGCGCGCCACGCGTCATGATCCACCGTTTCGCGGACATGGCTGTTGAAATCACAATAAGGGCATTTGGAAACGCAAAATGGCCAGTGGATGTAAAGGGCAAGCGGGCTGGGCATGATGTTCCGTAGGCAATTTTGTCGTTCCTGCGAAGGGAGGAATGACAATCAGGCCAGACATGCCTCGACCAA
>JANMJX010000043.1:0-22225 GCA_031371575.1 Sphingomonadales bacterium
TATTTGGCGCTAGTCGCCGCGTGCATAGATCAGACCTCAACCTCGCCGCCGAACAATCCCGAACCGCTATTTCCCGCGGCGCAGGCGACGCATATGACTACGCCATCGTCGCACTGGCCGCATCATCGACAGGCAATTTTATCGACGCAGATGGCCTTTTCAACAAGGCGCTCGAACTTGAGCCGGGGAACCCCGCCACGTTGACAAGTCTGGCAATCCATTATCGCAACCAAAGCCGGAACCGTGATGCCATATTGGCCTGCGATGAAGCCATTCGGCATTATCCCGATTATCCCGACGCTTGGGTGGAGCGCGGCGCCATATTGGCCGCTGGTGGATCTAACGAAAGCGCACGCGCGAGCTTTAACCGCGCGGCGGAACTGGCACCGCATTTGGCAGCTGCACATGCCGGACTGGCTGCGCTGGCCGCACGAGAGGGACAAAGCGCCACAGCGAAGGCCCACGCATTATCTGCCCTGGCGCGCGACCCGCAAAATGCGGTGGCAACCAACGCGCTCGCCAGCGTTGAATTGGCGACAGGACAGCCCGATCGTGCACGGAGCTTGCTTGAGCCGCTGATCCACAGACTTGACGCGCCAAGTCTTGAGCGAAGCCTGGCGCATTCAACGCTCGCTAACACTTACGACAAGCAGTCCAACCATGCCGCTGCATTCCAACATTATGTGGCGGCCAATAACGACTTTGCCTATATCCATGCGGCGCCATCGACGGGCCAGCTCGATAATACCGGTTTTGTGGAGGCCATATTCGACGGACTTGCCGCAACGCCTGCGCTCGCAGCGGTACATGCGCACAAAGTCCAGCCGGCCCATGCTGCGA
Organism: Sphingomonadales bacterium; assembly: GCA_031371575.1. Taxonomy (GTDB): domain Bacteria; phylum Pseudomonadota; class Alphaproteobacteria; order Sphingomonadales; family Sphingomonadaceae; genus Sphingorhabdus_B. Next base: position 841 of record JANMJX010000043.1, read on the forward strand.
TACGGCATGTCTTCCTGATCGGCTACCCGCGTTCGGGTACCACATTGGTGGAAAACATTCTTGCATCGCTACCCGGCGTTTCAGCGCTTGAGGAGCGCCCTACACTCATTGCCACCGACGAGGCTTTCATAGCGGGTGATCGCGATTCGATTATCGAGGGTATCGGTCGATTTGCTGCTTTGGACGATGATGCGCTCAACGGCCATCGCCAAGCCTATTGGGACAAGGTTGTCGCGTCGGGCATATCGCCCAATTCCCCCTGTTTTGTGGATATGGACCCGCTCAAGGGCACGCGCTTGCCATTCATTGCACGGCTATTTCCCGATGCGCGTATCCTTATCATGCGGCGTGACCCGCGCGACGTTGTCTGGAGCTGCTTCCGCACCAATTTCGCCATGAGTAGCGGCACGCTTGAATATACCAGCCTGCAACGCACGGCGCGCCATTATGATGCGCTCATGCGGCTGACCGAACTGGCGCTCGAACGACTGCCGCTGCGATATCATATCGTTCAATATCACAAGATCGTGCAGGATTTTGATGCCGAAAGCGCTGCGATGTGCGTCTTTGCGGGGCTGGAGTGGACCGAGGCTGTCCGCAATTTTGACGCAACCGCAAAACGGCGCGGTGTAACGACTGCCAGCGTCGGTCAGGTTCATCGCGGCCTGTATGACGGCACGCAGCAATGGCGGCCCTATGCCGCGTATATGGAACCAATCATGGATATCCTGCAGCCTTGGGTCGACAAATTCGGCTACCGCTGATTATTGCAACGCAGCAGGCAAGCTTAACGGTATGCCTGCAGCTTCGGCCACGGCCTGTGCCCAGACCAGAACCTTCTCGATTTCATCACCATATGCTTCTGCCGCTGCCCGATGTTCTTTGGCACGGTTCCGCGCATCAAAGTCGCCGCCAAATTTGCTGTGGATCACAAACGCAGGGTGTCCAGCGATCTGGCCTGGACTGACATCCATTGCGAAATGACGCAGTGCCGCCGCAAGCGTCGCCTCGGGTTTCAAAGTCAGTGTTTCACTGTCGAGCGTAGCAATGCGGTCTGGCCCAAATCTATCGATCATGCCCGCAAACAGTTGCTGCTGGGCGAGCCAGCCTACCGCCGCAATCTGCAAATCGGACTGCCGGAAATAGTCACGCGGTTCAAATCCCAGGTTCACGATGCCGTCGGTGATTAGGCCCTCAAGCAATTCACGGCACCATAAGCGGCACCAAAGGCCCTTGCGCGCAACGGAAACCAGAAACACCGGCAAGGGCGCGTACAGCAATATCGCTTTGCTCGTGGGCCGCATTGTCAACGCAAGCGGGGCGAGCGCATTAAAGACGTTCGAGGGCTTCACGACCACGGCCTGATCGCCCTTAAAAGGACGAGCAAGCATGTGCAGGCTGTGGTCAAGCCGTTCCGCGACTGCCGCAGGCGCAGCGCCGCGTCGGCGCCAACCAACGATGTCGTTCAACAACACTGGCTCTTTCAAACCCATCGAGCTTCCCGGCAGGTTAAACCCGCGTGCAAGCATAGTCGATGCGCAGAACGCCGAATGCAGAATGAAATGCAGTGTGTTGGTCTTGCTTACCCCGGCGATGGCATCTTTGCGGCTGATGACGCGTGGACTTTCCTCTGTGCCGAGATATTCGTCAGTGATGAATGTGGCAGCATCATGCTGGCTCCGGTCAAGTTGGCGCAGTTGAAAGCTGTCCGCATCTTCATCGTAGCGGTGCGTAAGCCATTCACCATAGGCCAATATATTTTCGGGACGCTGTTCTTCCATGTTGCGGCAGACCTTGCCGTTTGTCCCGCTAAATGGCAAGCTTAGCTATCATGGATCAAACTGCACCGCCGGCGGAAGCCGCACGATTAAACAGTCAGGGGATGCTGGCACTGCGTGCGCAAAGCTTTGCAGAGGCCGAGCGGCTTTTTCTGGAGGCGACCCAGCATGACCCCGGAGCCGCAGCGTTATGGCGCAACGTGGCCTCGGCACGCCGGGCGCAGGGCAATGACAAGGGCGAATTACAGGCCTTGGATGCGGCTATTGATGCTGACCACCGCGATTTCATGGCATGGCTGCGCAAGGCCGAATTGCACCAGCGCAGGGAAGAGGAAGCCGATGCCGTGGCGGCATGGCAGGCGGTCCTGCAAATGGCTGCGCAGGCAATGGATCTGCCGCCCGAAATCGGCAATGCTGTGCAAGCCGGACAATCTTTTGTCGACCACGCGATGTCCCGCGTCGCACGCGCGGTGGACAATAGCGTTGCCGCCATTCAGGTCGGGATGGATGCAACCGAACAAAGACGAAGCACTGCCTTTGTCGATGTCGCCATGGGACGCCGGCGCATCTACACAAATCAATGCGACGGATTGTGCTATCCCTTCCTTCCAGCCGACGAGTTTTTCGACCGCAGGCATTTCGACTGGATGCCGCAGATGGAGGCCGCAACTGCGGATATCCGCATTGAACTGGAAGCGTTGCTTGCTGATCCGGGCGAGGCGTTGCGGCCTTATGTCCGGATGGAAAAGGGTCTTCCTGAAAATGTGTGGACAGGGCTTGACCATTCGTTGGATTGGGGTGCGTGTTTTCTGTGGGAATATGGCAATCCGAACCAGACGGTACTTGACCGCTGTCCCAAAACGGCTGCTGCACTCGCTGCATTGCCATCGGCACATATTCCCGGCCGTTCGCCAAGCGCATTTTTTTCCCTACTGAAACCCCGGACAAGAATTCCGCCGCACACCGGCGTTACCAATACGCGCGCGATTGTGCATTTGCCGCTCATTGTCCCCGAAAATTGCGGCTTTAGAGTTGGCGGGGAAACCAGATCATGGCGCGAGGGTGAGGCATTTGCCTTTGACGACACTATCGAGCACGAAGCTTGGAACGACAGCGACGCATTGCGCGCCGTTTTGATATTCGATGTGTGGAACCCGCATCTGACCCTCGCCGAACAACAGCTCATCACACAATATTATATTGCAGCAGACAGCACCGGCCTTAACCCAGCGCGGTAATATTGGTTGTCCGATAAATAACTATTTTGAAATATTGCGATGCCATTCAAGGCATGATAATTTTGTTCATTCACTCCCCAAAGGAATAGAAAATGCGTGTATTTGTTCTTGCCATTGCTTTGACCACGTCGTTATCCGCCGCTCCCGTTCTTGCAGGCAATGAGACCGCTCAGCCCGTCAAGACCGCGGCTGCTGATCCCGATCAGGCCATCAAATGCCGCAAGGTCGAAGTCACCGGCTCGCTCGTTAAAAAGGGCAAGGTTTGCAAGACGATCGCGGAATGGAAAGAAATTCAGGCAAACGGAAACCGAACCGCCCGCGCTATTATTGAAAGTGGCGCAGTGTGTTCCGGTGGTTCTTGCGGGAATGGAAACTAAATCATTTGGTCTCTGATAGCGGTGTGTTGTGATGTTTGCAGGAACATTGCTTTTAACTGTGCTTCTGCTTGGGACAGCCGCGCCGGCGGTTGCCGTCACCAATACGCTGGCTCCACAAACGCCAAAAGATACAGTTTCGTCCGCTGATTCCGATCAGCAGGTCAAATGCCAAAAATTTACAGCCTCAGGTTCGCTCGTCTGCAAGGTCAAGACGTGCCGGACGATTGCCGAATGGCGCAGGGCAGCGCAAGCCGGCAACGACGCAGCGCGTGCAATTGCCGGGGAGAATGTCTGCTCAGGTGGCGAATGCAGAGGTTTCGAGCCGCCTGACGGCGCCCCACAGTAAAGCGATCCTATGAAGCGACAGACATGCGTACGTCGCCAAAAATGGCGGCGGGGACGCCATGTTTATACAGTCAGCTTCAGCGCTCCATCACCTTCGTCGACCTGAACCGTTGTGCCGTCAGGAATCTCGCCACGCAAGAGCATGTCGGCGAGCGGATCCTGGAGATAACGCTGGATGGCACGCTTCAATGGACGTGCCCCATAAACCGGGTCATATCCCACGCGTCCAAGCCATGCCTTGGCCTCATCGGATAAAGCGAGCGTGACCTTGCGATCCTTAAGCAGTTTTTGCACGCGCTGAACCTGAATGTCGACGATTGGTGCCATATGCTCAACGCCCAGACGGTGAAACAGGATAACCTCGTCCAACCGGTTCAGGAACTCAGGGCGGAAATGTCCGCGCACGATTTCCATGACTTGCGGTTCAACATCTTTCACGTCCTGACCTTCCTCAAGCCCGGCCAGATATTGGCTGCCCAAATTTGATGTCAGGATGATCAGCGTGTTGGAAAAATCCACTGTGCGGCCCTGACCATCGGTCAGGCGGCCATCGTCCAGCACCTGAAGCAGGATGTTGAATACGTCGGAATGCGCTTTCTCCACCTCGTCGAACAACACAACCTGGTAAGGCCTGCGGCGAACGGCTTCGGTCAGAACACCGCCTTCTTCATATCCGACATAGCCGGGAGGCGCGCCGACCAGCCGCGACACGCTGTGCTTTTCCATGAATTCGGACATGTCGATCCGCACCATCGCATTGTCATCGTCGAACAGGAATGATGCGAGCGCCTTAGTCAGCTCGGTCTTGCCAACACCCGTTGGTCCAAGAAACAGGAACGATCCAAGCGGCCGGTTAGGATCCTGAAGTCCGGCACGCGAACGGCGCACGGCTTTCGATACCGCCTCGACGGCGTCCTTCTGACCAATGACGCGCGCGCCAATCAACTGTTCCATGTTGAGCAGCTTGTCGCGTTCGCCCTCGAGCATCTTGTCGACAGGAATGCCTGTCCAGCGGCTGACTACGCCAGCGATATCCTGAGCGGTGACTTCCTCGCGCAACATCGCATTGCCCGCGGCTGCCTCGGCTTCCGCCAATTGCTTTTCCAGCCCCGGGATTGTGCCGTATTGCAACTCACCCGCCTTTGCGAGGTCACCCGAACGCTGCGCCTGTTCAAGCTCGATGCGTGCGCCATCGAGTTGTTCCTTGATCTTGGCTTCAGCCGAAATCTTGTCCTTTTCCGCCTGCCAGCGCTGCGTGAGCTCAAGCGATTGCTGCTCCAGATTGGCAAGTTCGCTCTCCAGATGGGACAAGCGGTCCTTGGACGCGGTATCGCTTTCCTTGCCAAGGGCCTCACGTTCGATCTTCAGTTGAATGATCCGCCGGTCGAGCGTTTCGATTTCTTCGGGTTTAGATTCGACTTCCATCCGCAAACGCGATGCCGCCTCGTCCATCAGGTCGATGGCCTTGTCGGGCAGGAACCGGTCGGAGATATAGCGATGTGATAAAGTGGCCGCGCTCACCAACGCGCCGTCGGTAATGCGCACACCGTGATGGAGTTCGTATTTCTCCTTCAAACCACGCAGGATCGAGATGGTGTCTTCTACCGTGGGTTCGCCAACAAATATCGGCTGAAACCGGCGCTGGAGCGCGGGGTCTTTTTCGACATGCTTCTGATATTCATCGAGCGTTGTCGCGCCAATGCAATGCAGTTCGCCGCGCGACAGGGCTGGCTTGATCAGGTTAGCCGCGTCCATCGCGCCTTCGCCTTTACCAGCGCCGACCAATGTGTGCATCTCGTCGATGAACAGGATTATGTCGCCCTCGGCCTGCTTGACCTCGTCAAGTACACCTTTCAAACGCTCTTCAAACTCGCCGCGATATTTCGCGCCAGCGATCAGCGCGCCCATATCGAGCGACAACAACTTCCGGTGCTTCAGGCTGTCAGGCACATCACCATTGGCGATGCGCAGGGCGAGGCCCTCTGCAATGGCGGTCTTGCCAACGCCGGGCTCGCCGATCAGGACGGGATTGTTCTTCGTGCGGCGCGCGAGGATCTGGATTGTGCGGCTAATTTCTTCAACGCGGCCGATGACCGGGTCAAGCTTGCCCGCGCGGGCAACTTCAGTAAGGTCGCGCGCGAACTTCTTCAGGGCATCATAGCGGTCTTCGGCACCCGCAGTGTCGGCCGTGCGTCCACCGCGCAGGTCGTTGATGGCGGTGTTCAGGCCTTCGGCTGTAATGCCAGCTGCAGCCAGTGCCTTGCCAGCGGTTGTCGTCTTCGCCAACGCAAGTGCAAGCAGCAAGCGCTCCACCGTGACATAGCTGTCACCCGCCTTTTGTGCGACCTGTTCGGCGGCATCGAGAATGCGCACCGCATCATTGTCGAGGCCAGGTGTCTGTTGCGCGCCGCCGCCCGAGACGGCCGGAACTTTTGCAAGTGCAGCGTCGGTTTCGCGCAGCGCCGTTGCCGCGTCGCCGCTGGCTGCCTTGATCAGTCCCGATGCCATGCCTTGTTCGTCCTCAAGCAAAGCCTTGAGGAGATGTTCAGGTCCAATCCGTTGATGGCTCATGCGGATGGCGACGGTCTGCGCGCTCTGCAGAAAGCCCTTGGCCCGGTCAGTAAATTTTTCGAGGTTCATGCGCTCTTTTCCAAATGCCGGTGAAGCCTTCAGGACCGAAGACTCAATGTATACTGAGAATGTAGTGCGGCATTTTCGCAACACAAGTGCGTGCAGCCCCGATTGGCCGAACGCGGGCAGAGTGGCCTTAAGCGACGGCGGCCAAGCGCCGCGCTGTTGCCTTGGCGCGCTTAGGTTTCGGCCGGACACATGCCTCGCCGGTTGAAGCATAATGCTCCATGCTGTGCATCATCCGCAGAAATTCCACCTCGGCCAGGTCATGCGGGTTGCCGTCTTCGTCGAAAATATCATGAAACCACGCTTCGGCAGGAAAGTCCTTGATTGGGCTGATCCAGTTGGCCCATGGCAAATGAGTCTGTGTTTTGCCGCGGACGAGGCCCCAGCAAAACATGCCGATGCGGTGCTTCTGGGCAATCGGCAGTATCGCCTGAAACGTGCTTCCCGCCGGGCGCGCCATATATTCGCTGCACATGATCGGACGGCCATAAGCCTCAAGCCATTTGACGCGTCGAGCAAAATCTTTACCTCCGCCATAATTGTGGAATGTAATGATATCGGAACTGTCGATTTGCGCCTGCTGAAGTGGCGTCAATTTGTCGTGGTCCGACCAATCGCCAATCCAGATTGCGCTGGTAAGCGGTTGCGTAGGCCCCGATGCACGCGCCCATCCAAAGGCATCGATCATCAGTGGCCGGACCAATTCGCCCTTGATGCGCCATTCGTCCGCATCACATAACGCAACGTCAGGGCCGTTGTCGGGTTCGTTCCAGATGTCCCAGGCCAATATGCGCGGATCATTCGCAAAACGACCGACTACTCCGCGGACATAAGCCTCAAGCCGCGGATGCTGCGCTGCGTCGTTCAAGGTCTTCATGCCCGGGGCCTGAACCCAGCCGCTGTTGTGGACGCCGGGAAGTGGCGCGCGTTGCGGACCAAGCACTGGGTCCGGATCCCAGCAGGAATCGAACAAAACAAACATGGTGCGGATTTTGTGCGCATCGGCGTGCTGCAAAAAAGCCTCGATCCGCGCCATGAAGCCTTCGGCATCCTGAAGCCATAACAGATCATGTAAATAGACACGGATGGCCGTCATGCCAACCGAGGCGGCAAGGGCGAGTTCGCGATCAATCGCATTCAGGTCAAAGGTTTCGGCCTGCCACATCTCAAGTTGGTTAATGGCGTAGGATGGCGCAAAATTGCACCCGCTCAACCACGGTAATGCCGCATACCAGGCGCGTGCGGTCGATGAATCCCAACGAGTTACCATGTCCCCCCCTTTCGAACCCCCGTCCGACCGCAGTGTATAGCCACCATCAATATGCCCAACTTATTAAACGGGGCATTAATCAGAAGGAATCCCCTAAATAGGCTTCGCCGCCAAAATGCGACGAAGCGAGCGCGTCATGAATGCGCGTCTGTGTGCGCTTGGCATAGAAAGACTTCCCTTTCCCAACGACTTGGTTATGCCCGTCGCGTCATTGCAAGGACCAATCATATAAGGTCCAGGATGCAAGGGGAGAATGTTATGCGGAAATATATGTGGGCGTCATTGGCGCTTGTCGGTGTGGTGGCTGGCGCGGGGGCATTGTGGGAACCTTTGGCCGCAACGCAATATGACGCACCGATTCGGAAATATGACGTTGAAATAGCGCGCGATGATTATGGCGTACCGCATATCAACGGCAAAACCGACGCCGACACCGCTTATGGTCTTGCGTACGCGCACGCAGAGGATGATTTTTCCACGATTGAGGACGTCGTCGCCATGACCCGGGGCCGTTATGGCGCAATAGCGGGCGCCGAGGGCGCCAAGGTCGATTATGTGCTGCATCTTTTGGGCGCGCGGGAAACCGCCGAAAAACATTATATGGAATTGTCGCCTGAAGTGCGCGCAGTCTGCGAAGCTTATGCCGCTGGCTTGAACCATTATGTAGAGAAGCATCCGCAAGAAGTCCGGCTATCCAAGCTGTTTCCGGTTACTGGAAAGGACATTGTCACAGGCTTCGTATTGCGAGCCCCGTTCTTCTACGGACTGGATAGCACGATTGCAGCGCTTACAGAAGGCAAGCCATTGCCCAAGGACAGCGCAGCGCCGATGACGCCAATCGGACGCGATCCCGAAATGAACGGGTCAAATGCATTTGCCATCGCTCCCAAGCGCATGGCCGATGGCAAGACCTGGCTCATTTCCAACTCGCACCAGCCTTATGAGGGACAAGTCGCCTGGTACGAAGCCGTGACCCATTCGGGCGAAGGGCTCGATATGGCCGGCGCATTGTTTCCGGGATCGCCTTTTGTGTTGCTTGGCCACAACCGAAATTTGGGTTGGACCAACACCGTTAACCGCCCTGACCTGACCGATGTTTACAAGCTGGTGATGAACGACGCGGGCGACAAATATCGCTATGACGGCAAATGGTTGCCACTTTCGGTCAAGCGCGTTTGGTTGCCAGTCAAAATGGGGCCATTCAATCTTCCCGTGCCGCAAACAATTTATCGTTCGATCCACGGGCCAGTCATCAAAAATGACAAGGGCTTCTTTGCCATCCGATATGCGAGCATCGACAGCGTCAAAGCCGTTGAACAATATTATCGCAATACCAAGGCAACGAATTGGGATGAATGGACCAAGTCCATGTCCATCGGCGGGATTTCTGCCACCAACTTTATCTATGCCGACAAAACGGGCCGCGTGGCGTATATCTACAATGCGCTTTTTCCAGACCGCAAGCCTGGATATGACTATACCAAATTGTTGCCAGGCGACACGTCTGCAGTGATGTGGTCAGGCCCCGTTGGCTTTGACCGCTATCCCAAAATCGTCGATCCGGCATCAGGCTTTGTCCAGAACGCCAATAATACGCCATTTCTGGCTGCCGGACCGGGATCGGAAATGGATCCGGCGGATTACTCGCCTTATCTCGGCATTGAATTGGGAATGACCAACCGCGGACTGCGCGCCACCGAGCTTCTGGCCGCCGATACATCTATCACGCCGGAAGAGCTGCTCGCGATCAAGATGGACATGATTTACAGCAAGCAAGGCTGGGTCGGCCCGTGGATGGCGTCCTTTGCAGCACTTGATCTCAAAGACGCGGCCGAGCTGGCCGCAGCGCAAAAGCTTTTGGCCGGCTGGGACTGGTCAAGTGATGGCAAGGGAAGCGCCGACGCTTTGGCCGAACGCATCATCCGTTTTGGCGCGCGGCCGCACTGGCGCGGGGACAAAATGCCTGATGCGCGCAACACGCTTCAGGAGGCGGTGACCGAGTTCAAAAAACGCTTTGGACGAATCGACCCACTGCTTGCCGACATTCAGCGTCTGCGCCGCGGGAAGGTTGATTTGCCAATGCTCGGCGGCACCGACACATTGCGCGCGACGACGATGTGGGATGCCGATCAGGCCGATGGCAAGATGCGCGTCCGACATGGCGACAGTTTCATCATGCTGATGCGGTGGGACAAGGCCGGGAATGTGATATCGGAATCGATCCAGCCTTATGGCGCGGCGACTACCCGTCCCGAATCGCCACATTATACCGACCAGATGAAGCTGTTTGTGGCGGGTAAATATAAGCCCGTTTATTTCGAATGGGCCGATGCCGTGAAGCACGCAAAACGCCGTTATCGGCCCTGAACGGCGTTCGTCGAAAATATCATTTCACCAGATTGTGTTTACTGTGACGGCCGTTACCGGTGATGGCCATGATTTTTAGCTTTGGGAGCAGAATATGATCCGTAAATTGACCCTCGCGCTGCTTGGCGCAACGATGCTTGTGTCGCCAGCGCTCGCGGCTGACCCCGCGCCAGTCCCGGCGTCGGCCTTGGTCAAGGAAATCAACATCCCGCATCAGCAATTCACGTTGAAAAATGGATTGCGCGTCATTGTCCATACCGACCGCAAGGCCCCAATAGTCGCAGTGTCGATCTGGTATGACATTGGTTCGAAACATGAACCCAAAGGCAAAACAGGCTTTGCCCATCTGTTCGAGCATTTGATGTTCAACGGGTCGGAAAACTCGCCTGGCGATTTCTTCCAACCATTGCAGAATATGGGTGCGACGGACTACAACGGCACCACATGGTTTGACCGCACCAATTATTTCCAGACTGTGCCTACCAGCGCACTCGACCGTATGTTGTATCTTGAATCTGACCGGATGGGTTTTCTGCTCGGCGCCGTAACGCAGGAAAATCTGACAAACCAGATCGGCGTTGTCCAGAACGAAAAACGGCAGGGCGATACCCAGCCTTTTGGCCTGGTTGAATATGCTCAGATCAAGGGGATGGTCCCTGAAAATCATCCCTATGGCCATTCGACAATCGGCTCGATGGCCGATCTTGATAGCGCCAGCATGGAAGATGTCCGCGCCTGGTTCCGTCAGCATTATGGCCCGAACAATGCTGTGTTGGTGTTGGCAGGCGATATCGACGTGCCGACCGCAAAAAAGCTGGTCGAGAAGAATTTCGGTGCAATTAAGGCTGGCCCCAAGCAAAAGCCGCTGAAGGTCGAAGTGCCGACGCTGGCCGCACCCAAATCAGAAGTGATGAAAGACAAAGTCGCGACCACCCGGATTTACCGCAACTGGACGGTTCCCGGTATCGACAGTGCTGACTCAGTGCCGCTCGAGGTTGGCGCATCCGTGCTTGGCGGCCTTGCCAGTTCGCGGCTTGATAACATTCTCGTCCGTCAGGAAAAGCTCGCGGTTAACGTATCTGCTGGATATCAGGGTTTTGCCCAACTGGGTGGCATCGAAATAACGGCGGACGTGAAGCCTGGCGTTGATCCGGCCGTCGTTGCCAAGCGGCTCGACGAAATCATTGCTGACTTTGTCAAAACCGGCCCAACGGCTGACGAGGTGCAGCGCGTGCAAATGCGCACGGTTTCGAGTCGTCTTGCCGGGCTGGAACAGGTCGGCGGTTTCGGTGGCAAAGCAGTGGCTTTGGCCGAGGGTGCACTTTACCGGGGCGACAGCAATTTCTACAAAAAGCAGCTTGATGAACTCGCTACGGTAACACCAGCGCGCGTGACATCGGCGATGGGCCGCTGGCTGAACCGTCCTGTCTATGCCCTTACGGTCGAACCCGGTGAGCGCGCAGCTTATGAAGAAGCCAAGGCACCTGCGGCGCCAAAGGCCGCTGCACCGATTACCACGGTCAAGCGCTCGGCAGCGCCAGAGCTTGGCATGATATCCGATCTGGCCTTTCCAAAGGTGGAACGCACCAAGCTGTCGAACGGCATCGAAATTGTTTACGCGCAGCGCAATGCAGTGCCGCTGACTCAGGTTTCACTCAGCTTCAATGCGGGCAATACTGCCGATCCGCGCGATCGGTCGGGGACTCAGTCACTGATGCTCGCTTTGCTTGACGAAGGCGCAGCGGGGATGACATCCACGCAGATCGCCGAAGCGCAAGAGCGGCTGGGCGCAAGCATCGGCAGCAGCGCAAGCATGGACCGGACCAACGTCAATGTGACATCGTTGTCCGCCAATCTGGCCCCGTCACTGAAACTGTTTTCGGAAATCGTCCTTCGTCCCGATTTCGTGCCTGCGGAAGTCGAGCGGCTTCGTGGCCAGCAACTGGCGCGTATCCAGTCCGAACTGACAAGCCCGCAAGGCGTCGCCTTCCGTACGCTGCCGCCAATCCTGTTCGGCAAGGATCACCCTTATGGCATTTCGTTCACTGGAACCGGCGACGTTGCAACGGTCAGCAAAGTGTCGCGCAGTGAAATACTCGATTTCCACCACAAGTGGTTCCGTCCGGAAAAGGCGACCTTCTTCGTCGTCAGCGACAAGCCGCTCGCAGAAATCAAGAGCGCACTTGAAAGCAGTTTCGGCAGTTGGACGGCGACCGGACCCGCCGGTGTCAAGGATATGTCAGCGGCGCCTGCTGCAGCCAATCCGCGGATCATCTTGATCAACCGTCCGGGTTCGCCGCAATCGCTTATTCTGGGCGGCCAAGTGCTCGCGACGAAGGGCACGGCTGATCTTGAGACCGCGATCACCGCCAATGAAGCGTTAGGGGCAGGGTTTCTGTCACGCATCAACATGGATTTGCGCGAAACCAAGGGTTGGTCTTATGGCGTACGCGGCAGCATAAACCGCGTGGAGGGCGATGTTCCCTATCTCATCTCCGCCCCCGTGCAAGCGGATAAGACCGGTGAATCAATTGCTGCCTTGATCAGCAACTATAAGGCGTTCTTGTCCGACAAGGGCATCACCAAGGAAGAACGTGACCGGATCGTCGGCGGTAATATCCGCGAACTGCCTGGCAGCTTCGAAACTTCGGGCGATGTCCTGGCCGCAATGCAGCGCAATGTCTTGTTTAACCGGCCCGACGATTTTTACGCTACGGTGGCGAGCGCATATCGCGGCATGACTGAGGAAAAGCTCGACACTTCAGTGCGTGCGCTGGTCAATCCCGACAAGTTTACGTGGGTTGTGGTCGGCGATGCGGCAAAGGTAAAGCCGCAGTTGGAAGCACTTGGATTGCCAATTGAAATGGTAACGGATATTGCTAACAGCAGTGCAAACAACTCAGCGAAATAAGGAGTAGGATATGTCAGCAGTTGATGGTGATTGGGACGTAACAATCAAAAGCCCCATGGGTGACCAGAAAGCCGTTTTAACCGTTAACAGCGACGGTGGCAGCTTTTCGGGTCAAATGTCGGGTGGACTAGGTTCGATGGACATCTCCAATGGCACAGTCGATGGCGACACGCTGAGCTGGGGCATGGACATCACTGTCCCCATGCCCATGCATCTTGATGCCACGGCAACTGTCTCGGGCGATGCCATGACCGGCGAAGTGAAGGCAGGCGCTTTCGGTTCGATGGGCTTGTCGGGCACACGTAAGTAAGAATTGGCTTTCCGACCCAATTTGGTGCCGGAAATCGAACATGAGGCCGTTTGTCCATTCGGGCAGGCGGCCTTGTTCTATTCAGTGCCAATGCTAATGTTTTGACCGGCGGCGCTACGTACGAATCGCGCCATCAGGTCCGGAGCCAAATCATGAACCAGATTGCATCACCGTTCCAGCATCGCATGTCGTTTTTGCGCTGGGCTTTGTTCGTTGTTCCAATCGTCATGTTTCTTGGTTTCTTTTCCGGCACGCTTTCCGGGTCGACGCAGGAAAATATATGGTACCAGACCTTGATCAAGCCAGCAGCGCAGCCGCCGGGGTGGGTGTTTGGTGTCGTGTGGCCAACCTTGTATTTTCTGATGGGTCTGGCGCTTGCAATGGTGTTCCATGCGCGCGGGGCACGCCACCGCACGCGCGCCATTGCCTTGTTTGTGGTTCAGTTCCTGATCAATCTGACCTGGTCGCCGATTTTTTTCGGGCAACATAAGGTGACCTTGGCCTTTTACATTATCATCGTGATGTTGGTCATGGCGATAGCGACAACCTTCGCATTTGCGCAGGTCCGCAAGACTGCAGCCTGGTTGATGGTACCCTATCTGATCTGGATCAGCTTTGCTTCAATCCTGAATTTTCAGATCGACAAGTTGAATCCGGACGTCGAAAGCCTTTACGTTCCGGCTGCGACTTCCCAGATAGGTAATAGCGGCTAACCCCCCGCCGCAATGGAGTGAATGACATGCAAAGCGAAAAGCGCATTTTTGATGATTTGGCCAAAGTATTAAATGGTGTTGCAGGAACCGTAGCTGGCATGGGCCGCGAGGCCGAGGCGAGCATGCGCGAACGCGCGCGTGAATGGGCAGGCGGGCTTGATCTTGTCTCGCGTGAAGAATTTGACGCTGTCAAAACGCTCGCGGCAAACGCACGCGCTGAAGCTGACGCACTTGGCAAGCGGGTGGCCGCCTTGGAGGCCGCGCTTAACGCCAAAGGTCGCGCGGCACCCGCCAAGGCCAAGCCGACAATCAAGCCTTCAGACGGGCCCGCCTAAACTTTTCCACAGTCGGCCCACAGGCTTGTGTTGCGCGCTGCCGCAAGCCCCTTGCGCGCGAGTCAGTCAACAGGCAGACTCGGCTGAACAAAATAGGCGCAATGAAAATGCACGACGCAGACGAACAATATGAGCATTTCGAGCGCGATGAATCCGCGCCGATGGATATGCTTGCCGCGTTGTTCGAGGCGCGGGGCTGGTCGTTTGAGCTAGATGGCGAAGAAGAGATTACGGCCGAGTATAAGGGCAGCTGGGCAAGCTACCAACTGCGCGCGATTTGGCGTGAGGAAGACAATGCGCTCCAGCTGATCATTTTGCCGGACATCACGGTGCCAGGCGACAAGCGCGCAAGCGTCTACACCGCTTTGGGTTTGATAAATGAGCAATTGTGGCTTGGCCATTTCGACATGTGGTCAGCCAATGGCATATTGTTATTCCGCCATGGCAGCCTAATGGCGTCGAACGGCTTGCTGGGCGTGGATCAGGCACAGACAATCATTGATGTCGCTATCGATGAATGCGAGCGCTTTTACCCCGTGTTTCAGTTCATCATCTGGGGAGACAAATCACCCGAGGAAGCCATCGCCAGCGCTCTTATCGAAACGCACGGCGAGGCTTAGGCAGCGCGCTTCGCTTTGATCAGATAATGCATATAGCCCATGGCGATGGGCTTATCGCGGTCATCCTGCCACGCACGTGCCTCGACATTGGCCATGGTACGGCCAAGCCTTGTCACTTCGCCCACGGCATAAGTCATATGATTAACCCCCCCGCGCATGAAATCGACGGTGACATTGACTTGCTTGATCGCCGAATCGCTGCCTTGTGCTTGTAAAGCTCTATGGATGGCCGCAATCGCGGCGATCTCGAGCAAACCCGAAATGGCGCCACCATGCAGGAACCCCGGCCGTCCTTGAACGCGGTCGGCAAACGGCATGCCGATAACCGGCGCGCCCTCATGTTCGTCCAGAATTTCCATGTCGAGTGCCTTGGCATAAGGCGGAAGGGAGGCATAGACATCGCTCATGATACGCGGTCTCCGATACGGATAAACGTTCCACTTGCATGTGCCAGTGGCTCATCCGGATTCCCATTATGGGCAAATCCGCGCACAAAGCCGATGCTGTTGCTCAGATGATAGCAAATGCCGCGGCCATAGACCCGCTCCCCCGACGGGGATGGCCGCAAATAATCGATACGCAAGTCCATCGTCACCTGCGGCCGGAATTCCCCAAGCTTCGTCCAGATCGACATGCTGGTCGCATTATCCATCAGGCTGATGATGACGGCAGAGGCCAAAATGCCTGTTTCGGGGTCAGCGACGAGGTCCTCACGCCAATCGATGGCAAGTTCAACCCAGTCATCGCCATGCCCGACATATTCCATGTCAAGGAACCCGCCATGGCCGAATTTCCCCATCAGCTTGTTCACCAAGGCAGGGTCAAAGCTTGCACCTTTCGGTATGATGCTGCCCAAATCAGGTTTGCTGAACGCCATTATTTGTTGTCCACTTTCGCATGATATTGTGGCGCCACCCGCGCTTTCGACAGCTGCTCATACCCAAAGCCTGCTTTCAGCACATCGTAATCATGCCATTTCGGCCCGATGAAGCTTAGCCCCACAGGAAGACCAGACGAAAGGCCCATCGGCACAGTCAAATGGGGGAAACCGGCCACTGCTGGCAACTGGCTGGCACTTGGCCCCGAAAATGCGTCGCCTTTTCCTAGCGTCGACACCCAGGCCGGTCCATTGGTTTGCGCAATGAGAATGTCCACCTTGTTATTGGCAAACAGCTGATTGAGTGCATTGGTGGCAAGCCCGCGCGAAGTTGCGACCGCCTCCAGATAAGCGGGGTCATCAAGACCCTTTTCCTTATCCGCAGCCTCAAAGGTGTCCTGGCCAAAATACTGCAATTCCTTGTCGGCATTGGCTTTGTTAAACGCGATGATATCGGCAAGCGACTTGTGCGGAACGAGGCCATCGGGAAGGCCCTGCAGATAGGACGCAAGGTCGGCCTTGAGTTCGGCCAGCAGAACCTTGAATTCCGCCTGACCAATTTTCTGCCGGTCAATCTTGCTTGCATCGAGCACGATGATCTCAGCGCCACCTTCCTGCAGTTTGGCAATAGCTGCATCGAATAAAGCCGCGTCAGAGCCTGGCGCACGAATGACACCGATCCGCATGCCTTTCAGTGCATCGATCGACAGACCAGCGGCATAATTGCCACGCCACTTATCGGCATCGGCAGTCGCTGGATCTTGTGGGTCGGTGCCTGCCATTGCCGTCAGCATGATGGCAGCATCACGCACCGAGCGCGTGATCGGCCCTGCGGTATCCTGGCTGTGGCTGATTGGCACGACATAGCGTCGCGAGACCAGACCAACGGTTGGCTTGAAGCCCACCACACCGTTTACGCCGGCTGGGCAAGTTATCGAGCCGTCGGTTTCGGTCCCAATCGTTCCTGCTGCCAGACCCGCAGCCGCTGCCGAACCACTGCCGCTCGAGGAACCGCAGCTGTTACGGTCAAGCGCATGCGGGTTTTTGGTAAGACCGCCGACTGCACTCCACCCACTTGTCGAGTTATCAGACCGGATATTGGCCCATTCACTCAAGTTGGTTTTGCCTAAGATGACCACGCCTGCTTCGCGTAAACGGGCAATCAATGGTGCATCGCGATTGGTGATATTGCCTGCAAGCGCAAGCGATCCCGCTGTTGTTGCAACGGGGCCAGCGACCTCGACATTATCCTTCACCAGGATCGGAATGCCATGCAATGGCCCGCGATATTTGCCAGCGCGCAATTCGGCATCCATTGCGCGCGCTTGATCCAGCGCGTCGGGAAAAGTCGCAATGACGGCATTCAGCGTTGGTCCGCTGTCATCGACCGCTGCAATCCGCGCCAGATAGGCAGCCGTAATGGCTTCACTGTTCAGTGCGCCATCATCGATGCCGTCTGCCAGTTGCGAGAGGTCATAATTCTCAATTGGGCCGGCCTTGGCCAGATTGGCATTTGCCTGTTCGGTTGAGGGCGGCGTCGCCATTGTTGCAGCGGCTGGCTGAGCCACTGCGCACGTTAAAGCGAGTGCAAACTTCAATTTCACTTTGTATCTCCCCTTGCTAACTCAGTCCCGCGATCACGCGCGGCACGCAGCGTTTCCCTAACCAAAATGTCCAATGCGCCATTTGCATCAAGCACGCTCAACCCTGCTGCGGTGGTACCACCCGGGCTGGTGACACGTGCCGCCAGATCCTCTGGCGTCTGCCCCGACGACGCAGCAAGTATCGCAGCGCCCTCGGTCATGGCAATGGCCATATGTGCGGCAATGTCACGCGGCAGCCCTGCCACTTCGCCGCCCTTGGCCAGAGCATCGATGAAGCGGTAGACGAAGGCTGGCCCGGATCCCGCGAGCGCGGTGACGGCATCCATATGGCCTTCGTCCTCAATCCAGATGACCGACCCCAATGGCGCAAGCAACGTTTCAAGCATATCGCGCGCGGGGATATCTGCTTGCGGCGCAAAAAGCGCCAGCGGTGATTTGCCGATGGCGGCTGCCAGATTGGGCATCAGCCGTACGACATGGGCCTCGGGAAATGCAGCGGACAGCGTCGCCGTCCTTGTCCCTGCGAGTATCGAGATCACGAAGGCCCCGGGGGCAAGCAATTGCGCGATGTCAGGTGCCAGTGCGGGCAAAAGTTGGGGCTTGATACCAAGCAATAGGATGTCGAATTTCCGCTCGACCTCTTGCGATGACAGGTACAGCGAAACGTCTTGCGGGAGGCCATCAGCTTTGGGGTCGACAACAAAGAATCGGTCGGCCGTGACGCCGCTGGCAAGCCAACCACGCAGCATTGCGCTGCCCATATTGCCGCAGCCGTAAAAACAAATCTCGGATGGGAAAACGGACAAACTTGTGACCTTGCGACTGTTCAGACGTCTGTCATGCCCTATCCTTCGGCAGACGGCAACCGCAGGAACAAGGACAAGCCATTGGGGGCTGGCAAAGGCGGCGCACCGGCATGACGGATGGCATCTGCGCGGGCTCGGTTAAGAATGGCATCGGGCACTTGCACATCGTGGAAAACATGGTCGGCTTCGCCAAGCAACCGCGCGGTGAGCAAAGTGAGGTCATCTGGATTTGCCGAGAGCAAGGCAATCTCGATCATCCGGTCACCATTTGGCTCCTGCGCTGCATCAAGCCAGAGCTGCACGCTATTGGGCGCATGGCTCCCAAACGGGTCCAGCATCCCCCCTGCGGCAAAGCCTTGATCCAGTGCCCGGCGGCGCGTGGCACCGTCGGGCCAGCGCACGCGAATTTTGTCACGAGCCGCCGCGATTGCCCGGGCCAGCGGTCCCAAGGTTTCGGGCAGCAGTGTCTCTATCCGCTGACGAATGGCCTTAGCCATGCCGGCCGACGCCCCGCCTGTACCCACTGCAATCAATACGGGAGTCCGGTCGACAATGGCAGGCGTTGTAAAATCACAAATCTCTGGCCGGTCAACGACATTTACAAGCAGGCCCCGGGCCTTAAGGTCATCGGCCGATGCGCCGGCCGCGTCGTCGTCGGCGAGGGCGACAAAGGCGATCCGCGCCTCCTTATTGCCTGCATCGACACAAATAGCCCCGGCGCGCTCGATAAGCCGCCTTTTGGCGTCTGCCATTTCGCCATCGCCGACCAAAATGACCGCTCGGCCTTTAAGGTTCACGAAAATGGGCAGCTGATCCAATATATTTGTCCTATTTCAGCCATTCAGGCACATGTTCTGCAGCCAAAATGGTTTCGGGCGATATCCGTTCCGCCACGACGGCGAATTTGTCGCCGTCGACCAAAACCTCGGGGACGAGCCCGCGGCTGTTATAGGTGCTGGCCATCGTCGCGCCATAGGCGCCTGCGGTGCGGAAAATCGCGAGATCATTGGCTGCGACCGGGTCAATTTCGCGGCCCATGGCAAATGTGTCGCCGGTTTCGCACACCGGCCCGACGATGTTGGCCACGATCTTCTCGCCATTGGGCGCGACCGCTTCAAAATCATGCCATGCGTCGTACAAGGCGGGGCGTGCGAGGTCATTCATGGCGGCGTCGACGATGACGAATGGTGCATTGCCAGCGCCTGGCTTCACGCGGATGACGCGTGTGAGAAGAATACCTGCATTGCCGGCAATGACTCGGCCAGGCTCGAACATAAGCCTAACGTTCCACCCCTTTGTGACGCGTGCAACCATTGCCCCATATGCGGCTGGCTCAGGCGGATTGTCGCCCGCGCGGTAGCGCACACCCAGACCCCCGCCCAAATCGACATGCGTGACGGTATGGCCTTGATCGCGCAGCTTCTGCACCAGAATGCCGACCTTGTTGAACGCGGTCTCCAGTGGCTCCAGGCTCGTCAACTGGCTGCCGATATGCAGGGCGACGCCGCGCATGTGGAGATTGGGCAAAGCGCTGAGCCGCGCATAAATTTCCGGTGCGCGGTGAATGCTGACGCCAAATTTATTGTCCGCCTTACCGGTCGAAATCTTGCCATGCGTCCCAGCGTCGACGTCGGGGTTGATACGCAACACAGCAAAAGGAGCGAGATCGAGCGATCCGGCAAGCACCGAAAGCTCTTGGCCTTCTTCCTCGGATTCGATGTTGAACTGGCCAATGCCCGCCTTTAACGCACGCAAAATTTCTTCCGCAGTTTTGCCCACACCGGAAAAGACGATATCTTCGGCAGCCATGCCTGCGGCCAAAGCGCGGTCCATTTCGCCACCCGAGACCACGTCAGCACCATAACCTTGCCGCGCAAGCACCTTCAATACCGCCAGATTGGGGTTTGATTTTACGGCGAATGCCAAATGCGGGTTATCAAGATCGGACAATGCATCGCGAAAAACCTGCGCATGACGTTCGAGCGTCGCGCGGGAATACACGTACACAGGGGTGCCCACCGCTTCTGCGATATCGGGCAAAGCCACGTCTTCGGCGTGCAACACGCCATTGATGAGATCAAAATGGTTCATGGCTGAGTTTGCTTATTTTGGATTGTTCTTGGGCGCTTTTTTCGTGGCTTCCGGATCGAAAGGTTTCGGTTCTTCGCCGGGCGGAATATCGAACGGGTCATCTTCGCGCCGCTCGGATCGTTTCAACAACTCGTCGGTACGACCAGGGCGCGCTTGCACCGACGGCGTCGTCAACGCCTTTGCCGTTTGCTCGACGGTCTGGCCATAAGCTTTAGGCGGCAACGCGTTGCCAGAGCGCGGTTCAAGGTCGCCAAATTTGCCACAGGCGGTGGCGCTTAAGGTAATCCCTATCAAAAATATGACTCGCGGCAGTTTCATGCCTCTAATTCCCTTCTCGCGATGGCGATCGCTTCTCTTACCCGCACAGGGGCGGTTCCGCCGGCGCTTGTCCTGCTGGCGACCGACCCTTCAATCGATAGATCGGGCAAAACGCAGCCAGCCAATGCAGGGCTGACCGTAGCCAAATCATCCGGTGTTATGGCGGACAGAAGAATGCCGCGTGCCTCGCACATTTTCACAACCGTTCCGGTAACATGATGCGCTTCACGGAATGGCATAGCAAATGCACGTACCAGCCAATCAGCCAAATCGGTTGCGGTCGAAAAACCGGTTGCCGCCACTTCGCGCATGCGGGCTGGATTGAATGTCACATTGGCAACCATGCCAGTCATTGCCGCGAGCGACAGAGCGAGCAAGTCATACGCTTCAAACACCGGCGGTTTATCGTCTTGCATGTCCTTTGAATAGGCCAAAGGGAGACCTTTCATCGTGATCATGAGGCTGTTCATGCAGCCAATAATCCGTCCTGCATGGCCCCGCACCAGTTCTGCTGCATCCGGATTGCGCTTTTGCGGCATGATCGAGCTGCCCGTTGACCATGCATCGGGCAGGCTGATGAAACCAAAAGGCTGTGATGCCCATAAGATCATCTCTTCCGCCAGGCGTGACAGATGCAGCGCCGTCTGCGCTGCTGCCGTCAGGAATTCGAGCGCGAAGTCGCGGTCAGAGACGGCATCCAGACTGTTGGCCATCGGCCCGTCAAACCCAAGTGCAGCGGCCGTGGCGGTACGATCGACCGGAAATGATGTCCCCGCCAGTGCAGCAGC
>JANMJX010000055.1:0-2026 GCA_031371575.1 Sphingomonadales bacterium
CCTATCTATGGTTGAGAGGCTTGGGGTCACGATACCGGTTTTTGACCGATGGATGATATGGACGAGGGGGCGGCCGCCTTTTGAAATGACGTCGCCAGTGGATTTTAAAAGCAATTTGGCGTAATCTTCGTCACTTCGAACCGGGCCATCGTCCGTGCGGGTCTTGAGTGTCTGGACTGCGATGTCATGCGCGCCAAAGCCTGGAATTTGGGCGCCTTTTTCAACTTCGATGCCCAAGGCGGTACGATCGGCAAAATATTGGCCAGCCTGGGAAAACAGGCAGCCACTGCCGACCTCGTCCACCTCAACCACGATATTGGTCACATGCTGACCGCTTTGTAGCGCGAGCGCGAGCGCCAGATATTCAAGGTCCGTGCCCGATGCGCCAAAGGCCACATCCACATTGTCTGCCAGCCCGTACAGGCGGCGAACGCGGTCGCGCGCGCTGCTCAGGAAACGCGCATGGCTGTCCTCTTCGCTTTCGCCATCGGCGACGGAAAGCCGCAACTGGTGGTGCACGGCATGGGCATGGGCATAAGCAGGCGCAGAGATCGAGCTCGCCGTTGATGACGAATAGCTGATCGCGCGTACCGGCTCGGGCGCGCAGCCATAGCTGTTCAGGCCACTTTGTTCGTCAAGTGTTATCCGATCATCGCCGCCGGCACTCATCAACGTCGCGGTCGGCAAATCAAGCATCGGCATCCAATATCTTTCAAGTAATAGATGTCTCTGTTATGACATAAAATTACGGTATAGTTAAACCAAATTTAGAATAACAAGTCTGTGAATTTATGGCTCAAATTGAACAGTTAAAACCTTTGCACAAAATTTCCATTCCGGAAATGTATCGTGACAAGACAAAGCTATTATTCATAGCGAAGCATGCGCTGGGCGATGGTTTGCGTGACAATATAGATGGCGATCATGCTGTATACCATCGTGAAGTGCGCGATACTCTTGAAAATATGGGATTAAATGTTCAGGCGGCCAATAATGCGGATGTCTTGTTCAACAGGCCTGACGCAGATTTCGTCTTTTCGTTGCTAAACCGGGGCGGTTACTTCAACAGCGAGTTGCTGATTCCAACCTTGTGTTCCCGTCTGGGCATTGCCTATCTGGGTGCGACACCGATATTGCGCGGCCTGTCCGACGACAAATATCTCATGAAAATGGCTGCGCGCGCGCGCGGCGTCCCCACCGCTGACTGCGCAATATTCCGGCGTGGCGCGCCGGTTGAGCCAATAACCTTATGGTCGGCCGAGCGCTATGTCGTCAAACCCAATGCGTCTTCTGCAAGCTGGGGTGTATCCACGCAAAGCGATTGGGCGGGCGTCAAGCGTGCCATCGATGCTTTGCACGCGGAAGGGCATGACGCTCTGGTCGAACCGTTTTTGTCCGGCGTTGATGTCGAGTTGCCGGTGATTGGTGCGCGCAAGGCGCAATTCCTTTCCTTGATGCGCTTTGACCATGACACTGAAGTGTTGCGCACATATGCCGAAAAGCGCGGCTTTGACGCAACAGAAGCACGGCTGGTGCCGGAAACTGACCCAGCGCTTATCTCAAAGGTGCATGTACTCACTGAGGCCTTGCTGCCGGAATTATGGCCGTTTGATTACGGGCGGTTCGAATTTCGCTTGAATCCGGCAACGGGCGAGATTAATTTTCTCGAGGTCAATTTGCAATGCAACATCTGGTCGCAGCGGGTGATCGGGAAGGCAGCGGTTTTGGCCGGCTTTACATATCCCGAGTTGCTGGAGACGATTTTGGCAGGCTCAATGGCACGGCAGGGGATAATCGACCTTCCAGATGAGTACTGGTGACGCGCAAGGTCGGTTGATCGACCAACGTCGTTGCGCATCAATTATGTTGGCGGGTGGAGCGAAGGCGGGTAAGCCGCAGTCGCACCGCAAATCGACACTGGGCAGTTCTTATCAAAGCAGCCGACATCTGGTTAAGCATTTTATTGCCCGTTTATAACGTCGAGCAATATCTTGCCCAATGCGTGCAATCTTTATTGTCGCAGGAT
>JANMJX010000073.1:0-2350 GCA_031371575.1 Sphingomonadales bacterium
AAGATCTCGGCAGCCGTGAACCGTCGATACTGCTCGCGGATCGCGTCTAGTTCGTCATCATGGAGGCTCTCGCTCGCCATTTGCCCGTCGGCAAGTGCCTTCGCGACTTGCGCGCGCGTTGCCGCATGTTCGGCAGACAACAAACCAGCGGCTCCCTGCGCAAGCTGACTTGCGGCAAGCGTCAGCCCCAAGTCTGCGGGACGAAAGATCTCATTCTGGCCCATCGGTAGGCCACCAGTCAGCTGCCCGATGGTTTCGGCAAAGATCAACAAGGCCACCTGCTGGTCAAGCTGTGATCCACCGGCGTTGCTTTCGAGCCAGTGAGTAACTGCTTCGAGTCCAGCTACGCTGGTGGCCACCCACGCAAAGCCATGCGCCGCGCGCTGGTCCATATCGATCGTACGCGTTTCCAAGCGCGCCGTCAGTGACGCCTTTGCCGCGTCGCGATAGCTGATCGCAGCTTGCAGGGCCGCCGCAAATGTCATGCGCGCTCGAACACCGCTGCAATTCCCTGACCGCCGCCAATGCACATGGTTTCCAGCCCATAACGAACATCACGGCGCTGCATTTCACGAGTCAGGTTCGCGAGGATGCGACCGCCTGTTGCGCCAATGGGATGGCCAAGAGAAATGCCCGAACCGTTCACGTTGAGGATGTCGTGACGGCTGTCATTATCCGACCAGCCCCAGCCTTTCAGACAGGCAAGCACCTGCGGTGCGAACGCCTCGTTCAGTTCGATAAGGCCAATGTCGCTCCAGCTGAGGCCGTTGCGTGTAAACAGGCGCTGGGTCGCGGGCACAGGTCCAAAGCCCATGCGTGATGGATCGCAACCCGCGGCTGCCCAACTGTGAAAATAGGCGATGGGTTCAAGCCCAAGCTCCTCCAGCCTGTCCTCGGCAACAACTAGGCAAGCGGCGCTTGCATCATTTTGCTGGCTCGCATTGCCCGCAGTGACGACACCCCCTTCAAGTGGACGCAGTGCAGCCATGCTTTCAGGCGTGGCATCGGCGCGATAACCTTCGTCATGGTCAAAGATGATTGGGTCACCCTTTTTCTGGGCGATGTGGACGGGGACCAGTTCGTCGTCGAACAGGCCATTGGCCCATGCCGCGGCGGCCCGCTTGTGCGACCGCACCGCATAAGCGTCGCAAGCCTCGCGGGTGATATCAAAATCCTTCGCGAGGTTTTCGGCAGTTTCGATCATTCCCGAGATTACGCCAAAGCGTTCCACAGGCTGGCTCATCAACCGTCCGCGAGTCAGCCGGTCATGCAAAGTCAAATTGCCCGCGCGAATGCCTTTGCGGATATCGGTCGTGTAATGTTCGACATTGGACATGCTCTCGCAGCCACCGGCCACAACAATGTCACTGACACCTGTCTGGACCATCATCGCAGCATTGACGATGGCCTGAAGACCCGACCCGCAGCGTCGGTCGACCTGATAGCCGGGCACTTCTATGGGAAGCCCAGCCGCAAGCCACGACCAGTGGCCAATGCACGGTGCTTCGCCACTGCCATAGCCTTGCGCGAACACGACGTCGTCCACACGCGCGGGGTCGATCTTCGTCCGCTCCATCAACGCCTTCAGGATGATGCCGCCAAGTTCACCGGCGTTCAGCGGTGCAAGCGCTCCACCGAATTTGCCAACTGCTGTGCGAATGGGCGCGACTATCGCTGCGCGGCGAAGTTGGGTCATTTGGCAATTCCTATTATTCCAGAGTCGATGAGGCGGGCAACTTCGCCAGAGGATAGACCGAGCTGCGTGCTAAGAACTTCTTCGCTGTGCTGTCCATTGCGCGGTGCCGGCTTGGCGTCGCCGCGAGACAATTGCGGGATCGTTCCGAATGCACCAGCTGCGGGATAGGTGAACCCTGACGGGTTTGTGTCGAACGCACTAAAGATCGGATTGCTGCCGACCAGGCGCGCGTCATGCGCCGCATCCAACATGGTCTTATATGCCGAGTGGACTATGCCTGCTGCATTCAGCATTTCCGACATCATAGCGTGATCAAGAGCGCCAATGGCCTGTTCGAATATCGGAAAAAGCGCGTCGCGATGTTCAAAGCGCAGCCCGTCGTCTTGGGCGAAGCTGACGCCCCGCTCGGCTTCAATCCGATGAACCGCTTCACTCACGCCTAAAGCCGTCAATAATCCTGCCCATTGCCGATGAGTCACCACTACGATCATACTGCGCACGCCGTCTTTCGTTACAAAGTCACGCCCAAACAGGCCATAGACCGCGTTGCCCAGCCTGGGCCGGTTGGCGTTATTATGCAGCACTTCCGCAATGCCGCCAAGATTGGCGACGGTACCGATTGCGACGTCGGACAACGGAATACGCACTTCGCTT
>JANMJX010000077.1:0-2626 GCA_031371575.1 Sphingomonadales bacterium
TCGCAACGCCGGTCCTTTTCATCATCGGCGCCGCGATGGCTTATTATATGGCGATCCCCGTTGCGCTCAAATATCTGCTTGGCTTTGGCGGCAATGTCGGCGGCGTCCAGCAGGAGGCGTTGCCCGGTGTCGACAATTATCTGAGCTTCGTGATGAAGTTCATTTTCGGTTTTGGCGTGTCGTTCCTGCTGCCCGTGCTGCTGATGCTGCTTGAGCGTGCCGGGATCGTGACGCTTGAGCAATTGCGCGGCGCCCGGCGCTACGCGATTGTCGGCGTGTTCGCGCTTGCTGCTGTGCTGACGCCGCCCGACATCGTCTCGCAGCTGCTGCTAGCTTTGCCCTTGTGCCTGCTGTACGAATTGGCTTTGATCGCCATCTGGTTCACCCGCCGCCGCCGCAAGGCCGCCGAGGTCGTTGAAGAACCTGTATTGTAGGGTTTGGGCTTATTTGCGGGCCTTCGTCTTTCTCCTACTTCTCCCCTTTTCCCACTTCGTCATCCCCCGCTTTGTCATCCTGAACTTGTTTGTGCGCTGCACGCCTTCGGCTCCAGGGTCCATACTGCAATCTGACCGAGCCACTCTCGAACTCTCTATTATACCGTCACCCTGAACTTGTTTCAGGGTCCATTTATTCTTTTTGGCTCCGGGTGTGCTGCACGATGGATCCTGAAACGAGTTCAGGATGACGCCATAAATTTTCCACCACCCCCCAAAAAAACACTTTCCTACAAATAACCAGATGGGTTAATTGAGTCGCGTCATTCAGGCTGCGGTCTAGAACGTGGGTCGGGATGACGGGAACGCTGGCGGGGTGACCTGTCAGCACGGCCGGCGCGATAGGGTGCTTGCTTCAGCCTGCAAAAAGGGCCTGTTGCATCAAGCTCTGAACAGCGCAAAAGTGGCTGCATATGGCGGGAAACCGTCCCGTCCTTTCAGGGCGGCCCCGGGGCCTTTGGGAACCTTTACCCCCGGGGAAAATGTGACAGCCACACCAAAGGCGGCTCGCGGCATTAGCCTGATGGAACCATCGAGCCTTAATCCATTAACGCCAGCAGCCGGACGCAGCACCAGCGCTTCCGCGTCGGCCGTCCCACTTTTACAAGGCGCTAAGCCGCGCCCGCGGTTGGTAGGAAATTATGTTGCGCGTGTTGGACATTTTGGGTGGTGGTCGGTGCGAATTTATTTGCCTTACCCCGTCATCCTGGAGCCGAAGGCGTGCAGCGCACAACCAAGTTCAGGGTGACGAAGTGGGAAAATTGAGCCCCACCCCAAAAACAAAAGGGCCGGAGGTTTCCCTCCAGCCCTTTGTTTTGCTTGGCTCAGCCGAACAGTTACATTGCCTTGTCTGCGGCAGTGCCAACGGATTCAATGTCTCTGCCTGCGCCTTTGACGGTGTTGCAAGCTGCGGCAAGCAATGATGCCGAAAGCAGGATCACGGTTGCAATTTTGCGCATGTTTCTTCTCCTAGATTTTCGCCCTGACAATTCAGGTCCCGGAGAACAACGTGCGCGGGAAACGAAAGTTCCGCTCGCCTGGCAGGCTTAGGTTGCGCGGTCGCCAGCCTGACCAACCGATTCAATATCGCGGCCAAGGCCCTTGACGGTGTTGCAGGCCGAAACCAGCAACGATGCCGACATCAGGATGACGATTGTGACTTTACGCATATTCTGCTCCCTTTTGTTTACAGCATGTCCCTGCAACCGTTTTCCTGAACATTTGCTGACAATCAGAAACTCAACCGCGCTGTTACGCGGAAATCGCGGCCGGACAAGGGCACAAAGTCCTTGGTGAAGGACGCTGCACGCCGTGCATCGACGTCGAAGATGTTGTTCGCCGACGCGATGATGG
This sequence comes from Sphingomonadales bacterium, assembly GCA_031371575.1. GTDB lineage: Bacteria > Pseudomonadota > Alphaproteobacteria > Sphingomonadales > Sphingomonadaceae > Sphingorhabdus_B. The sequence continues at coordinate 1,848 of JANMJX010000077.1, forward strand.
CGATGTTGCGGTCTCGTCCGAAGGGCCGCCAGGTTGCCGAGGCATTGACCATCGTAAAACCATCCGTCGGGGTTTCAAAACTGGCCACGCGATTCTGACTGTCGGTCCATTCCACCTCGCCCCGGACATCGAGGTTGGGGCTTTTCAGTTCGGCGCCGCCCAGCAGACGGAGCGGCGGAATGCGCGGTGCTGGCCCTGCGTCGCGGATAGTCGTGCGGACATAGTCAGCCACGCCATCGACCATCACGCTGAACGCGCCAATGGTTGCAAGCCGGGCGCTGGCCTCTGCCTCAACACCCCAGACCCGGGCGCGGCGTTGGAAATATTGAAATACGGGAAGGTCATCTTCGACCGCGCCAGTCTGTCCTTCATAGATGAAGCTCGAAAACCGGTTGGCGAACACTGTCGTCGCAAAATCCAGTGCATCGCCGTCATAGCGGGCGTAAAGTTCACCATTCCAGCTTCTTTCGCTGCGCAAGTCGGGATCGCCAATCTCAAAGGATTGCGTGGCAAGATGCGGGCCGTCGGAATATAATTCCTCGACCGCCGGCGCACGGCCAGTGTGCGACAGGTTTATGCCAAGCTTCAGCGCACCGATATTGTAACCGGCGCCAACCGCGGCGGATATATTGTTGAAGCCGCGCTGAAGGCCAATGGTTTTGGCATCCAGATCGGCGCGGTCGAAGCGAAGCGCTACTTCGGTATCAAGGTCACCAAAGGAAAATTCCTGAAGCGTGAAGATGCCCAAAGCTCTGGTTGCCGTGGGTGGGACAAATGCC
>JANMJX010000087.1:0-6326 GCA_031371575.1 Sphingomonadales bacterium
CTATCCAAAAGATTAAGTGTCATATCTGTACTCCAGTCATTCTGCTGCGACCAGGCCTTCCAGCCGGTCTTCCAGGTCGTTGCTGGCGGCCTTGAGACGCGCCAGCGTATCTGCATCAGGGGTCCACAATTGCCGCTCGCATGCTTCGAGCAGGCGATCGGCCACGCGGGCTGATGATTTTGGATTCAGGTCCGAGAGGCGCGCACGCATTTCGGGATCAAGGATGAAGGTTTCGCTGATTTTTTGATAAACCCAAGGGTCGACTTGCCCAGTGGTTGCAGACCAGCCCATTGTGTTTGTTACGTGCAGTTCAAGGTACCGGACGCCTTCGAAGCCATGCTGCAACATGCCTTCATACCATTTGGGATTAAGCATACGCGTGTGCGTTTCTAGGTCGATCTGTTCACCCAAAGTGCGCACCTTGGTATTGCCCTGAGTTGCATCGACGATGTACACTGGGGACGCAGCTCCACGCGCTTTTTCTACTGCGCGGCTCATTCCGCCAAGACCATCGACATAATGGTCGACATCGGTGACGCCAACTTCGACTGATTCCAAATTCTGGTAAGTCAGTTCGACGCCCGCCAGCTCGCTTTCAAAAAGCTTGCGTTGTTCGACGGGCACACCGTTGCGACCATAAGCAAAGCCCTTTTTCTTTTCGAACATGCTGGCGAGTTCATCCGGATCGTCCCAGGTGCCGCCGTCAATCATCAGGTTGACGTTGGCGCCATATGCGCCTTGGTCATTCGAGAATACCCGCAAGCTTGCCGTTTCCAAGTCACAACCATGTTGCGCCATATGCGCCAGGCTGTGTTTGCGAACGTAATTCTGTTCAGGTGTTTCGTCAGCCATAGTCGCAAGATAACATGCGTCGGCAATCATCTTTGTTTGCAGCGGCAGCAGGTCGCGGAAAATGCCGGACATCGTGACGACTACGTCAATGCGCGGACGGCCCAATTCATCAAGCGGAATAAGTTCGGCACCGGCCAGACGGCCATAATCGTCAAAACGAGGTTGCGCGCCAATCAGCGCCATCGCTTGGGCAATCTGCGAACCTTCGCTCTTCAGATTGTCAGTACCCCAAAGCACCATCGCGATGCTTTCAGGCAATTTTCCGCCATCTGCCATATGCCGCTCCAGCAACTGGTCAGCCTGAACGCGTCCTTGGCGGCAGGCAAATTTGCTGGGAATGCGGAATGGGTCGAAACCATGGATGTTGCGGCCGGTAGGAAGAACATCGGGGTTTTTAAGAAGATCACCGCCAGGTGCGGGCGGTACATAGGTTCCGTCGAGTGCACGCACAAGGGCACCCATTTCGTCATTGGCGTCGATGCGTGCTTCGATATCTGCGCGCTCAAGTTCGGGTGACGCGGCGACCATTGCATCAAGCAATCCAGCCTTTTCGTCATCTGACATCGTACCGCCGAGCACATGGAGCCCTTGCGGAATCAGTTCGCGCTCCAGTTCGTAGAGTCGGCCGGGCAGGTCTTCGAGATTGCCTGCATCAATGCCCAGTTCCTGGCAATTATCGCGGATAAGGATTTCCAGCTCGCGCCTTTCGTCGGTGTCAGTCGAACGATAGCGTTCGAGCAACGCCTTCAAATCCACAAAACCCTTGTAGAGGCCTGCCTCGGCCAGCGGTGGTGTGATGTAGCTGATAAGCGTTGCACCCGAGCGACGCTTCGCGATGATACCTTCGGACGGGTTATTCGACGCATAGAGGTAGAAATTGGGAAGATTGCCGATCAGCCGGTCGGGCCAGCAATCGCCACTCATCCCGGCCTGCTTGCCGGGCATAAATTCCAAAGCGCCGTGTGTACCGAAATGCAGCGCGGCATGTGCGCCGAAATCTTCGCGGATGTAGCGATAAAATGCCGAAAAAGCATGCGTCGGGGTGAAAGTGCCTTCGAACAGCAGGCGCATCGGGTCGCCTTCATAGCCAAAGGTGGGCTGGACGCCGACGAAGACATTGCCGAAATGCGCACCAAGAATCTGGATCGATTGGCCGTCACTCAGCTGGCGGCCAGGTGCCGGGCCCCATTGTGCCTCGATCTGCTTCAGATATTTTTCGCGGCGTACATGGTCGTCGGCGCTGATTCGTGCCGCAACGTTGGCGTCGGCACCGAATTGCTCGGCGTTCCCATAGAGAATCGCGTTGCGAACGTCATCGACAGTTTGGGGGACATCGACTGCGTATCCCTCAATACGCAGTCGATGTAATGTCGCATGGAGCGACTGAAACACAGCAAGATACGCAGCCGTACCGGTAGCGCCTGAATTTGGCGGGAAGTTGAACAGCACAATCGCAAGTTTACGTTTCGCCCGTTCGGAACGGCGCAACTTGATTAGCGATGCAACTTTGCTGGCCAGCGACGCTGCCCGTTCCGCGCACACCTGCATGGCACGGACATTGTCGGTAATCGTGAACTTGCAATTACGGTCACATCCTGTGCAGCCTTCGGGCGAACCGTCCGAGCGACCACCAAAGACGCTTGGGACTATCGCGCCGTCAAGTTCCGGGATTGCGAGCATGATCGTTGTTTCGAGCGGCAGCAAACCTGTTTTGCCAGCGCCCCATTGTTCCAGCGACTGAAACTCGATCGGATGTGCGGCAATATAAGGCACGTCAAGCGAGGTGAGTGTTTCAACCGCTGCATCCACATCATTATAGGCAGGACCGCCGACAAGCGAGAAGCCAGTCAGATTTATGACAGCATCGACAACCGCCGAGCCGTCCTTGACGAAAAACTTGTCGATTGCGGGGCGCGCATCGAGGCCGCTTGCAAACGCGGGGATGACCTTGAGACCCTGCGTCTCGAGCATTTCGATCATCCCGTCATAATGCCCTGCATCTTTGCCCAGCAGGTAGGAGCGCAGCATGAGAACGCCCACAGTACCCACGGGATTTTTGACGCCGGGAAGCTTGCTGACGTCTTCAGTCAGACGCTCTTTCATGTCTGGATGATAGACCCCCAGTTCGGGATAGGCGCGCGGCGGTTGTGCAGGGGTATTGCCCTTCAGTGCCTCGCGTTCGCCGCTCGCATATCGATCGATCAAACCGCGCACCATATCCACGACATTGTCGTCCGATCCTGCCAGCCAATATTGCAAGGTCAGAAAATATTGCCGGACGTCTTGTGCTGGACCGGGAATGAAACGCAGAATTTTGGGAAGGCGGCGCAACATATTCATCTGCCCCGCACCTGAGCTTCCACCCGGCTTGCTTGATCCACGCAGCTTCTTGAGGAGCGCCATGATACCCTTGGCGGGTTTGTCCATGCTGTAATTGCCGAGCCGCGTGAGCTTGACAATATCTGAAGTGGACATCATCCCGACTATGGCGTCGCAATGATCGCGGCGGGCAAGAAGCGCAGCGTGAATGGCGCGCACCTGATCGTCGATAAACAGCATTGTTGCAATAATGATATTGGCGCCGGCAATATCGGCCTTGGCGTTTTCCAACACAGTTGGGTCACGGTCCCAATCAGACGCGGCATAGAGACCAATACTGATATTATCGCGTGCCAATTCATAGTTGGCGCGTTCGACCGCTCCGGAAAGATGGTTGTCGAGTGTGATGATCACCACACGAACGCTGGGTTGGACATTATCGCGCATAATGTGCCTTTGCCTCATATAATGTGGTCAATTCGATGGTCGCTACGCCCTGTTCGGCAGCGAACATTTCGGTGTTCCGGCGCGCTTTGCCGCGCACGAAAAATGGAATTTTCTTGAGTTCGCGGCTGGCCTCGTCGCTCCATACCGCTTCGTTGCTCTCTTCCGATACCGACGGAGCGGCCTGTTCTTGTGGGGCGGAGTGACCTGGGCCCAGATGCGATGCACCGGCGCCATCATGAAATTCAAAATCGTCACGGAACATCGTCAACAAATGTTCCTCAAGACCCATCACAAGGGGATGGACCCAGCTGTCGAAGATGACATTTGCGCCTTCAAACCCCATTTGCGGAGAGAAGCGGGCTGGAAAATCCTGCACATGCACTGGTGACGAAATGACAGTGCAGGGAATAGAGAAACGCTTGGCAATATGGCGCTCCATTTGCGTGCCCAATACCAGCTCAGGCTGCGCGTCCTGAATGGCCTTTTCCACCTCGAGATGGTCGTCGGTAATTAGCGGCTCCAGGCCGTACAGTTTTGCCGCAGCGCGCACATCGCGCGCATATTCGCGGTTGTAGCAACCAAGGCCAACGACCTTGAAGCCAAGTTCTTCGCTGGCGATACGAGCCGCAGCGACCGCATGTGTGCCATCGCCAAAAATAAAGACGCGCTTGCCGGTCAGATAATTGGAATCGATGGAGCGGCTCCACCATGAGAGCCGCGACAGGCCTTCGCGCAGCATTGGCTCGGGATCGACTTTGGCGAGGCCAGCGACTTCACGGATGAAATCCTGCGTGGCGCCAACGCCGATAGGCACGGTACGCACGGTTGGCTGACGGAACTCGCGTGCCAGATAATCCGCTGCCAAATCGCCGGTTTCGGGATACAGCACGATGTTGAAATCGGCTTCGCCCAAGCGCGCGATATCCGCGACATTTGCGCCCAAAGGCGCAACAACATTGATATCGATACCAAGCTTATTGAGAAGGCCGCTGATTTCCGTGATGTCGTCGCGGTGGCGGAAGCCCAATGCCGTTGGTCCAAGCAAGTTCACCAATGCACGGCGGTTTGCAGGGTTGGAAGGTCGGCGTTCCTTGTCGACCAAATGGCGCACAATTTGGTAAAATGTTTCAGCAGCGCCCCAATGCTCCTTGCGCTGATAGCTTGGCAGCTCAAGCGGGATGACCGGAATAGGCAGGCCCATCTTTTCGATAAGACCGGCTGGATCGTCCTGGATCAGTTCAGCTGTGCATGAAGCGCCAACGATCATGGCATCTGGCTTAAACCGTTCGACGATGTCCATGGCTGCCGTTTGAAACAGCTGCGATGTGTCCTTGCCAAGGTCACGTGCTTGAAATGTCGTGTAGGTCACGGGGGGGCGCTTGTCGCGACGTTCAATCATGGTGAAAAGAAGGTCGGCATAAGTGTCGCCCTGGGGCGCGTGCAGCAGATAATGCACGCCCTCCATTGCGGTTGCGACACGCATTGCCCCGACATGTGGGGGGCCTTCATATGTCCAGACGGAAAGTTGCATCCCCTAAACCCTCAACACATCGCGGCGGCGCAATGGCCGCGCAAAAAGTTCTGCAAGATCGCCGGCCTGGTCAAAACCATGGATTGGCGAGAACACGAGCTCGATCGCCCATTTCGTCGACAGGCCTTCGGCCTCAAGCGGATTGGCAAGTCCAAGGCCGCAGACGGTCAAATCCGGGCGCGCAGCGCGGACACGGTCAAGTTGCCGGTCAACATCCTGGCCTTCGCTGAGCATAACGCCAGCCGGCAAAGCTGCGAGTTCCTGTGCAAGATGCGTGCGATGCAGATATGGCGTACCGACCTCAATCAGACGCATGCCAAGCTCGTTGGCCAAGAAGCGCGCAAGCGGCACTTCCAACTGCGAGTCAGGCATGAAAAAGATCGACCGGCCAGCAAGACGCGCACGTTGGTGCGCAAGAGCTGTCGTCGCGCGTTCCTGATAAGGGTGCAAGACAGCATCAAAATGCGTTTCGGCAACGCCAAAAGCGGTGGCAGCGGCATGCAACCAATTTGTGGTGCCTTCGACGCCGAACGGGAATAATGCATCGAGACGTGTCGCGCCGCGCGCCTCAAGTGCACGTCCGGTGTCGCCCAAAAATGGCTGGGCGAGCAGGAACAGGGTGTTTGGTCCAATACCGGGAAGGTCAGCAACGGCGCGCTCGGGCAGACTGGCAACATTGGAAATGCCCAATTCTGCAAACAAGCGGCGGAACTGGTCTTCGACAATATCGGGCAGCGACCCAACGATAATCAGGTTTGAAGGCGTCCCTTCGTCCAGCGCGGGCATGATAGGCACCAACGAGGCAAGGCAAGCGTCCTCGCCTTCGGTAAAGGTGGTTTCAATGCCGCTGCCGGAATAATTCAATATGCGCACATGTGGGCTATGCTTTGCGCCAAGACGCTGGGCTGCCTTGGAAAGGTCAAGCTTGATAACCTCGGAAGGGCAGCTGCCGACGAGGAACAATGATTTGATTTCTGGGCGACGTGCCAGCAATTGGTCGACGATCCGGTCCAGTTCAACATTGGCGTCGGCGAGTCCGGCAAGGTCGCGCTCTTCCATGATGGCGGTGGCGAAACGTGGTTCGGCAAAGATCATGACGCCTGCGGCCGATTGCAGCAGATGCGCGCAGGTCCGCGAGCCGACAACGAGGAAGAATGCATCCTGCATCTTGCGGTGC
>JANMJX010000099.1:0-29605 GCA_031371575.1 Sphingomonadales bacterium
CGATGTGGTTGCAGAGACACGCAAGGGACGTGGCGTCGTGACGCTTAAGCCGGGGACGCGATTGAAGGTGGTGCGTCTAGCACCACTCGAAACTTCCGATGAAATGATCTTGCGCGACCAATATGTCGCCGTTGTCGGTGACAACCGCAAACTTGTTGTTTTCCCGATGACCGAAATTCCAGAAATGTCCAAAGGGCAGGGGGTCACGTTACAGCGCTATAAGGATGGCGGACTTGCTGATGCCATCTGCTTCCGGATGAGTGAAGGGCTGAGCTGGGCGATGGGCGGCGATAGTGGACGAACACGGACGGAGAATGACATGTCGTTGTGGCGTGTTGCACGCGGTGCTGCAGGCCGGCTACCTCCACAGGGCTTTCCGAGAAACAATCAGTTTGATTAAGATTAGCTAGAAATTAACCATGCACAGAGTGACGATTTTTTACAATCGTCCCCCATGAAGGCGGATAATGAAAAATGTCCGTCGCCTCCAAAATGCTTTACCCGCGAACATCCAAGGCGGTTTTACGCCCGTGCCAAGAGCAACGGGTGGCGACGTTCTTGCTGATTTTGCTTGGATTTCCGCGCTGCCGATTGCCGGCGCTTTGTTCAAAGCACATAAAAATATTGTCGAGCGGGTGATTGCAAATACAAAATTTGATGAACTTGTTCTGGGATATGGCAGGGCGTCGGGTCTGAGCATGGCAAATATTGCCGACAAGATTTTAAGAATGGCTGATGAAAAGCGGGACACGCATTTTGAATGCTGGCGTTCGAATGATACGACTCAACCGCGCGAATTGGAAATCAGCATCGCCCGATTTGGCGCGGACAGCGATCTGTTTTTGCTGTCGATGTTCGACCGCACGGCCGAAGCTATCAGCCAGTCGAATTTGCGTCGGGAAATGTTGAGTGACAGCCTGACCGGTTTTTGCAACCGCACCGGTTTCGAAGAACAGGTTGAGGATGCCGTAATGGCGATGTTGTCGTCGGGCGTCACCGCTGCTTATGCCATCATTTTGGTCGATCTTGCCCGTTTTAGCCGAGTCAATGAATCAGTAGGCGCGATGGCTGGCGATGAACTCATTATCACAGTCGCGCGTCGGCTGAATGCGCGCATCCGAAGTCACGAAATTCTGGGCCGGCTTGGCAGCAACGAATTTGCATTGTTTGTGCAACTGGACCAAGACACTGCTGATATTGCGCGCATTGCACGTCGATTGAATGATGCCTTTGTCGAACCGTGCAAATTGTCAAATCTCGAGATCCAGGTCGAATGCGCATTGGCAGGGGCCGTCGGCATTATCGGGCAGGATGAACCAACGGACACGTTGCGGCATGCACAAATCGCGCTCAAACGGGCAAAAACAACAAAGACGTTTGAGATCTACGCCGCAGGATCGGTTGATATGGAGAGGCGGCGGTTCAGCCTCGAAACCGACTTGCGCCGGGCATTGAAGCGCGGTGAGCTCAAACTGCATTACCAGCCGCTCGTGGACCTCGACACCGGCTCGCTAAGTGGCTTTGAGGCCCTCGCGCGTTGGGATCATCCTGATCTTGGTCCGATTTCACCGGTCGACTTCATTCCCGTTGCCGAAGAAAGCGGACTGATAGTCCCGCTTGGCCGATGGGCTTTGGAAGAGGCGGCACGGACAATTTCAAAATGGGATTCGCGCATTGCTGACCAGCAGGAATTCCGGATTTCGGTAAATATGTCAGCAGTCCAGATGCAACGTGATGATGTCGTCGACGCCGTTTCCGGAGCACTCAGGGGCGCCGATATCTCGGGCAACCGGATGACAATCGAACTCACCGAGAGCGCGTTCATCAATGATCCAGCAGGTGCCAAGAAGTTGCTGGATGCGTTAAAAGGACTGCATACCGACGTGGCGATGGACGATTTCGGTACGGGTTATTCGAATCTCGCCTTTCTGCAGCAATTGCCCATCGATGTTCTCAAAATCGATCGGAGCTTCGTCACCGAGATGACGATCGATAAAGACAAAAGGGCAATTGTCCGCGCCGTTCTTTCTTTGGCTCGAGCACTTGGTATGAAGACAACGGCAGAAGGCATTGAAAGCGAAGAGATATCTTTAATCCTTCGACGCCTTGGCTGTTCCGTGGGTCAGGGATTTTATTACGCCCGGCCGCTGAAAGAGGATGATGCTTACGCCTTTCTGATGGCTGACAAAGCAGTGTTGATTGCCTGAATGGCGAGCTCCCGCTGACGGGTCTCTGGCGGAAAGCCCTCTTCGATCCAAGCGGTCTCGACAGCCTGCAAGGACTGGGCGACCAGCGGGCCAGCGGGGAGACCCATTTCAATAAGCGCGCCGCCTTTTATGGCCAGCGTTGGCATTTCCCAATGCTCCAATTGTTCAAGACATGACGGCACGTCGTGATCGATTCCGAACAGCAGAATGACGTCACGTGCCACATCTTCATCCGCGCGATATGCGATTGCGCGGATATTTTTAGGCTCGGGTCCGGGCGCCTGTAATCGACGGGCAAGACCTTCACGCAGTTTGTTCGACAGCTTCAATCGCGCGGCGACCTTGTCCACGCATATAGGATCACGAGTCAACAAAGCTAGAAAGCGGGCGGGGAGCGATACCGACTGGTCAAATTGCTGCTCGCGGCGGACTAGGCGTCGCAGATCGGCGCTAGCGGTGCCTGATATTTCGGGCAAAAACGGCGTGAAAATGCCATTTGTGATCATTAACTCGATCGATGCGACAGGGTCCGTTAACGACAACAGCCGGCTGAGTTCCTGTGCAATGCGTTCACGCGAAAGCGCCGTCAGGCCATAAGCGCCCTTGGCACATGCCGCAAGTGCGTCACCGTCAATCTGGCCGCGTCCATAGCGAGCAAGGAAGCGGAAGTAGCGTAAGATGCGCAAGAAATCTTCGGCAATCCGTTGATCGGCATCGCCAATAAAACGCAGCCTGCCGGTTTCCAAATCATTCAAACCGCCAAAATAGTCGAATATCTCGCCCGACTTCGGGTCCGCATATAGTGCGTTGATGGTAAAATCGCGCCGTGACGCATCTTCACGCCAGTCGGTGGAAAAAGCAACGGTCGCCCGGCGGCCATCCGTTGCGACATCGCGTCTTAGCGTGGTTATCTCGTAATTCTTGCCATCCACCGCTGCGGTAATAGTCCCATGTTCAATGCCGGTTGGCACGGCTTTAACACCCCCGGCTTCCAACCGATCAATGACGTCCCGGGGCAACAAAGTCGTCGCGATATCAACATCGGATACTGGCAGGCCAAGTAAACTATCGCGCACTGCGCCGCCGACGTAGCGCGGGCCGCCATGGTGATCTTGCAAGAGCGTCAGCACTTTTTCCAGTCCCGCAGCATGCTGCCAGGGCGCGTCAGGAAGTCGCATGTTCACTCAACCTCCGCACCAGATTGGCGATGATGCCCGCAGTCACGCCCCATATGCGCCGCTCGCCCCATTGGATATCATAATATGTGCGCTGCCGCCCATTCCAAGCCGCTTCTTTCTTTATGGAATTGGCAGGATCAAGCAGGAACGCAAGCGGCACTTCAAACCAGTCGGATACTTCGTCCGGATTGGGGCGCAACACTAAGTCAGGCGGTATGACGCCGACCACTGGGGCAATGCTGTAGCCGCTCCCTGAAAAATAAGTATCGGCAACACCGATAATCTCGACTTTTGACGGCGGGATATTCAGTTCTTCGTGCGCCTCACGCAGCGCCGCAGCGATTGTCGTATCGTCAGTGTCATCGACCTTGCCCCCGGGGAAAGCCACCTGGCCAGCATGACTGCGCAACCAGTCGGGGCGTTGTGTCAGAATAACGCCTGGTTCCAGACGGTCAGTGATGGGTATGAGTACCGCAGCGGCTCTATGGGTTGCTGCGCCTATGTGCCGCTCGTCCTCAACCTCAATGCTGAGTGCCGGATCGAGTGCCATCTGCAGCCGTTTGCGCCAATTCATGCAGGTGGGGCCAAATCGAACTTTGCACCTTTGCTCCAGATGCAAGGTGACTGCGGACTTTCGGCAAGTGCGAGATTAGCCAACTCATAATATACGGGGCGAGCCAGTTTTGCCCACAGGTCGCCGCGTACGTGCAGATATGGCAGACCGCTCCGCATCTTTACGGAATGATCGGCGTCGGCAATAATCAGGTCGTCACTGTTCAACCGGAACGCCAGCGTGCGACCGCTTCCTTCGCCCTCGGTCTGCAATTCGACAGCGATAAACGCAGCGTCATCGACAATGATCGATAGCTTTTGCTGCGGCGTGACCAGCCAATGCTGTCCTTCTGCATCGCGGCGAAGCAGGCTTGAAAATGCGCGAACCATTGCTGGTCTGGTTATTTCACCGCCTTGGTGAAACCATGTACCGTCAGCCGCGATACGCATTTCGCTATCGCCTGTATGGGCTGGCGCCCAGCTTTCCACTGGCGGCAGTTTTCTTGCGGCCACCAGCTCCGCAATGTCGGAGAGATTAAGATTGGCAAGATCAGGCGCGTCATAAGGCATTGGCCTGCGATACGGCAACAGTTGGCAGTCGTCAAAGCCTAGTCGGCTGGCCCGAGCATGCCCTCGGCTGGAAGTTCAACCTTCTCAATATTACGCAACAATAGCCGCCGCGGTTCCCATGGCCCAGGCAATATCCAGCCGGCCGTGCCTTCTGCAGAAAAACCAAACCGGCCATAATATTCAGGATCACCTATCATGACCATTGGCGCGTCGTTGCGCGTAGCGGCGGACAACATCAACTGCATAAGCTGCTTTCCAATCCCTTTATTCTGCCGATTGGTTGCAACGGCAACGGGGCCAACCAAGATCAGGGCTGCGTCTGCCACCCGGATTGGCCAGCATTGTATACTTCCAACGAGCATCTGATCATCCAGAATAGCAAAGGAAAGATGATCGATGGCAATCATGCCCTTGCGGAGCAGATAAGCTGTTCGGCTATGCCTGTCCGGACCGAAAGCATCATCCAGCAGGATGTTAAGTGCGCCTTCTGTAATCGCAGATAGCTTTGTAAATTGATGCATAAATTGATGGGCCGGGTTCGGAACTGCTCAGGACAATATGGGCGCGCCCTGTCATTGCTCGCTTGATTTGTCCAATCCAATATTGACGGGGGGATATTATGCACCGGGCAAATTGCGTTTACTGGGAACATCCACTAGCAAGATCACATTAGAATTTGTCGACACGCAGGAGATTATATAGTGAACGAGCAAGATGTGCCGCCAGAGGCGCCAGAAACACCGGTATCACCTGCGCCACCCATCGCGGCTGCCCCGACATCGTTGAAGGCCGATTATACTGGTAATCTCGTGTTGTTCGCTGGCGTTGGCGCGCTTTTGTGGGGCCTGCTTTCTGCGGTCGGAACAGGATGGGGTTTCTGGGCCTATACCTCAGGCCTTAAAGGCGTGACATGGGCTTTTTTCCTGGCTCTTGGCGCAATTCTGATTGGTGTCCTGCGCGGATGGCGCGCGCGCAGATCGGTTTCCCCGCCACCACGCGTGCGCCGCTGGGTCGGGATGTTAGTAGCTTTGGCCTATGTTGGCTGGGTCGGGACATTTCTGATAAAAGCGCTAACCGTACCTGCAATCCATGATGTCTCGACGGATTTAGCTGATCCGCCAAGTTTTCAGACTTTGCAATTACGTTCCGATAATCTGGACAGTGTTCCCGGCGCCGATGACGAAGAAATGCAAGGCCTGACGCCCCAACAGCGCTGGGCCGTAGTTCATCAGAAGGATTATGGCGATATTCGGTCGGTGCGGATAAACGAGCCAGTGCCCATGGTCATTGCCAAGGCCGAGCGCCTCGCAAAGGCGCGCGACTGGGACGTGGCAGTTTCATTGCCCGAAGAGGGCCGCTTGGAAGCAACCGACACAAGCGCATTCTTCCGGTTTAAGGATGACGTGGTATTGCGCGTCCGCCCTTCGGACACGGGAGAGGGCAGCATCGTCGATATGCGTTCAGTCAGTCGGGTCGGGCAAAGCGATCTTGGCGTTAATGCCAAGCGCGTCCGATCGTTTTTGGCTGACTTGACGGGAACGGTATCGGCGGCGCGTTAAGCGCCGCCGTTTGGTTTTTATCTTTTGGGGGTCAGCTTCAATAGCCGACCTTCAGAGCCTGAATCTTCATCCTCAAGCAACCAGATAGCGCCATCGGGCCCTTGTTCGACCTCACGTATGCGCGCACCCATGTCCCATTGGTCGGCCTTTTCCGCCTGTTCGCCATCCAGATTTACGCGGACCAATGCCTTTGCGCCGAGGCCACCGAGAAATGCGCTTCCCTTCCATTCCTTGAACATTTCGCCTGAGTAAATCATCAAGCCAGCGGGCGAAATGGAGGGATTCCAAAATACCTTTGGTGCTTCGAAGCCGTCACCTGGTGCGTGATCCGGAATGTCGCGTCCATCATAATGGTTGCCGTTCGAAACTTTAGGATAGCCATAGTTGGTGGCTTTTTTCACAAGGTTCAATTCGTCACCGCCGGCAGGGCCCATTTCCTGGTTCCACAAGCGGCCTTGCGCGTCAAAAGCTATGCCCAGAGGGTTGCGATGGCCAAAGGACCAAATTTGGGATTTTATCCGGCCTTGGTCGTAAAAGGGATTGTCCGATGGCACCATTCCACCGTCTGTTAATCGGACAATCTTGCCTAGATTTTGGTTCAGGTCCTGCGCGGGATCAAATTTCTGCCGCTCGCCGCTGCTGATATACAACATACCATCTGGCCCAAATGCCAATCGATGCCCGAAATGGCCTCGCCCCGAAACCTTGGGTTCCTGTCGCCAGATGACCTGCACAGAGCTCAAAGCAGCTTTTCCGTCGACGATATCAAGCTTCCCACGCGCCACTGCTGCGCCAAATCCACCTTCGCCGGCTTCTGCATAACTAAGATAGATATATTTATTGTTGGCAAAATCGGGGTGGAGAATGACGTCTCCCAGACCACCTTGGCCGCCATAAGCCACAGCGGGGACGCCAGACACATCGACTGTCGCGCCGCCATTTTCCCAGAGCTTAAGCTTTCCCTTTTTCTCCGTAATCAGCGCGTATGGGGTGCCGGGTACGAACGTCATTGCCCATGGCTCGTCAAAATCGGCTATGACGCTGACGTCAAACGGCCTGTTAGTGCTATCGACCGGCGCGGCGTCGCTGGGCGAGGGCTGACAGGCGGCTGCCAGAAATGATACGCCAATCAGGAACGACAATTTGGACATGATGCAAAACTCCTCTTATCTATTTGTCTCTTAACGTCCGAATTGGGAATTGGACCCAAATTGCGCAAGAGGCTTGCAGATGAAAGGCTTCTGAGCTATAAGAAAATCATCCTGACATTGTGAAAACTTGAAAGGGCTGGCGCCGCTGGGGCCGGCAGCGAAAGCCATTGCATGTCGTAAAAGAAAGACGAAATTTGCCTGATCTGGATAAACTGAGCAATTTGATAGCACCCGAAGCAGAAGCTTTGGGTTTTGCGTTGGTGCGCGTGGCGTGGTTTTCCAATGGCGCGCAGGGTAGCGACGAGCCCACGTTGCAGGTCATGGCCGAGCGGCCCGAGACCCGTCAGTTGAATATCGACGATTGCGCAGCGCTTTCACACCGCATTTCGGATTTATTTGACGAGCTAGACCCCATTGTTGAAGCCTATCGTCTTGAAGTCAGCTCGCCAGGAATTGACCGGCCGCTGACCCGCATTGCAGATTTTGCCGACTGGGTCGGGCACGAGGCCAAGATCGAGTTGAGCGAACCTATGGATGGCCGCAAAAATATTCGCGGTGACCTTGCAGGTGTCGATGGCGAGAATATCCACGTCGATGATCGCAAGGCAGGACGCCTGACCTTTTCCTTTTCAGCGCTTGGCCATGCCAAGCTGCTCTTGACAGACCGCCTTATTGCGTCGACTGCGCCCATCAACAGCGATGGAGTGGACGAAGTAGAGGCTGAACCCATTCACGACGAAGCACAGGAAGACTAAAAACATGGCCAGTAGTATTGCCGCGAACAAGGCTGAATTGCTTGCAATTGCCAATGCGGTCGCCACCGAGAAAATGATCGATAAGGCGATTGTAATCGAAGCGCTTGAAGAAGCTATTCAGCGTGCTGCCCGTGCGCGTTATGGCGCGGAAAATGACATCCGCGCAAAGCTGGACACCCAGACTGGCGACCTGCGCCTTTGGCGCGTTGTCGAAGTCGTTGAAGAAGTCGAAGATTATTTCAAGCAAGTCGATCTGAAACAGGCAGATAAGTTGCAAAAAGGCGCCGTAGTTGGCGACTTCATTGTTGACCCATTGCCCGCCGTGGACTTGGGCCGCATTGATGCCCAATCTGCAAAGCAGGTCATTTTCCAGAAGGTGCGTGACGCGGAACGCGAGCGCCAGTTCGAAGAATTCAAGGACCGCACTGGCGAAATCATCACTGGTGTCGTGAAGTCGGTTGAGTTCGGACATGTGGTCGTGGACCTCGGACGAGCCGAAGGCGTTATCCGACGTGACCAGCAAATCCCGCGCGAAGTTGTGCGTGGCGGCGACCGCGTTCGTGCGCTCATCATGAAGGTTCAGCGCGAAAACCGTGGACCGCAAATTCTTTTAAGCCGTGCACATCCTGATTTCATGAAGAAACTGTTCGCTCAGGAAGTCCCTGAAATTTATGACGGTGTCATCGAGATCAAGGCCGCCGCACGCGACCCAGGCAGCCGCGCCAAGATTGGCGTTATCAGCTATGACAGCAGCATCGATCCTGTCGGCGCATGCGTTGGCATGAAGGGAAGCCGTGTTCAGGCTGTCGTGCAGGAAATGCAGGGCGAGAAAATCGACATCATTCCATGGTCGGAAGACACCGCGACGTTCATCGTTAATGCGTTGCAGCCAGCCACGGTGAGCCGCGTTGTGATCGACGAGGAAGAAGGCCGGATTGAAGTTGTCGTTCCTGACGACCAGTTGAGCCTGGCGATTGGGCGCCGCGGACAGAATGTCCGTCTGGCGTCGCAGTTGACTGGCCGCGGCATCGACATCATGACCGAAGCGGAATCGAGCGAAAAGCGGCAGAAGGAATTTGTCGAGCGGTCGGAAATGTTTCAGCAGGAGCTGGACGTTGATGAAACGCTTGCCCAGTTGCTGGTTGCTGAAGGCTTTAGCGAACTCGAAGAAGTCGCTTACGTCGATCCGTCCGAAATCGCTGCCATCGAAGGCTTTGACGAAGGTCTGGCTGAAGAACTTCAGAGCCGTGCGCAAGAAGCGCTGGATCGCCGCGAAGAAGCAAACCGTGCCGAGCGCCGTGAATTGGGCGTTGATGATGCCGTTGCAGAATTGCCAATCCTGACCGAAGCTATGCTTGTGGTCCTGGGCAAGGCCGGTATCAAAACGCTTGACGATTTGGCTGATCTTGCAACCGACGAATTGATCCAGAAGGCGCGCGAACCGCGTCGTAACGAACGCAGTGATCGCGAAATGCGTCGCAACCGGACGGAAGACAAGGCGGGCATTTTGGCCACCTTTGGTCTTTCGGAAGAGCAGGGTAACGAGATTATCATGGCGGCCCGTGCGCACTGGTTCGAAGACGAAGATGGCGCTGCGGCACCTGAACTCACAGAGGAGGACGCGATTGCAGCGGACGACTCTCAATGAGAACCGACACTCCCCAATAAGGAAGTGCATATTGTCAGGTGAGCATGGGACCCGCGCCCAGCTCATCCGGCTTGCGCTTGGCCCTGATGGTAGCATTGCGCCCGATTTGTTTGCCAAGGCTCCTGGCCGTGGCGCGTGGATAGGCGTGACAGAAGCTGAATTGTCCAAAGCAATAGCCAAAGGCAAATTGGCGGGCTTGCTGCGCCGTGCATTCAAGACGGACAAAATCGAGATTATCGATGACTTGGTCGGCCGCATCGACCGTGGGCTCGAAAAGGCATTTCTGGATCGCTTGGGGTTGGAAGCGCGCGCAGGGCATCTTATCTTAGGTGCAGAGAAAATCGATTCCGCATCACGCAGCGGGCAGGTTCGCTTGTTGCTGCATGCGTCGGACGCCAGCACCGATGGCGCCGGTAAGCGCGATCAGGCTTGGCGCGTGGGCGAGGACGCTGAAGGATCCGGAAAGGGCGGCGTGAAGTTGCCCGTGGATCGGGACGCGTTATCCGGAGCGCTTGGACGCCAAAATGCTGTGCATGTCGCACTGATTAACCAAAAAGCGGCTGAGAGGGTGATGCATCATCTTGGACGCTGGCTAAATTTCAAAGGATGCAGTAATGCGCCACTCGATTCCGCTGCTTCGGTTGCGGACTTGCGGGGCCTGGATACTGACATCTCCGCAATTGACTGAGTAAGGACGGGTTCTGTTTCGATGAGTGATGATACCAACAATAAGCCGACTTTGACGCGCAAGCCGCTCACTTTGAGCCGCTCGCTTGAGTCAGGTGAAGTCAAACAGACCTTTAGCCACGGCCGCACCAACAAGGTTGTGGTTGAGGTGAAACGCAAGCGGCTCGTGGGCAAGCCAGGCTATGCACCTGAACCCGAAGTTGCGGAACCACCGCCACCGCCGCCTCCCGCTGCTGCTCCGACTGCTGCTGCAACTGCTCCAGCCCGCGCGCCAGCAGCGCCTGCCCAGCGTTCAGCTCCGGTTGACATGCTCAGCCGTCAGGAACGTCAGGCGAAGCTGCTGCGCGAGGCTGAAGAGGCCCGCTTGGCGATGCTTGAGGAAAGCAGCCGTCGCGAAGCCGAGCAACGCGCCCAGCGCGCCGAAGCCGAGCGCCTGCGTGCGCAAGCAAATCGAGATGAAGCAGCAGCGCCTCCGCCGGCGGCAGCCGTCGTTGACGCGGTTGTTCCTGTTGAGGCCGAGACAGTTGAGCCAGTCGCAGAAGAATCCAACAAGGATGGTGCTGCACCAGCCCCGCGACGCTTTACCCCTGTAGAAGCCCCCAAGCGTCCTGAGCGCGAGCGTGAGGAAGTCAAAAAGGCTCCGCATCGTCCAACGCGTGGCGCAGCCGATGACCGCCGCCAATCGGGTAAGCTGACTGTTACCCGTGCGCTTGAAGGCGATGATGGCGCCCGTGCACGCTCGCTTGCCGCGCTGAAACGTGCGCGTGAAAAGGAAAAGCGTCTGCATGGCGGCGGAAGCCGTCAGGCGCAGGTGAAGCAAACACGTGATGTTGTCGTTCCTGAAACCATCACGGTGCAAGAACTTGCCAACCGTATGGCTGAAAAGGGCAGCGATCTGGTCAAGGCACTGTTCAAAATGGGCATGCCAGTCACGATCAACGAAACAATCGACCAGGATACGGCGGAATTGCTGGTTGAAGAGTTTGGCCACAACATCACCCGCGTGTCGGATGCGGACGTCGACATCTTCCATGACGACGACGTAGATGCCGCAGAAACCATGAAGTCGCGTCCACCGGTCGTAACTGTCATGGGCCATGTCGACCACGGTAAGACGTCGCTTTTGGATGCCTTGCGCGGCGCAAATGTCGTATCGGGCGAAGCAGGCGGAATAACGCAGCATATCGGCGCTTATCAGGTGAAGGCAAAGGATGGCTCAGTCATCACTTTCCTCGATACGCCAGGCCACGAAGCATTTACCCAAATGCGTCAGCGCGGTGCATCGGTAACGGATATCGTCATTCTGGTCGTAGCAGCTGATGACGGCCTGATGCCGCAGACTATCGAAGCCATCAAGCATGCCAAGGCTGCAAATGTGCCCATGATCGTCGCCATCAACAAGGTCGACAAGGAAGGCGCCAACCCGCAAAAGGTGCGTGAGCGTCTGTTGGAGCATGAAGTTGTGGTCGAGGCAATGGGCGGAGAAGTCCAGGACGTCGAGGTTTCGGCGCTCAAGAAAACCGGCCTTGATACTTTGCTTGAAAAGCTCGCGTTGCAGGCAGAGGTCATGGAATTGAAGGCCAATCCTGATCGCGCGGCTGAAGCGGTGGTTGTCGAAGCTCAGCTTGATAAGGGCCGCGGTGCGGTAGCAACTGTTCTGGTGAAACGCGGCACGCTGAAGCGCGGTGACATTTTCGTTGTCGGCGCGGAAAGCGGCAAGGTTCGCGCGTTGATTAATGACAAGGGTCAGCAGGTTGCCGAAGCTGGCCCGGCGACACCTGTAGAGGTGCTTGGCCTGACCGGTGTGCCATCGGCAGGCGATGTTCTGACTGTGGTGGAAAACGAAGCCCGCGCAAGGGAAGTTGCATTGTACCGTAAGGAACAATCGACCAAGGTGCGCACTGCGCAGGTTACGCCAAATCTGGATAATCTGTTTGATAATCTGTCCGCGACACGTGCGATGGAATATCCTGTGGTGATTAAGGGCGATGTGCAGGGTTCGGTCGAAGCCATTGTGACTGCGCTCAACAATATCTCGACGGCAGACATCAAGGTGCGCGTATTGCTTGCGGGCGTTGGTGGTATCACCGAGTCCGACATGTTGCTGGCGGCTGCGTCAAATGCGCCATTGATTGGCTTTAACGTGCGTCCGAACGCCAAGGCAGCCGCGCTAGCCAAACGTGACCGGGTGCGTCTGAAATATTTCGACGTGATTTATCACCTGACCGCCGACATTGCCAAGGAAATGGCCGGCGAACTTGGACCGGAAATCATCGAAACTGTCGTTGGACGCGCCGAAGTCAAGGATGTGTTCAAATCGGGCAAGCGCGACAAGGCCGCTGGTCTGTTGGTCACCGAAGGCGTCATCAAGAAGGGACTTTATGCCCGTCTTACCCGCGAGGACGTCATCGTTTCGAAAACAACCATTGCGTCGCTGCGTCGCTTCAAGGACAATATCGACGAAGTCCGTGCTGGCCTCGAATGCGGTGTCGTGCTGGCGGACACGAACGATGTCAAGGCAGGCGATATGCTCGAAGTCTTTGAGATCGAGGAGCGTGAACGGACGTTGTGATTTTAGCTCGTTCGAGAGTCAAAAATTATGGCTAAACATAACGATACTGGCCCCGAGGGCCGCTCGGTCCGCCTCCTGCGCGTAGGTGAGCAATTCCGGCATATCTTGTCGGAACTGCTTGCACGCGGCGAGGTGCACGATGACGTTCTGAACAGCCATAGCGTCAGTGTAACTGAGGTCCGTATGTCTCCAGACCTCCGGCATGCAACAGCCTTTATCAAGCCATTGCTTGGTGTAAATGAAGCCGTTGTGCTGAAGGCGTTACGCACGAACACGGCGTTTTTCCAAAAGGAAGTCGCTGCGCGCGTCAGCATGAAATATGCGGCAAAACTCAAATTCCTTGCGGATGACAGTTTCGATCAGGCGACTCATATCGAAACGCTCTTGAGTGCGCCGAAAGTTCAGCAAGACCTGACGGATGATGAAGCGGGTGATGCCGCAGACGACGCGGGCTGATGGCCAAGCTGTATTTCTATTATGCATCGATGAATGCAGGCAAATCCTCCACATTGTTGCAAGCGGCGTTCAATTATGGTGAGCGCGGCATGCAGGTCATGCTTTGGACAGCAGCTATTGATGACCGCCCCGGCTTCGGCGCGATCAGTTCGCGTATTGGCTTGTCAGGCGACGCTAGCCGGTTTGAGGCCACGACCGATATCGAAAAGGCAGTACTTGCTCAGCATCAGGAGACGCCTTTGGCATGTGTCCTCATCGATGAAGCGCAGTTTCTGACCAAAGACCAGGTATGGCAAGCGGCGGGTCTTGCAGACAAGGCAGGAATTCCTGTTGTCTGTTATGGTTTGCGCACCGATTTTCAGGGGGAACTTTTTCCAGGCTCGGCAGCATTACTGGGCATTGCAGATAGTCTCGTCGAGCTGAAGGGTGTCTGCGACTGCGGCAGAAAGGCAACGATGAATTTGCGCGTTGATGAACATGGCAAAGCCGTTGTTGATGGCGCACAGACGGAAATTGGCGGAGATGATCGCTATGTCGCCATGTGCCGAAAACATTTTAACGAGGCGCGTTCGCGCAGCTAGTTTTTCATTCGGCGTTCATCCACGCGTGGATATAATCATCAGCATGATGAAATCTGCGATCTCCGTTTTATTAGCCGCTGCTATCTTGACTGGCGCTGCTGAAGCTAAAACTACAGCCAGTTATGTCTGGCCGGAACTGGGTGTCGAAACGCAGATCAATTTCCCCAATCAAGGCGCGATCCGCAACTTTGAAGCCGATGGTAATGAGGGCATCTGGTTGGAGGACCGGCAGCGGCGCTGGTATTACGCTGAATTGCTCGGCGGATGTCAGGAACTAAACTTTGTGCAAGCTATTGGGTTTGATACGCGCGGTTCCGCAACCTTCGACAAATTCAGCACCATCCTGGTTGCAGGCGAACGGTGCGCGGTTGCGAGCCTTGTGACGGCCAATAAGCCTTTACCTCGCAAGGAGCGGCTGAAACTACGCAAGGCCGCCGTAGAGGCAAGCAAGGACGTTGTAGCGCCGTCAAATTGACTTAAGTTGGTTGTGCCGTAAAGGGCAGGGCATGCATGGCTGGATCGTCCTCGATAAACCATTGGGTCTTGGTTCGACACAAGCCGTTGCGGCGGTAAAGCGCAATTTGCGCGCGGCAGGCTTTGGCAAAGTGAAGGTGGGCCATGGCGGCACGCTCGACCCACTGGCAACCGGCGTGCTGCCAATAGCACTTGGGGAAGCGACCAAATTATGTGGCCGGATGCTGGATGCGTCCAAAACCTATGATTTTACCATTTGCTTCGGGATTGAAACCAGCGGGTTGGATGCTGAGGGAGAGGTCGTCGCGACTTCAGGGCATCGTCCAACTACGGACGAGCTGAATGCGGTTCTGCCCAGATTTGCTGGTCCAATAGAACAAATTCCGCCGGCATTTTCGGCGATCAAGATTGATGGTAAACGCGCTTATGACTTGGCGCGTGCGGGTGAAGTCGTTGATATGAAATCGCGTTCGATCACGGTTCATAACCTCAACCTTCGTCATGCTGAGCGCGTTTCGGCATCTGTTGTGAATCGGAGACCGGAGAGTATCGAAGCGGAATGGATCCTAGAACAAGTTCCGGGTGACGCGCCGTTGAGGTCGGTGACATTATCTGCTCATGTCTCAAAAGGCACATATATCCGCAGCCTGGCCCGGGATATCGCTTATGCCCTTGGCACGGTGGGCCATGTGTCGATGCTTCGCCGCACATGCGCAGGCCCATTCAGCCTGCAAAGCGCGATTTCGCTGGACAAACTCAATGCATTCGGCCAAGGAGCCGCGCAAGAAGACATTATCTTGCCGATAGAGGCAGGGCTGGTCGACATCCCGGCTCTTGATCTCTCCCCGGAACAGGCAAGGGCGGTCCAACAGGGCCGCGTCTTGACCGGGATTGCCATGAAAGATGGGCTACATTGGGCGAGGGGCGCAGATTTGCGGCCCATTGCTCTGGTGGAGAACATCGACGGGATATTGAAAACCGTTCGTGGCTTTAATCTTACTCCATGATGTACGAAGGAAAAATATGTCGATTACTGCAGAACGTAAAGCCCAAGTCATCAAAGAGCACGCGCGCGAGCCTAACGATACCGGATCACCAGAAGTGCAGGTTGCAATCCTGACCGACCGGATCAATGCCCTGACTTCCCATTTCAAAGACCACCACAAGGACAATCATTCGCGTCGCGGACTTCTCCAAATGGTCAACAAGCGTCGTTCGCTTCTCGATTATTTAAAGAAGATCGATGGTGAGCGTTATGCCGCCCTGATCGCGAAGCTTGGACTTCGTAAGTAATTCAAACTTTCGGCCCGCCTTGGCGGGCCGTTTGCGTATTGCGTCACCTGAATATGCTTCAGGCGAGCATGAACAGGGCACTCCGGCAATGAGGCTGGACTGCCATCGGGGCTCGAAAATGCCCCATCCGCAGCGGATCGGTATGTCCGCAACTCAAGAGGCCCCGCATCGCATTGGGCATGCGGGTCAAAGGAAAATCTATGTTTAATACGAAAACTGTATCAATCGAGTTGGGCGGACAAACCCTGACACTCGAAACGGGCAAAGTTGCCCGTCAAGCCGACGGCGCTGTCATGGCATCGCTTGGCGAAACTGTTGTACTTTGCGCGGTTACCGCTGCAAAATCTGTGAAGGATGGCCAGGATTTCTTCCCGCTCACCGTTCACTATCAGGAAAAATATTCTGCAGCTGGCCGGATTCCCGGTGGCTTTTTCAAGCGCGAGCGCGGTGCGACCGAAAAGGAAACTCTGGTTTCGCGTCTGATCGACCGACCACTTCGCCCGTTGTTTCCAGAAGGTTTCTATAACGAAATCAACTGTATCGCGCAGGTTCTCAGCTATGATGGCCAGAACGAGCCCGACATTCTGGCACTGGTTGCTGCGTCGGCTGCGATGACCATTTCAGGCGTTCCGTTCATGGGACCCATCGGCGCAGCCCGCGTTGGTTATTTGAACGGCGAATATATCCTGAACCCAACCGACGAGCAGGTTGCCGAAGGCGACCTCGATCTGGTCGTCGCTGCAACTTATGACGCAGTGATGATGGTTGAATCCGAAGCCAATGAACTTTCGGAAGAAATCATGCTTGGTGCCGTCTTGTTCGCGCATGATGCATGTAAGGAAGTCGTCAAGGCTATCGTCAAGCTGGCCGAGCAAGCTGCAAAAGAGCCTTGGGCGATGGCTGAGCAGGCCGATCTTTCGGCTGCTAAGGACAAGCTCAAGAAGCTGATCGGCAAGGATATTGCTGCAGCGTACAAGCTGACCGACAAGTCGGCACGGTCGAATGCACTGAATGCTGCGCGCGCTGCTGCCAAGGAAGCTTTCACTGATGCGAGCCCGCAGGACCAAATGGCGGCGGGCAAGCTGATGAAGAAGCTTGAAGCCGAAATCGTTCGCGGCGCCATCCTCAAGGACGGCACCCGTATTGATGGACGCACGACCTCGCAAATTCGCCCGATCTTGGCAGAGACACACTTCTTGCCACGTTCACATGGTTCGGCTTTGTTCACCCGTGGTGAAACCCAGACCATCGCAACCTGCACCTTGGGCACCAAGGATGCAGAGCAGATGATCGACGGTCTTGGCGGTCTGCATTATGAAAACTTCATGCTGCATTATAACTTCCCACCATACAGTGTCGGTGAAGTTGGCCGCTTTGGTGCGCCAAGCCGCCGTGACATCGGCCATGGCAAGCTCGCGTGGCGCGCACTGCATGCCGTGCTGCCAACCAAGGAAGAATTTCCTTACACCATCCGTATCACCAGCGACATTACCGAATCGAACGGTTCGTCGTCGATGGCGTCGGTCTGCGGCGGAAGCCTTGCGATGATGGACGCTGGCGTTCCCATCAAGCGTCCGGTTTCCGGTATCGCAATGGGCCTGATCCTTGAAGGCAAGGATTACGCAATTCTGTCGGATATTCTTGGTGACGAAGATCATCTTGGCGACATGGATTTCAAGGTAGCTGGTACGTCTGAAGGTATCACTACGATGCAGATGGATATCAAGATTGCCGGTATCACCCGCGAAATCTTTGAAGCCGCGCTGAACCAAGCTAAGGAAGGCCGCGCGCACATTCTTGGTGAAATGGCGAAAGCTCTGGGCGAAGCCCGCGGTGAATTGTCGGCACACGCTCCACGTATTGAAACAATGCAGATCGACAAAGCGAAGATCCGCGACATCATCGGCACTGGCGGCAAGGTTATCCGCGAAATCGTGGCAACAACCGGCGCAAAGGTCGACATCGACGATGAAGGTCTTATCAAGATTTCGTCATCCGACATTTCGCAAATCGAAGCGGCACGCAAGTGGATTTCGGGCATCGTTGAAGAAGCAGAAGTCGGCAAGATCTACGACGGTAAAGTCGTCAATCTGGTGGACTTCGGCGCGTTCGTAAACTTCATGGGTGGTAAGGACGGTCTTGTCCACGTCAGTGAAATGCGCAACGAGCGTGTTGAGAAGGTAACCGACGTCGTCAGCGAAGGCATGGACGTAAAGGTCAAGGTTCTCGAGATCGACCCGCGCGGCAAGGTGCGTCTGTCGATGCGCGTTGTGGATCAGGAGACCGGTGAAGAGCTGGAAGATACGCGTCCGCCACGTGAAAAGACCGAGCGCAGCGATCGTGGTCCCCGCCGTGAAGGTGGCGGTGGTGGAGATCGTGGTGGTCGGGGCGAAGGCCGTGGCGACCGTGGCCCACGTCGTGAAGGCGGCGGTCGTGGTGAAGGCCGCGGCGATCGTGGACCTCGCCAAGAACGTTCAGACGGCGGCAACAACAATGGCGGGGGCGATCCCGACCATGTGCCAGCTTTCCTGAAGGACTGAGCTTTACATTAAGGCCGGCGATCATGCGCCAAACAGAATATCCTGCAAAAGGATGGAGAGGAAAGGGGTTGCTTCGGCAGCCCCTTTTTTCATTAGAGAATGGCAGTAAAAGCAAAGGTTCGTTTGGGAGGTAGCTGCAGTTTTATCGATCCCAATTTGACAGTCAGTTCATCACCTATACAGCAACATTCCGGCACGCTTGGTGCGTCTTTATCAGCATGCCCAAGCAAAAGGCTTGGCGGGGCCGACAAGATTATCTAGGGAAAGTCCATGAACAAAAAAATCCTCGTACCCGTGGCGGTTTTAGCCGTATCCACCTTGCTTTCTGGCTGTGCTGCTTTGGGTATTGGCGGCGGCGGTGCAAAGCCGGGTAGCAACACGCGTTATGTCGCGCGCGACGTGAACACCCTGTATACAGCGGCTAAAACCAAGCTCGACGCCAAACAGTATGAAGTTGCTGCAGCATTGTTTGACGAAGTTGAACGTCAGCACCCATATTCCCCTTGGGCGCGTCGTGCTCAGCTCATGAGTGCCTTCAGCTATTATATGGCGCAGAAATACAATGAATCGATCCAGTCATCGCGCCGGTTCCTCTCGATTCACCCAGGTAACAAAGACGCATCCTATGCGTATTATCTAATCGCTTTGTCCTATTACGAACAAATCAGCGACGTGACTCGTGATCAGAAAATTTCGGAGCAGGCGCTTGCCGCTCTTGGCGAAGTGCAGCGTCGCTATCCCACGTCGCGATATGCTTCAGATGCAACGTTGAAAATGGATCTTGTGCGCGATCACTTGGCGGGGAAAGAAATGGAGATCGGGCGCTTTTACCAACGCCGCGCGCTCTGGCTGGCAGCCTCGTTGCGCTTCCGCGAAGTTGTTGAAAAATATGATACGACGACTCACTCGCCAGAGGCATTGTACCGTTTGACCGAAAGCTATCTTGCGATGGGCGTGCCTGAAGAGGCGAAGAAAGCTGCGGCGGTGCTCGGTGCCAACTATCCCGGCAGCGAATGGTACGCCCGTGCGTATAACCTGATTCAGAAGCACGTGCCCGCCGCGTAATGCAATGCTAACGGCGCTTTCGATCCGCGATGTCGTGCTGATCGAGGCACTGGACTTAGAGTTTGCAGGCGGACTCGGTGTGCTTACAGGGGAGACGGGGGCTGGTAAATCCATCTTGCTCGATGCGCTTGGTTTGGCCCTCGGTGCCCGCGCCGATAGCGGCCTAGTCCGGTCGGGCGCCGAAAAGGCGCAAGTCACTGCAAGCTTCGACGCACCAGCACATGTTGCAGCATTTCTGGCAGAAAACGACATCGACATCGACTTGGCTGAACCGCTTATCATTCGCCGGTCTGTCAAGGCCGATGGCGGGAGTAAGGCATTTATCAATGACCAGCCCTGTTCGGCTGCATTGTTGCGCGAAGTTGGCGCAGCATTAGTTGAAATTCATGGTCAACACGATGATCGCGGCATGCTCAACGCGCGGGGGCACCGCGGTTTGCTGGACGCTTTCGGCCGAAGCGACACCGTAACAGTCTCCGCCAATTTTACCGCATGGCAGGATGCAAAAGCGCGTCTGGATATTGCGCGTGAGGCGCTCGAAAACGCTGCCCGCGACCGCGAATGGCTTGAACATTCCGTGGCCGAGCTGTCCGCGTTCAACCCGCAACCGGGCGAAGAAGAACAGCTGGCTGGCGAGCGATCCGATATGCAGAAAGGCGAACGGATTGCGGAGGATCTGAAGGGCGTTCTTGAGAGCTTTGACGGACCTAAAAGTGGTCTGTCGCTTATTCGAAGCGCCGCCCGCAAACTTGACCGATTGGCCGATGCGCACCCCTTATTGGCAGAAGCCCTGACGTCGCTTGACCGGGCCGTGATTGAGGCAAGCGAAGCCGAGGACAAGTTGAACGCAGCTGCACGGGCGATTGAATATGAACCGGCACGGCTTGACGAAATTGAGGAGCGCTTGTTTGAACTGCGCGCATTGGCGCGCAAGCATAATGTTGCGCCTGACGGGGTCATAGCGTTGCTCGAAAGGCTCGCGGCGCAGCTTCAGTCGATTGAAGCTGGCGGCGAAGGTCTGGCTTTGTTGGAAGCCGAAGTTACGGCAAAACATAATGCTTATGCCGAATCCGCAACGGCTTTGTCACTGGCGCGTCAGGCATCTGCAGCCAAATTAGACGCGGCCGTCAAAAACGAGCTTGCCCCGCTCAAGCTCGATGCGGCGCAGTTTCAGACAGCCGTCGAACGGCTTCCCGAGGACCGATGGACGGCATGGGGCATGGACCGGGTCGAGTTCCTTATTTCGACGAACCCCGGCGCGCCGTTTGCGCCACTGGCAAAGATTGCATCCGGGGGTGAATTGTCGCGCTTCATACTGGCACTTAAAGTGGCACTCGCCGAAGAAGGTGGTGCCGCCACGATTATATTTGATGAAATTGACCGAGGCGTCGGCGGGGCGGTTGCAGCGGCGATTGGCGAGCGTCTGGCGCGGCTTGCCACCCGCACACAGTTGCTGGCCGTTACCCATAGCCCTCAGGTCGCAGCGAGAGGAAAGGCGCATTACTTCATCGCCAAGTCGAGCCAAGGTACAGTCACCCGCACGGGTGTTACGTTGCTGGACGCTGCAGCACGCCGGCAGGAGATCGCCCGCATGTTGTCGGGTGCAGAGGTCACTGACGAAGCACGAGCCCAAGCAGAGCGCCTTCTGGAGGCGGTATGAGGCACATATCTGGCTTGGCTGATGGAGCTGGGACATGACGGAAGCTGACGCAGCCAACGAACTGATGCGGTTGGCAAGGCAGATATCCTATCACAATCAACGCTACCACGCTGAAGATGCCCCGGAGATATCCGACGCCGAATATGATGCACTGGTCCGCCGGAATAATGAACTCGAGGCGGCGTTCCCCCAACTGGTGCGCGCCGACAGCCCGAACAGGCAGGTTGGAGCCGCGGTTGACGGATCAGGTTTGAAGAAAATCACCCATGCCAAACGCATGATGAGCCTCGACAATGCGTTTGCTGCGCAGGATGTGTATGATTTCGTAGCCCGCGTGCGGCGTTTCCTGAACCTTGCGCCAGATGTGGATGTTGCCTTGACTGCTGAGGACAAGATCGACGGTCTGTCACTGTCTTTGCGATATGAAGAAGGCGTGCTGAAGCAGGCGGCAACGCGCGGTGACGGCAGCGTTGGTGAGGATGTAACCGCGAACGTCGCATATATAGGCGATATTCCGCAGCAGCTTAAGGGTGACGTGCCCGCGATTTTTGAGATCCGTGGCGAAGTCTATATGGCGAAATCCGACTTTGTCGCGATAAATGAGATCCAGAAGGCAAAGGATGGAAAGCTCTTTGCCAATCCGCGCAATGCTGCTGCCGGATCGCTGCGGCAAAAGGATGCCAGGATCACTGCGACCCGTCCGTTGCGGTTTCTGGCGCATGGTTGGGGGGAGGTGAGCGCGTTGCCAGCCGATACACAAAGCACCGTCATGGCCGCTATTGCGTCATGGGGTGTGCCGGTTTCGCCATTGCTGTTACGGTTTGACCACAGCGAGGATGCATTGCGGCATTATGCCGATATTGAGCGTCAGAGAGCCGATCTGCCTTATGATATTGACGGCGTTGTTTACAAGGTTGACCGCTTGGACTGGCAAGAACGGCTTGGATTTGTTGCCAAATCGCCGCGCTGGGCGATTGCCCACAAATTCCCAGCGGAGCGCGCTGAAACGACGCTTCAGCTTATTGATATCCAGGTAGGCCGCACCGGTAAGCTTACGCCTGTCGGGCGATTGGCGCCCGTTACCGTGGGTGGTGTCGTCGTATCCAATGTCACCTTGCATAATCGTGATGAGATTGAACGTCTCGGCGTGCGTCCGGGCGACCGTGTCGTCGTGCAAAGGGCAGGGGACGTCATTCCCCAGATTGTCGAAAATCTGACGCGCGACGCGGATCTGCCGCCATATGCATTTCCTGCAGTCTGCCCGCAATGTGGTTCGGAAGCCGTTGCGGAAGAGGGCGAAGTTGACGTGCGCTGCACGGGCGGACTGATTTGTCCCGCCCAACGGGTTCAGCGGCTGATCCATTTTGTCAGCCGCGCTGCGCTCGATATCGAAGGCCTTGGCGAGAAAACGATTCAGGAGTTTTTTGACCTTGGATGGCTGGAAAGCCCGGCCGATATTTTCCGGCTACGCCGACGCCGCGCCGATATTCTGTTGCGGGAGGGGTGGCAGGATAAGTCTGTGGATAACCTGTTGGCAGCGATTGACGCAAAGCGTGCGCCTGATGGCGCCAGACTTCTATTCGGTCTTGGGATCCGCCATATCGGGGCAGTCACCGCGCGCGATTTGTTCAAAACATTCGGGACGGCAGAAGCCATTGCTGAAGTCGGCCTGAAGTTGGCGCAAGCGGACGCTGCTGCCATTACCGATGTTACTGCAATCGACGGTGTGGGCGGCGCTGTGGCGGAGGCGTTGGGCGATTTTTTCCACGAACCACACAATTTGACGGTTTGGAACGATCTTCTCAAGGAGGTGCATCCGCCAGCCTATGTATCGAATGTTCGGGAAAGCGCATGGACCGGGAAGACCATTGTCTTTACGGGAAAGCTAGAAACGATGAGCCGCGACGAGGCGAAAGCGCAGGCTGAAGCACTTGGCGCCAAGGCTGCAGGCTCGGTCAGTGCAAAAACCGATCTCGTTGTGGCCGGACCCGGCGCGGGCTCAAAATTGAAGCAGGCAACTGCCCTTGGCATTCAAGTGATCGATGAAGGCGAATGGGCGCGCATCGTTGCAAGCGCATAATATTGCTGCGGAGATTGTTGCTGCCAAACGGTTTCAAGTGTAACCAGTTCGGATGAAAAATATCTCCCACGTGTATGAAACCCCGCCGGAGGGGGCCAATGCCGATTGGACAGTGCCCCAAAACTGGGAAGCGTTCACCGCCGACGCGCACGCCATGTGGGACACATTGTTTGCGCGGCAGTCCGAAATGCTTCCCGGTCGCGCGGCTGACGCATTTTTGCGCGGGATTGACGTGCTAAAGCTATCCCAACCGGGGATCCCGGATTATCGAGAATTGAACGCACGGCTTATGGCGGCTACCGGGTGGCAAATTGTCGCCGTGCCGGGGCTCGTCCCCGACGATGTATTTTTCGACCATCTCGCCAACCGCCGATTTCCTGCCGGTAACTTTATCCGGACGCCCGAGCAGCTCGATTATCTGCAGGAGCCAGACATATTCCATGATGTCTTTGGACATGTGCCGATGCTCGCCGATCCTGTGTTTGCAGATTATATGGTCGCATATGGTAAAGGCGGTTTGCGATCGCTTGGCTTTGGCGCGCTGGACCATTTGGCCCGCTTATACTGGTATACGGTGGAATTTGGTCTCATCCAGCAGCGGGACGGTCTGCGGATCTATGGCGCTGGCATCGTTTCAAGTTATGCGGAGAGCATTTTTGCTCTCGAGGACCCAAGCCCAAACCGGATCGCGTTCGACTTGCTGCGCGTAATGCGAACCCATTATCGCATCGACGATTTTCAGCAGAATTATTTTGTCATTTCCGGCATCGATGAATTGTTGAAAGTGACCGTGGAAACGGACTTTGCGCCGCTATATGCGCGCTTGGAAGAGTTACCGGATATTTCTGTCGGCGAAATTCTGCCAGACGATATGGTCATCACGCGAGGCTCACAAGCCTATGCAAAGGGTGCCGGCCGCTAATAGAGGGGGACATAGCGACCGGCAACCCAGCTGCCATTTATGGCAGCAACACGGAATCAATTACATGGACGACGCCATTTGACTGCATCACGTCAACGGTTGTCACGGCTGACTGTCCACCCTTGCCATCGGTGATAACAACGCTGTTGCCCGAGAGGCGCGCGCTGAGCTTTTCGCCAGCTACGGTTGTCAGGGTAGCCGTGCCGCCGCCTGCCTTGATTGCAGCGACGATGTCAGTGGAAGTCAATTTGCCCGCCACAACATGGTAGGTCAGGATTTTGGTCAGGAGCGCCTTGTTCTCTGGCTTCACTAGTGTACCGACGGTGCCAGCTGGAAGCTTTTCAAAAGCGGTGTTGGTGGGTGCAAAAACGGTGAAAGGACCTGGACTTGCAAGTGTGTCGACCAAGCCAGCGGCTTTCACAGCAGCTACCAATGTCGTCAAATTTGGCGCAGCAGATGCATTTGCTACGATAGTCTTGTTTGGTGCCATTGCGGCGCCGCCCACCGTTGGGTTGGACATATTGCTATGACTTGCCATCTTGTGATGATCAGCCATTGCTGCTGTGCCGGCGAGGGTTGACGAGGCCAATGCAAGGGCGATGATTAAACGATTTGTGCGTATCATGATTCAGCTTTCCTGTTTCTAGGCACAGCCAACCAGTGGCGTGCTAAAAACAGCTACGGATGCTTTGGCGGCGCAGATGCATCGGCACTGAAAATAAATCACAAAATAGTGATTTTTCCACTGGCTAGTATCGGCCCGGTTGCAATGCCATTTGGCGCACCCTGCGCTTGTTCGGGTGTTATTGCGAGGAGGGCGCCTTCATTGAGGAACTGGCGGATTTCAGAGCTGACCTGCATTTCAGTTGGCTTGCCAACTTTCATCATACCAATCGATCTGGCCTTGCCATCAGCGGGTACGACCCACAATTCAGGATATAGGGCGCCAGTGTCCAAGGCGACGGGAGTCAAGAGCATCGTCCCGCGATTACGGTCGTAAAGGGCTGTGATAGCTGCCTTGCCATTCTCGCTGCCCAAAGCCGCAACCATTGGCGTCCGGGTGGCACTGGGTGGAGCTGAGGTTGGTTTCTGGACCAGCAGAATTCCCATGAAAATGGCGGCAGTCATCGATATCCCAGTCAAGGCGCGCCAGAAGACGAGCTTTCCTGTTCCAAGGTCTTGCTGCGTATCGGCAGGCAGGGCTTTTTCGATTTTCGACCAAAGATCCGCAGGCGGCACTTGCTCCGGCCCGAGCAATGGATTGAGCCTTAGGCGCCATGCCTCCACTTCAGCAGCGAAATCGGGATCAGTAGCTATTCGCGCAGCCACAACAGCCTCTTGGCCAGCATCGAGCAGTCCAAGGACATATTCACCAGCTTGGGTGACATCTTCTTCAGTCATGACACTCATGCTGCTCCCTCCATGCAGCTGCGCAGCTTTAACAGTGCCCGTCTAATTCTGCTTTTAACGGTCCCTAAAGGCTGCCCTTCATGCTTGGCGAGATCGGCATAAGTTGATCCGCCGATGAAGGCACTTCGAATGAAGAGGGCATCGCTTTGATCGAGCGACGATATACATTCGTGCAAGATTCGGTCGTCTGCCACTTCAATTAATTGCGCGTCCGCTAGGGGGGTAGCGTCGGCAATATCTGCAGCCTCCTCGATTGAGGTTGTACCAGCTTTCTTTTTAGCACGCAGCCGGTCGATGGCACGGTTGCGCGTGACGGCCACAAGCCAGCTGATCGGGCTGGCCCGACCGCTTTCGAAGCTCGAAGCTTTGTTCCAAATAGTGAGATAGGCGTCTTGCAATGCATCTTCCGCTTCGTTCCGGTCTGGAAAGATACGCAAGCATACACCAAAAAGCTTCGCTGAGGTTGCAGTATAAACTGTCGCGAACGCGTTGCGGTCGCCGCGCCCCGACTGAATGAGCGCTTCAGCGAGCCTCGCGCGTCGCGCCGAATCCAGATCTGCCGTTGGGGGATCGATGTTCATTAGCGCCGATATGGCTTAGGCTTCCTGACGACGCAATGCTGCTTTTTACCAAGTACCAAAATCGCCGGGCGGCTGACTCGTCGCGCCGTTTGCGCGCACCGGCCGCTTCCAGCCGAAGGTACGTCGCTTTACCAGCCAGAGGCACGGCCAGTCACCGCAATCGACACGTTTTTCGACGCGAAAACCATGCCGCCGATACGCCGTTATCACGGACCCCGCTTGCGTATCCAACAGTCCCGCCAATATCAGCGATCCACCCTCGCACAAGATATTGGCAAGCGACGGCGCTAGCTCGATAAGCGGGCCGGCCAGAATATTGGCGATGACAAGATCATACGGAGCGCGTCCGGTGATTAGGTCATGTGCAGTTCCCGCAGCGACGCAAAGTGCCAGTTGGCCTTGGGATACGCCGCAAGGCACATTATTGGCTATGGCGTTTTCTCTTGTTACGTCGACACTGACAGGGTCAATGTCAGACGCCGTCAAATAAGCACTGGGCCATAAATGATGCGCTGCAAATGCGAGTAACCCTGTGCCAGTTCCGATATCAGCGATGAGATCGAAGCGTTTACCCGCGCGCTTCATATTGTCGAGCATGGCCAGACACCCGCTGGTCGTTTCATGCCCTCCGGTGCCAAAGGCGCGGCTAGCCTCGATCAGAAATGGCACTGTGCCTTTTGGCAATTTGCCCTTGTTGGATGCGGTATGGACGTAAAAGCGTCCGGCCTGAACAGGTTTGAGGCCTTGCTGGCTCAAGACGACCCAGTCGGCGTCGGGAAGTTTTTCGATCAGTGGCTTTGCATGTACAGCGCTGACAATGCGGCGATGGATTGCGTCAATAACCGGTTTATTTGGCTTTACCGAAAAATATGCGTCCAGACGCCATTTGGCATCGTTAAAGGCCTCTACCTCGTCGGCAACAATTGTTGGCATCGGGTCGAGCGAAGCGAGCCACTCGTCGTCCTCGTGAAGCGCCTCCGCCTCTGCGCGGGTGCATGGAAAGCGGACTTTCCAGTTAGCGGACATAGCTTGCGCCGTTTACGTCAAGTACCGCTCCAGTCATTGAGGGCGGGGCCTCCAATGCACAAAATCTTGCCATAATCGCGACTTCTTGGGGATCAGCTACTTTGCCAAGCGGTATATCAGCCAGCAACTTGTCGCCACCGCGGCTTGTCAGATAATCTTCGGCCATGCCAGTCATGGTGAAGCCGGGACAGATGGCGAAAGCATAGATACCCTGTCGCGCGTAAGCCCGAGCGATGGTCTTGGTCATCGCGACCATAGCAGCTTTTGATGCCGCATAATGCCAATGCGAAGGGCTGTCGCCGCGATGGGCGGCGCGGCTTGCGATGTTGACGATGCGACCTGAAGCGCCGCGCTCTTGCCAGTGCAGGACCGCGCGCCGGCATAGGTCAGCACTGGCCGAAAGGTTTATCTGCATGGTGCGGTCCCAACTTGCCAGCCATTCAGCGTCTGGTCGCGTTATGGGGTTTTCCTCGAACACGCCCGCATTGTTGATGAGAATGTCGATTCGACCGTCCAAAGCCGCAAGTGCCGAAGCCCAGAGACGTTCCGGAGTCGCCGCATCGTTAAGATCGCCATCTTTGCTGGACGTAGCGATCAACTCTGTTTTGGCGGGGTCAAAGCTTGCGGCGATAGCCGCGCCGATACCGCGCGAGGCACCTGTGATCATGATATGGGTTTTCATCGGCGTTGCTTTTCACAGCGCCGATGAAATTTCAACCAAAGTTATCGTCCGAGATTACCGACGAACCGGGTCGCGTTCGCCTGGAGCGAGGAAATTTTCTCGTTCACCTCGCTAAAGCCACCCTCAAGCTGCATGATTTCGGACACGACATTTTCCGTATCTGAGCGAATCGCCGAGATCGTGTTAGACATGAGGTCAGCCGCAAGCGCGGTTTCGTCCACCGACGCAGTAATCATAGTTACTGTCTGGGCCTGATCTTCCATTGCCCGACGGATACGCTCGGCGGACATTTTTACCTCGTCGACTGTTTCGCGAATCGACGCGTTGGATTCGACAGACGCTTTTGTGGCACTTTGAATAGCGGAAATCTTTTGTGCGATTTCGTCGGTGGCTTGAGCTGTCTGGTTTGCAAGACTTTTGACTTCTTGTGCAACGACAGCAAAGCCGCGGCCTGCATCACCAGCACGCGCAGCCTCGATGGTCGCATTGAGTGCGAGGAGGTTGGTCTGTCCGGCAATATCGCGGATCAGCCCGAGGATAGATTCGATCGACTGTGATTGTTCCGAAAGCGTGTCGGTAGCCGCGGCACCTTTGGTAGCAACATCCGCCGCACGATTGGCAACGTCAGCCGCTGTCTCCACTTCGGTTCGGGCATCCTCGATAGCGCGAATAAGTCCAGCCGCGGTCTGTGCAGCTTCACGCATGGCAATAGCCGACTGTTCCGAAGCAGCTGCCACCTCTGACGCCTTTGACAACATGCCATTTGCCATTTGCGAACTGCTCGCTGCCTGTTGTCGCAACACGGCAGTCCGGTCGGCAACTTCATGTGCTGCGGTGCCGATGTCGGATTCAAATTGCGCGGATTGCTCACGTCGCCTGCTGGCATTCTGCTCGGCATGAAAAGACGAATAGCACATAGCCATGATGGACAACTCCAATCCAGTGGTCGTCAGGATGGCCAATGCAAGTTCCTGATAATCCGGTTTATCGACCCCGTATACCGTCCCAAGAAGCTCCAAAGTGCGGGCATTGGTTCGGGTAGAGGCAGCATTCACATGTTCCAGTGGAATACCCCGGTGGCAGGAATCCATGACTTGGCGTGTCAGATATTTGGACCACTCAACGCCATCAATCTCGCGCAATCGCCGGCCAACGAAAGCGGCAGTCTTGGTTCGGGTATTTTCTATGATCTCAGCATCTTCCAGCTCCGGGAATTTGCCCATCTTGATCCAATAGTCCCAATAATAGCTGCTAAGTTCATAAAAATGATCTTTGAGCAATTCGCCGACCTTACGGCAGCGGGGTGCCAGGCTTTGATCCTTATTGAAGACATCAATGATCGTCTGGACGCTCGACAGTTCAATGTCCCGTTTTTCTGCCATTTTTCGTTCCTGTTTACCGGTGGTTCGCTATGCGGTTCGATTATGGTGTAATAGCTGTTAATTGGTTAATAGCTGGTTATGCTGCAGACCGGTGCGCTGGTGCGTGACGCAATTTCCCGATATAGATCATTGCACAAAAGCGCTGGCGGATTGCGCGTTTCGCACCGGCCGGGCCTTGCACGACGGCGTTAAACGATTAAAGAGCGACCCAACGTCGACCACTGACACATTTGAAGGACGCTGATATCATGGCGAAAAACCCCAACCGACCTTTGTCGCCGCATTTGCAGGTGTATCGTTGGTCGCCGCAGATGGCCATTTCGATATTCCACCGCGCAACCGGCTTCATTCTGGCCACCGTCGGGATGATGACGTTGCTTTGGTGGCTTTCTGCCATTGGCGGCGGCGCTGAGAGCTATGCCACGTTTCGGCAATATGTTGTGTCCGCGGGTTCGGATGCGACTGCCTTTCAAATTGCCAGCAACTGGTTTTTCCGGCTCGTCGGCTTGGCGGTAACCTTCAGCTTCTTTCAGCATTTGGCATCAGGACTTCGCCACCTCGTGCTCGACATTGG
>JANMJX010000155.1:0-2855 GCA_031371575.1 Sphingomonadales bacterium
TTTGATTGGCGCATAGCCGGAGATTCTACAAATAATTACAACGTTGATTACACGCCTGCATTGCGCTTGCACATATTCGATACCGGCGCCAACGCGCGTAAAGAATTGATTTGGGAAGGCGCATACAACAACACTTATGGCACTACTGCACGCGACACATGGTACACGTCATCAGTGTTGGATAAATTCTATATTAGCGGTGGAAACGAAAACGAAGGTAAGACGATCGCACAGTGGGCATCGACATTGAATGCCGGTTCGTTCGTTGGCGGGATCAGTATCGGCACGGGTGGTGGCGCCGGGCTCGGTTACCATACATTTGCCGACAATGTTACACTCTCGACAACTTCTGGCAGCACCACTTTCAACTTTGAAACTGCCGATATAGCGGCAGCCGTGCCTGAGCCTTCGACTTGGGCGCTGATGTTTGTCGGTTTTGGCGCAGTCGGCGGCGCGATGCGCACGAAACGCCGCAAGACTCAATCGGCTCTCGTGGCCGCTTAATTCAGCAGCGTGGATTGCTAAAAAGCCGTCGGTCGAAAGACTGGCGGCTTTTTCAGTTTGGGAATAGCAATATTCAAACAATCAAGGGCAGGCAGCACTGCCACGCGCTGGCTAAAACGTAGAAACGACGGATTCCGAAAAACCCGCCGTCTCCTGGTGCGACCCTTGATCCCGCGGTAGCCGCGGTTGGCATGATACGCATAGATCGTAAAAGTGCGGTATGAGCAGCGACTGACAATCGTCGCTTTTAAGAAGGTTACGATTTCGCGCGTGGCGATTGCATTTTATCCATAATTGGCAGCACCATAGAATAGCTTTAAACCGTTCTAAATCAGATATTTGTGTCAGTTTTTGTAGGTGCAAAGTAAAACAAGCGATTGACGTCCACGGATCATCACGCCTAGCCTCTCCAGAAACCGGCATAGACCTAGATTGATATGTTTTGTGGAGAACTAATTTGGCATCAGTCACATCGGAGCAGATGAGCCCTGCTAAAGCGCCGTCATTATTGCTCGCATTAACCGAACTGCCGCGGGCGTTGCTTGAAGTTGGCTCACTTCCTTGGGCTGCGCCAGTGCTGTTGCAGGCTGCCAAGGGCGATGGTCATCCGGTTTTGTTGTTGCCGGGCTTTATGGCAGGCGAGGGCTCTATGAAGCCACTGTATCGCTACCTGGAGAAGTTGGGGTACGACCCCTATCAGTGGGAGTTGGGTCGAAATCTCGGGCCCCGCGCGGTCGGCGCAGATGGCGAAAAAATGGTTGATCGGCTTGAGGCAATCTATGCCAAGACTGGCCGTACGGTTACAGTCATCGGTTGGTCGCTTGGTGGCGCATTTGCGCGGCAACTGTCGCGCCGTCGTCCGGATATGGTCCGCCAGGTGATATCGCTTGGTTCGCCACTTACTGGCACGCCGCGCGCGACTAATGCGTGGCGGGCTTATCAATATTTTACGGGACAGAAAATGGATGATCCCAAGCTTCAGGCACAGGTTCGTGAGGGCCATGATGTGCCTCCGGTCCCCTCGACTGCAGTCTTTTCAAAGAACGATGGGATCGTAGCATGGCAGACTTCACGCGAACCAAAGTCCGAAACCACGGACAATATTGAAGTTCGCGGTAGTCATTGCGGGCTAGGTGCCAATCCGGCTGTTATGTGGGCGATAGCCGACCGATTGGCGCAGCCCGAGGGCGGCTGGAAGCCGTTCGAGCGCAGTGGCGCACGGGCGCTGATCTACCCCTCATCCGGGCATTAAGTTCAGGTCATTCCAGATCGGGCTATTCAATCGGCCCAATTTTTGACGGCGCAGCCATGCAACTGGTATCGCAAGCGCGATTGAGTTTTGTCCATATGGCCAGGACAAATCAGGATTTGTCCTTTTTCGAAGCGGCCTTTTTGGATTTGGGTAAGGGGCCTTGGATATCCGCGGCAAGCAACTCGTCAAAAGCTTCCTGTAAAGCTGCAGCATACGCCGCGGGGTCTGGCACCATGTCCCGGTCGGCGGTAAATGAAATCGCGATTTCAGCTCCGTAACTGTAAATCGCATTAATCATTCCCATGCCGTCGAACACCGGCCCGGTACCCATCATCCGGACCATCTTTGCGCCCGCGAAATAGAGCGGCACACGCGGCCCGGGAACGTTGGTTGCGACAACGTTGAATACCGGCGAGTGCAAATTCGATACCCCAAGTCGTGTGTATAAACGTGCAGCCAATCCGGCAAGAGCGGCGGGCATGAACTGACTGTAATCGGTTAATGTGCGCGCACCTACAGCATTCGTCATCGCTTTGGAATTCTGCGTTTCTTTATGTATGAAGCGCAGCCGTTCAGCCGGATTTTCAATATGGGTACCAAGCGGAACAACCATTGCTGACACCAGATTACCCAAAGCATCTTTCTCGCCTTCGGCACGCACCGATATCGGGGCCATGGCGGACAGCGTCTGGTCGGGCAGATCATCATGCTTCTGCAAATATTTGCGCAGTCCGCCGCCAATAATTGTAAGGATAACGTCGTTTATCGTCGCCCCTTCAAGCTTTTCTTTTATAGCGCGTATATCCGATAGCTGGAACACCACCCCGTCCCACACCCGGTGAGAAGACACCTTACCGTTTAGCTTAGTTTGCGGCGCCATCTTGGCGTTCTTTAACGAAATATCGCCCCCGGCAATCTCTTTACCAAGCCGGGCGACACCAGGAACAGTGTTTGCCAACGTTTTTGCAAATCGCACGGGTTGTTTGACTGAATTCAACCAGGTCCGGAATAACATTTCGCCAATCGCTGGGTCGGCCTCTGGCTTCCAGTCCGAAGTAACATTTGCCTCGACAGCCTTTGGTTCGATGTCGTGCACTGC
>JANMJX010000166.1:0-5831 GCA_031371575.1 Sphingomonadales bacterium
CAGACCATATATGACGACCAAGGCTTCGACCCGAAAATGATATCGAAATATGACAAGGCCCATTGGCTCGTGCTGCTGTTGCCCGCCGCAATGCTGGCAGGCGCTTATGGGTCGCAATATATCGGCGGACTTTATCCCTGCGAGATGTGCTGGTGGCAACGTTACCCGCATTTTGCGGCCGTTGCGATTGCCGTGATTGCCTTTGGCGTCGGCAACGCCGCGTTTCGCAAAACCTTGGTCGCACTCGCCGCATTGGCGGTCGCCACCAGCGGTGCCATTGGCGGATATCATGCTGGCGTTGAATATGGCTGGTGGGAAGGGCTTACCGCGTGCACCGCGACAATTTCGGGCACAGGCGATGATTTGCTCAAGTCCATCCTGAACGCGCCTTTGGTTCGATGCGATGTCGCACCCTGGTCTTTGTTCGGAATTTCGCTCGCCGGATATAATTTCCTCTTGTCGTTCGGCGGTGCAGCCCTCATCTTGGCAATGATATGGCGCAACAAACAGAACTGAAAACCGCCGATGAGCGGAAAGTGGCAATCGAACGCATGATCCGCGTGAATCAGGCGGGCGAATTTGGTGCAAAACGCATCTACGCCGGACAACTTGCCATCATGGGTGACCGCACCCCTGCCGCGCGCAGCATTGCGCATATGGCCGAGCAGGAGGAACGGCACCTCAACGCCTTTGACAAGATGATGGCGGAGCGCGGCGTTCGGCCAACTGCATTGCATCCCATCTGGAATGCCGCCGGTTTCGCACTTGGCGCGGTGTCTGCGGCCATCGGGCCTGAGGCGGCGATGGCCTGCACCGTTGCGGTCGAAACCGAGATTGATCACCATTATAGCGAACAGCTGGCCGAAATCGGTGACAGCGATCCCGAATTGTCTGCAATGATTTTGGATTTTCAGGCCGACGAGCTTGAGCACAAGGCGACGGCATTGGAACAGGGCGCTGAACGCGCGCCAGCCTATCCGTTGATGAGCGCGCTGGTGCGCATGGGTTGCCGCACGGCAATCGCCGTGTCGAAACATATTTAGGCTTCATCGCGCATTCAGCCTATGGCGTCCAAGCGCAGGCATATTATTTTTGGAGATGAACCCGTGAACGCAATGGCCAGAATTTCCCTGATATGCCTGGGGCTCGTAGCGGCCGTTCCGGCATCGGCGCAGGGTGCGCCAGCCGTGCAGCCGGGTGATGAAAAGATTAACCAGCTCATCATTTACGGCAACGACAAATGTCCCGAAAGCTCGGGCGATGAAATCGTCGTATGCGCGCGCATGGATGAGACCGCGCGTTACCGCATTCCGTCATCGCTGCGCGGCGACCCCAATGATCCGCGCAACCAAGCGACATCCGAACGAATCAAATCCTATGAATATGTCGCGGCAAGCGGCACGATGAGCTGCTCGCCTTCGGGTGCTGGTGGCTTCACAGGCTGTGGCCTTCGTGAGATCAACAACGCCTATGCGGAAAAAGCGCAAGATCCCGGTATCGCCTTTGGCCGCCTGATTGCCGCCGAACGCGCCAAGCGCATGGCGGGTGTC
The DNA here is from genome assembly GCA_031371575.1 of Sphingomonadales bacterium. Classification (GTDB taxonomy): domain Bacteria; phylum Pseudomonadota; class Alphaproteobacteria; order Sphingomonadales; family Sphingomonadaceae; genus Sphingorhabdus_B. The sequence continues at coordinate 1,551 of JANMJX010000166.1, forward strand.
GATGCCGAGGCGGCCGAGGTCGAGGAACGCGTGAAGGAATTTGAAAAGGGCCGCGCCGAGCGTGAGGCAAAGTTGCAGGCCGAATTGGAAGCAAAAGAAGCGGCGGGCGCAGATGCCCAGCCGCTTCCCCAACCCAAATAAGCCGCACCCGCAGCGGGTCTAGCCTTTTGTTTTTTCCGCTGCGACCCAGTCCTTAATCTGTTGGTCAAGCACGTCCAATGGCACCGAGCCTTGCCCCAGCACGGCGTCGTGGAATGCCGCGAGATCGAATTTGGGACCAAGCTCCCTGGTCGCCATATTGCGCAGCTCGCGGATTTTGAGTTCCCCCAATTTATACGCCAGCGCCTGACCGGGCCAGCTGATGTAGCGGTTGACCTCGGCTTCGATATTGGCGGCTGACAAGGCGCTGTTGTCGGTCATGAAGGCAATGGCCTGCTGCTTGCTCCAGCCCTTGGCATGGATGCCCGTGTCGACCACAAGGCGGCATGCACGCCACATTTCGTAGGACAGGCGGCCCATATCCTTGGCGGGCGTGTCATAGAGACCCATTTCGATGCCAAGCCGCTCCGAATAGAGTCCCCAGCCTTCGGTGAAGGCGGTAAAAGATGCGCCATATTTGCGGAAATCGGACAATGGCAATTCCTGCTGCAGCGCGATCTGGTTGTGGTGGCCCGGCACGGCTTCGTGCGCGGACAAGGCTGGGATTTCCCAGAAAGGCCGCTGGTTCAGTTTGGACGTATTAACAAAATAGGTACCGGAAATGCCGATTTCGGGTGAGCCGGGATTATAATAAGCGGTGGTTGTGCCCTCTGCGGTTTCCGCCGGAATTTCCTTGATGCCATAAGGCAGGCGGGGCAGGTGACCAAACAGGCTTGGCATCTTGCCGTCGATGGTTTTGGTTACGCGCGCGACCTTCTCCATGAGCTCCTCGGGCGTCTTCGCATAATATTGCGGATCGGTTCGCAGATGCGCGATGAACGCCTCGCGGCTGGGATAGCCCGCCTTTTTTGCGACCTCGACCATTTCGGCGCGGATGCGCGCAACTTCGCTGAGGCCAATCTGGTGAATCTGCTCGGCGGTCAGATCGGTCGTCGTTTCCTCGCGGATCCGGAACGCGTAATATTTGTCACCGCCGGGCTGCGCCGAAATGCCGGGTGCCTTGGCGCAGGCGGGCTTGTAGCTTGCTTTATACCAGGCGAGCTGCTTGTTCAGCGCGGGGTAGATGACCTTGCTAATCGTTGTTTCGGCCTGCGCCGCCAATGCGGCAAAGTCAGCTTCGGAAATGTTCTCGGGGCGCTTTGCGGCATAAGGTCCGTAGAAACGCGACTGGCGAATGTCGGAGGCGATGAGGCCGCTGATCGTGCCTTCAAAGCCAGTCAGGGTTTCGCAAGGCTGGGTATATTTGCCCTTGATCGCGACATTGGCGACGGCGATGTTTTCGTCATTCACCCGCGCATATTGAGTCAGCCGTGTATTATAGCTTTCAAAATCGGCCTTGTTTCGGAAGGGCAGATTTTGCGCCATACCTGCGATTTGCTGGTGCCAGCTGGAATAGGTGGTGAAGTTGATGGCGCGCTGTCCGAACGCGTTGCCGTCGATTGTCGAACGCAACGCCCGCCGCAAGATGCCAGCTTCGACCTTGGAGGCGGGATTGAGCGCGTCGGCCGGAATGCTGTCCAGCAGCACAAGGAATTTTGCGGCTTCGGCAGCACGACGGTCCTGCGCCGCCAAAGTGAAATCCCCAAGCTCGTTGGCATAATCATTCACGCCAAGCCCACTGGCGTAAACCGGTTGTTCTTTCAGGCTAAAGGCCCAGACATCGTTGACCAACTGAGTCAGATCGCCATTGGCGTCCGCATAAGCCGGACCCGAAAGCGCCAGCAGAGATCCGGCAAGTAAATATTTGCGCATGAGGCTTCTCCATGAAATATCAGCATCCTGACTAAATCAGGGGGGAAGTCAAATGGCCAGTCTGTTCCGCAAAAGCCAAGCACGCATTACGCCGCAGCAATTGACGCCTGACTTGTTTGACCGGCTTTTATCTGCAGGGGCTGTCATCTTGTTTGCCGCCTTGTGTATTGCGGTGGTGCGGGGGCACAAGGACTGGCCTCAAATACCGTATACGGTCTGGTTCCATCTTGCGACAATCGCGATTGCGCTGGTTCTGACCCCCGTCATGTTGCTGCGCAAACGCGGAGACAAATGGCACCGGCAACTGGGTTGGATATGGGTTTCGGCGTTGCTGGTGACCGCAATCGTCAGCTTCGACATCAGGCTGATCAATCGGGGAGGCTTCAGCATCATACATCTGCTGTCGGCGTGGACATTGTTTCAGTGCATATTGATTTTCTGGAGCGCACGCACACACGATGTCGTTCGGCATCGCGGCGCCGTGCGCGGAATGGTCTTCGGCGCGCTGCTCATCGCCGGCTTCTTCACCTTTCCGTTCAATCGCCTGCTTGGACAGTGGCTATTCGGTTAGCGATTGCGCGTGCGGCGTGCCTCTTGTCTGGCAGCCTGCATCTGCTCCTGCACGTCGCGTCCGAGATTTTCGATTTGTGGCATGATGTTGGCCATCGCGCGCGCAACCCCGCCCATCATCGCCGCCATTTCCCGGCTTTGATCGCCCAATTCTTCGGACAGATATGCGCTGTCGCGCCCGGCAATGTCCGAAAGCGTAGCATTGCCGCGCAGGCGCCGTTTGACCGTGCCGGGCCGCGCTGATTCAATCGCGTCGGTCAATCCGCCAATCGGCATATTCATCACTGCGCCGGACACGCGTTCCACCATATCAGCGACCTTGTCCTGAACAGCTGGGTCAGAGAGTTGGCCAGCGACCTGTCCCAACTGGGCATCGCCTGCCTCATCTGACTCTGGATCGTCATAGGCTGGGGCACTGTCGCTGGCATAAGCATCGCCGCCCGTTCCCGGGACATAAACGACGCCCTGCGCGCTTACAGGCGCGGTGACTGCCAACAGGGGCAAAGCGAGAAGCAGACAGTTGACGCGCATGACTCGGGATCCTTGAAACCATGTATTGATGGTTTCAGCACTAAAGGGCCGAGCCTGAGTGCAAGCTGAACAACCCGGTTCAGCTTGCACTTATGCACGCAATGACTTTATTCCGCTGCTTCCAGTGCTTCATGGTCGGATAATGGCTGTTGAAGACGAGTCAGCATTTCCTTGGGACAGATTTGCCAGAATTCGCCGCGCCTGCGGTCCCAATCCTCAAGGATCGATTTCGACCAGGCACTGTCTGTTTTCTCGGCATGGGCGGTGACAAGCGCCTTCAGTTGCTCTTCCCAATAGACGCTTTCCAGCCTTTGCCAGACGATGCTGTCGGGGTTGGCCATGGCGGCAAAGTCGCGCTCGGCATCGAGCACGAACGCCATACCGCCCGTCATGCCAGCGCCGAAATTGCTGCCGACCTTGCCCAGGATGACCGCGATACCGCCGGTCATATATTCAAGGCCGTTGGAACCACAGCCTTCCACCACGACATGCGCGCCGGAATTGCGCACCGCAAAGCGTTCGCCCGCTTGCCCTGCGGCGAACAGGCGGCCCGATGTCGCGCCATAGAGCACGGTGTTGCCAATGATGCTGTTGTGCTGGCTGGTAAGCGGGCTGCTGACCGTTGGCCGCACGATGATCGTGCCGCCTGACAGGCCCTTGCCGACATAGTCATTGGCATCGCCAAAGACTTCCAACGTAATGCCCTGACACAGGAAGGCACCAAGCGATTGCCCGGCAGATCCCCGCAAGCGGACATGGACATGCCCCTCGGCTAGGCCCTTCATGCCGTACAGCCGCGTGATCTCTGAGCTCAGCCTTGTGCCCACCGCACGATGCGTGTTGCGCACATTATAGGTAAGCTGCATTTTCTCGCGCCGTTCGAACACGGGGCGGCCGTCCTGAATCATCTGCGCATCGAGGCTTTCGGGTACCTCGTTGCGGAATGTCGGAATGTTGAAGCGGCGCGCGCTGTCGGGCGCATCTACCTTCGCAAGGATCGGGTTGAGATCTAAATCATCCAGATGCTCCGCCCCGCGGCTGACCTGACGGAGCAGCTCGGTCCGCCCGATGACTTCGTCCAGGCTGCGATAGCCAAGCTTTGCCAATATCTCACGGACTTCCTCGGCGATGAAGGTCATCAGGTTGATGACCTTTTCCGGCGTTCCAGTGAACTTCTTGCGCAACGCCTCGTCCTGAACGCACACGCCGACCGGGCAGGTGTTCGAATGGCACTGACGCACCATGATGCAGCCCATGGCAACGAGGCTG
>JANMJX010000192.1:0-23501 GCA_031371575.1 Sphingomonadales bacterium
TGGCGTGCTGGCGACATCAGCAACCTTGCGCAGCGGCGGTGACTGGAACAATGCCGAGGCACGTACCGGTGCAAAGCATCTGGAGCGCCCCGCCATCCATTTTTCGGCGCTCAGCCCGTTTGATTATGGCGCGCAAGCCGAGGTGTTGATCGTAACCGACATTAAAAAGGGCGATCCGGCGGCGTTGGCGGGGGCCTATGCATCGCTCATTACCGCGTCCGGTGGCGGCGCACTTGGCCTGTTCACGGCGATCCGACGCCTGCGTTCGACCTATGCGCGCATTGCCGATCGATTGGCGCGCGATGGCCTGCCCTTATATGCGCAACATGTGGACCCGATCGATACCGGAACATTAGTCGATATTTTCCGCGATGATCCGCATGCCAGCCTGCTGGGTACCGATGCATTGCGCGATGGTGTGGATGTCCCGGGACATTCGTTGCGGTTGGTGATCATGGAGCAAATTCCCTGGCCGCGCCCCGACATTTTACATCGCGCGCGCCGTTTGAAGCATGGTGGCGTGGAGTTCGATGACCGCATCATTCGCGCCAGAATGGCGCAGGCATTTGGACGGCTTATCCGAAGTGCGGGCGACAAAGGGCATTTCGTGTTGCTGTCATCGGCCGTGCCCAGCAGGCTATTGTCCGCATTTCCGCCAGGGACTCCCATTCGTCGCGTGTCATTGGAAGAGGCAGTACGTTCGGTCAAATCGGGTCTTTCGTCTGACACAAAAATCCGGCAGGAGGCTGGTCATCGTCTGGAAGAGAGCAATCCGTTTTGACATTCACCCTCACCTTGTTTCGCCATGCAAAGTCGAGTTGGGATGACTCGGTACCAAGAGACTTCGACCGACCACTCAACAAGCGCGGTGAGAAGGCTGCCGTGACGATGGGCCTTTGGGTCAAGCGGAACGGCTTGACCTTCGACCATGTGGTCGCAAGCCCGGCGGTACGCGTGACTGAAACCATTGACCAGTTCGTCAAGGGCACAGGTGGACGCATGGATCCGAACTGGGATCGCAGGATTTATCTGGCCTCGTCAGCGACCTTGATGGACGTGCTGCGTGACCAGTCCGATGCGCATCACAATCTGCTGATGGTGGGACACAATCCCGGTCTCGAAGATCTCATCTTTGACTTGTGCCCCGATGACGGCACATCGCCATTGCGTGATCTTGTCTGGGAAAAATATCCCACCGCGGCGATTGCGCGTATAGCGCTGGATATCGAACATTGGGCGAATGTAGACCGCGGAAACGGTAAGCTCACCCATTTTATCCGCCCGCGCGATCTTGACCCCGAGCTTGGACCTGAGGACGAATGACACCGATAAATTGGCGCATGGCAACGGTCGAGGATGCGGACGCGCTCGCTTGTCTTGGCGCGGCCACTTTTTTGTCGACCTTTGCCTTTGACCATCCCGGCAAACCTCTGATCGAACATTTGCAGACGCAACATAGCGCCGAATATTATGCCGATGCCCTAAAGAAGCCGGGCGTTGATATTCTGATTGGCGAAACCCCCTTGGGCGCGCCGGTCGGTTACGCGATGCTCACGCCCCCTGCGCACCCCGATCTTCAGCAAGAGGGTGATCTCGAGCTCAAGCGCATCTATTTGCTTGGTCCATGGCAAGGTGGTGGCAATGGCAAGGCGTTGCTTGATCACGTGCTGTCGCAGGCGCACGCGCGAGGCGCAAAGCGTGTTCTGCTTGCTGTTTATGAGAGCAACGCGCGGGCTGTGGCTTTTTATGAACGTGCCGGCTTTGTCCATGTGGGCGAAACCGTTTTCATGGTTGGCCAGACTCCGTTCCGGGACATGGTCTATGCGCGGATGATGACCTGATCAGGCGGCGGCCAGGGCATCCGCCAGCCTGTCGCGTACAGCCCGCAAAGCGTCGAAATCTAAACCGGGCGTCGCAGGTGCAACCTCAGGCACGCTGATAGGAACTCCGGGCGTTGCCTTAGGTTCGCCACCGGTAAGGAACCGCCGCGCGCCCTTTACCGTATATCCTTCGCTGTAGAGCAGCTGATGGATCCTATGCAGCAAAGCAACATCTTCTGGACGATATAGCCGGCGCCCGCCTGCGCGGGTCAATGGCTTGAGCATGGGAAATTGCTCTTCCCAATAGCGCAAGATATGCGTGCGTACGCCAAGCGTTTCGGCCATTTCCCCAATTGTTCGGAAAGCGTCAGCCGATTTTTCGCCCATATCAGATTATTTTACCCTTTGTCGCATGCCTTGGCTGGCACGGAATGTGAGCACCCTGCGCGGTGTAATTGGCACTTCTACGCCAGTCTTTGGATTGCGTCCGATGCGCTGTCCTTTGTCACGCAGGACAAAGGTGCCAAAGCCAGAAATTTTCACATTGTCACCGCTTAGTAATGCGACGGTCATATGATCAAGTATGGATTCAATCATCGCGGCGGCATCCGCACGCGACAACCCAATTTGACGGTTAAGCATCTCCGCCAGATCGGCGCGAGTAAGTGTTCCTGCATCAGCCATTTTTGTCTCCGGACCTGCGACTTTCCATGGATTTAACTATGATATACAATAGAAAAACGAATTTGTAAAACATCGATCACATAAAAAACACTACATGCGCACGATTGAAGCGCCCCATGTGAATCCACCGCCCATGGCCTCTATAACAACAATATCGCCCTTTTTGATCCGACCATCGCGCACGGCGACGTCCAAAGCCAAGGGTACAGATGCCGCGGAAGTGTTTGCATGCTGGTCTACCGTCATCACGACCTTGGCAGGATCAAGCGCGAGCTTCTTTGCTGTCGCGTCTATGATGCGGGCATTTGCCTGGTGCGGCACTACCCAATCCACATCTGCTGGCGTCAGTTCGGCGGCTGCCAATACTTCGTGCAGAACAGCCGTGAGATTCGTTACCGCATGCCGGAAAACTTCCCTGCCCTTCATACGCAACTTACCGACCGTGCCGGTGGTCGACACACCGCCGTCGACATACAGCAACTCATTATGCTGGCCATCGGCGTGCAATTTGGTCGCCAGCGCTCCACGAATGCCAACCTCGCCCGACAAAATGACCGCGCCTGCACCGTCACCAAACAACACGCAGGTCGTGCGGTCTTCCCAATCAAGGATACGGCTGAAAGTCTCTGCGCCAATGACCAACGCATTGGTTGCCGAGCCTGCACGGATCATGCTTTCCGCTACTGAAAACGCATACAGGAAACCCGAACAGACCGCTGATACATCAAAGGCAACGCCGCCATTGCACCCGAGCGCATGCTGTACAATCGTGGCTGAAGCCGGGAATGTCTGATCCGGCGTTGCGGTCGCGAGAATGATAAGGTCGATCTCGTTCGCGGCCATACCTGCGGCCTCCAAGGCATTGCGTGAAGCCTCGATCGCGAGGCTGGATGTCGTTTCATCGGGCGCCGCGATATGGCGGAACTTTATGCCCGTTCGCTCGGTAATCCATGCATCCGTTGTATCAACCTTTTCGGCCAGCTCGGCGTTCGACACGCGATGTCGCGGCAGTGCCGACCCAGTGCCTTTGATAACGGCACGAAGAGCAACAGAGGTCACTCCGCCTGTACTCGCGCCAGATCCTGCGTAATGCGCGCCGTGATGTCTTCTTCGACAAGTCGCGCCGCGACCTCAACGGCATTCGCAACGCCTTTGACATTCGCGCTGCCATGGCTTTTTACGACGACGCCGTTCAAGCCCATGAAAACAGCGCCATTATGGTTGTTCGGGTCAAGATGATGGCGCAGTAACTCGGTCGCTGGCCGCGACACAAGGAAACCGAATTTCGACCGCACCGAACTGGTGAAGGCGCGGCGCAACAGGTCGGTCACAAACCGTGCCGTGCCCTCGATCGATTTTAATGCGATATTTCCGGTGAAGCCGTCACAAACCACAACGTCGCATTCGCCGCGGTTGATCTTGTCGGCCTCAACAAAGCCCTGGAAATCCATATGCAGCCCTGTGGCGTCGCGCAGATGTTGCGCCGCGTCGCGGAGTTCATCGGTGCCCTTCATCTCTTCCGTGCCGATATTCAGCAGACGGACTCGCGGGCGATCAAAGCCAAAGATGATACGCGAATAAGCTGCACCCATCACGGCAAACTGGACCAGATTCTTTGCTTCACACTCGGTATTGGCACCAAGATCTAGCATAACAACATCGGTATCCTCGAGCGTCGGCAACAAGGCGGAAAGTGCTGGTCGGTCGATGCCGGGCATCGTGCGCAACGCAAGCTTGGCAGTTGCCATCAAGGCGCCGGTATTGCCTCCGCTCACAGCGGCGCTGGCATCCCCCGTTTTGACGGCGTTGATGGCCATGCCCATCGAGCTGGTTTTGGACTTGCGCAAGGCAGCGCTCACCTTGTCGTCGGCTGTGACAACGTCAACGCTATGAAGTATCTCCGAAGCGGCACGCAAATTTGGATGTTTATCGAGCGCAGATTTGATCTGCGTTTCATCGCCTACCAGCAGAAACTTAAAGCTCTCATGCCTGTGACGCGCAAGGGCCGCGCCTGCAATCATTACAGGCACGCCTTCATCGCCGCCCATCGCGTCAATGGCGATACGCGGTTTCATCGACACCAGCTTTTCTCCTTCAGGAAGGATTAGGCGACTGCCACCACTTCGCGGCCGTTATAATGCCCACAGGCATCACACAGATGGTGTGGACGCTTCAGTTCGCCGCAATTCGCGCATTCTTGATATGCTGCAACTTTAAGCGAATCGTGGCTGCGACGCATGCCGCGTTTCGATGGAGATGTTTTTCTTTTGGGGACAGCCATTTCGGCACCTGTTCCATTTCAAAATCAATAAGTTCTAAGCCATGCTAGGCGAAAGAGGTGGTCGTGGCAAGCAATCGCCAGAATCGGCCTCAATCATCCGCACATGTCTGTGTGAGCGGCGCGCTATACTTGTTTTTCGGTGCTTTGCAAGCCGAGAGATAGCAGTTAAGCACGCCGACATTAACAGGGAGAGAATATATGTTGAGTTTACCCGTTACACTTACCATCGCTGCCGGAGCAGCCTTGGTGAATATCTGGCTCATGATTCGCTGCGGTCAGGCGCGCACGAAGGAAAGCGTTTCCATCGGCGATGGCGGCAATGAATTTGTCATCCGGCGCATGCGGGCGCACGCGAATTTCGTCGAAAGTGCACCATTCATTCTGGTCCTCATTGCGGCACTCGAGGCGACGGGCGGAACGAACAATTGGCTGTGGGGCCTTGGAATTGTCTACATCCTTGGTCGCCTTGCGCACGGTCTGGGCATGGACGGTGGCGCGCTCGGCAAGGGCCGCATGGTCGGAACGCTGACGACAATGGTCACGTTGCTTGGCCTTGCTGGCTGGGCCTTGTGGAGGGTCTACGCCGCGCTTTAATTCAGCGCGCGGCCAACACATCGTCGGCAACAAAGGCGTTGTGCTGCCGCTCATAACCGAACTGGCTGGTTGGACCATGTCCGGGAATGAACGTCACATCATTCCCCAACGGCCATAGCTTTGTGGTAATCGCATTGATCAGGTCGGCATGATTTCCGCGCGGGAAATCCGTTCGGCCGATCGATCCCTGAAACAACACGTCGCCCACGACCGCCAGACGGCTTGGGCCATGGTAGAAAATGACATGGCCGGGCGTATGCCCCGGGCAATGAATGACATCGAGCGTCAGGTTGCCGACCGTGACCTGATCGCCATCGACGAGCCAACGGTCGGGTTCAAAGCTATGGGCCTCCATGCCCCATCGCGCGCCGTCGTCGTCGAGCTTGGCAATCCAGAAGCGGTCGTCCTCATGTGGCCCCTCAATAGGCAGACCAAGCTCTTGGGCAAGCATGCCCGCCTGACCACAATGGTCGAGATGACCATGGGTGATTAATATCTTTTCGAGCTCCACCCCTGTTTGCGCCACAGCGGCCTTTAACTTATCGAGATCACCGCCCGGGTCGACCAAAGCGGCCTTGTTGGTCTGCGTGCACCAGAACAAAGTGCAGTTCTGCTGAAGCGGGGTTACCGGAATGATGGCCGCCTTCAACGGCGGTGCTTTGACAGGCGAAGATGTGACATTGGACATGTGCGCATATGTGGCGGACCAATGCTGCGGACGCAAGCCTTCAGAGCCGTCGTCCGGCCCACACAACTCTTCCGATGATGGCAACTGCGGTGCCGTCAACATCCGGCCAGCCCGGATAGGCCGGATTGTCCGACAGCACCGACAACCGCCCACTGGGGCCAAGCGCGAGCCGCTTCACCATCAGCACATCATCGAGCCGGATAACATGAATGCCGTCGCGCAGCGCGGTTGCGGCAGCACGGTTATCGACCATGATATCGTCTCCATGGTTGAGCGTAGGTGCCATGGAATCGCCATCCACCCGAATGAGCGATAGTCTCGAAGGGTCGAGGCCTTGCTTGCGCAGCCATTTTTCATCGAAACCAATTTTGCCGGCAAGCGTCTCCTGGTCGGGCATGGCACCGGCGCCCGCAGATGCGTCGACCGCAAGTTTGGGGATCAGGCGAATGCCCGTTTTGGTCGCACTTGGCGGAGGACCGCCGAGCACATTTTCATCAACCCCAAAATAGCGCGCCAATATTCCACGCTCCAATTCGGGCAACTTCCTCGGTGTTCCGCGTCTGATAAACTGTTGAATATACGCCGAATTGCGACCGATGAGCTTGGACAATCCCGCAAAATCATCGCCATTTGCGGTAATCAAGCGCTCCAGCGCAGCCCTTGGATCTTCTTCCATCATCAATCCCTCCGGTTCGGTTGGAAATTTCCTAGACATGTAGAATTTATCCTACCACTTTTGTTCTATATTTGTTCTAACTGATTCGGGCAAGCCAATCCCGGTCGATGATGGAGAAGACGGCATGCACATCACGCGCCTTATTGAGAGGTTTCTTCGGGATAAAGGCATTCCGCCAACGAAATTTGGCCGTTTGGCCGCGGGTGATCCGCGACTGGTCCTGGATATACGCATGGGACGCGAGGTTAGGCCCGAAATGGAGTCAAAACTGCGCGACTTCATCTCAACATATAATCAGCAAAATGATTTGCCCGAAGGGGGTGGGGCATGACCGGGCGCACCCGATCCGGCGCTTTTCTGCACGCGATACGCCTGCTGATCCCTGAAAGCGAAATCCGTGTCATTTACGAAAGACCATGGCACAGCCTCACATTTGCCGGAACGCAATTATGCCTTTCTGCGCGTTTCCAAGGTTCGCAAATGATGTGCAAAGGGGAAGAATTCTGCGCGAATTTGACGGACTTTGAATTTGATTTGCCTGGCCAGCTTGTTGCGGACATCGCAGTGACGCAGGCCGTAGTGGCAAATGGGGCATATTGCCTGATGATTGATGCGCTGCTTCTCGACGATTAGCGGGCGCGCACCGTAATGCGCTCCAAAGTCGCGAGGGCTGCGGCCAGCGCCGAGTCTGCGTCATCGTCTGTCACTGGGGCAGAGGGCACCAATTCAAGAATGGGCCGGCGGCTGTCGCCTGCATTTGGGGGCGCGCTGTCCTTGGCATTTAATCCCGAAGCCAAGTTGGTTGCTTCAGGTATATGGTCAAAAATGCTTTCTGACAGTTCAGCCAGTTTTTTGTGACGGTGCGCGAGAGCCGTCTCAAACTGGTCAATCATGTCCTTCATGCTGGCATCTGCTGGTTGTACAGGACTGCGCTCATACATGGGCTGAGGCGCTTCTGCCGCATGCTGCACATCATGTTCTGCCGAAGTCTCTTCGGGCCGAGAGACAACTGCCACATCATCCGGCATTATCATCGTACCACCTTCAGCATCGACATTGTCCGGCCGAAGCCTTTTCAAAATCACTGGGGTTGAGCCAGCGTCGGCACTTTGGTGCCATGGCATTTTGATCGCCAGATGGCCTCTGGAGCGCGCCGTGCTTTGCGCAAAGTCCTCGATCGGCTGTCCGAACTTCTGAAACAGATTCTGCTCGTTTTTGACGCGCCCAAGCCAGACACCTGTTGCGCCCATTAAGGTCATCGCACCCAAGCCAAATGCAATGAATGCCCTGACCCCGGCTTGGACAGGCGCGTCTGTCGCGAATTCCATGGATACAGGCAGGATCATCGTCGCCGTCGCCACCACAGCACCTGCCGCTGTCGCCATTATGACGGCGCGCGTCGGATCTTGAATATGGCTACCGCGCATGAACTGTCCTGTTTCCTCGTAAGTCTCTGTACGAATTTGGTAATTCGATCATGGGGTATCAAAAAATAGTAAACAGGAAGGTAATGCGCGATAAAACCTTGCCACGGTCCTTCAGGTGGCCAAGGGGCGCACTGGGCTGTCGATGGGACAGGTTGAGGCGCAGAGGTTGTGCACGGCGTGTATCGACCTTACACAGGGCAAATGACTGTTAAGCAACCACCGACCCTCTCCCGCATTGCCCCAGAAGCCATTGGCCCACGTCTTGAATATTACTGGGAGGCGACCGCATCCTGGGTTCGGGGAAACTACGTTGAACTGGGAATTGCCATTGCAGCGGCGGTCGTAGTTTTTCTCGCGCTCAGCTGGCTGAAACGCGTTGCATCTAAGATCGCCAGGGAGAGCGAGCATCGCGCGCAGCTCAAATCTATCGTGGCCCGCACCTTGGCCCGCACCAGCAAATTTTTCCGCGTCATGGTGTCTATCGAGCTCGTCAACCAGATCGCGAATGCCCCTGTTGCGCTGGCCCATTTGATCGACATATTGTTTACAGTTGCCATCGTTTTACAGGTCGCCATCTGGCTGCGTGAAGTCATTCTGGGTTTGATCGAGCGGCGCGCGGGCGAGGGCATTCATGAACATGACACCCTTCAAAGCGCGATGGTGCTGATACGGCTACTTGTCAGCTTTGTGATATTCGCAATCGCTGCGATCGTGGTACTCGACAATCTGGGGGTCAATGTCACTGGTCTTGTTGCTGGCCTTGGCGTTGGCGGCATTGCGATTGGCCTTGCTGCCCAAGGCATTTTTTCCGACCTCTTTGCCGCCATATCGATTATTTTCGACAAACCATTCCGGCGCGGCGACACGGTGTCCTATGACAATACCACCGCGCGGGTTGAAGTGATCGGCATGAAAAGCACAAGGTTGCGTGCCCTTACCGGCGAAGAAAAAATCATTTCGAACAGCAAGCTACTGGAAAAGGAAATTACCAACAACACGCTGACGTCGTACCGGCGCGTGACCTTTGTGCTCACACTTGTCTACCAGACACCCCCTGCCCTTGCCCAGCGCGTGCCGGACATTCTGCGTGAAATTGTCGAAAGTAACGGCGGGCTTTTCGTCCGCGCCGGGTTCAACAATTTTGGCCCCAGCTCACTTGATTTCCAACTGGTGTTTGATGTCGAAAGTGACGATGTTGAAGACATGTTTCACGCAAGGCATGCAGTGGGTATCAATATCATCGACCGTTTCGCAAAAGAAGGCATATCTTTTGCTTATCCTACGCAGACAACCTTCACAGCTGCACCCGATGGCGAACTGGTCATGCCGTATGCCATGCCACCGCAAGCCGACGGGCGGGCTTCAAAAAGCTGATTCGCAGCTATGCCGTTTCGGGGCTGCACCGATGCCGTAACGGCAAACAGCTGGGACTTGTATTGAGCGATTGAAACCGCCACGATAGCGCAAAATAAGGATTAGGAGATTACGCATGACCTCAATCACCCCTGCCGAACTTGCGACCAAAGTGGGCGAAAATATCGGTGTGTCGGAGTGGATTTTGGTGGATCAGGACATGATCAACAAATTCGCCGACGCAACCGGTGACCATCAGTTCATTCACATCAACGAAGAGATGGCCAAGCAGACCCCGTTTGGCGGCACGATTGCGCATGGATTTCTGACATTGTCGCTATTCCCTGTAATGAGCGCGAAGTCCGACTGCCCCAAGGTTGCAGGCGTGAAAATGGGCGTCAATTATGGCGGCAACAAAACGCGTTTCCTCGCCCCCGTTCGGTCTGGAAAGCGCGTACGTGGGCATTTCAAGTTGCTCGAGTTGGCGGAGAAGCGCCCCGGCCAGTGGCAGCAGACGCTTGAATTCACCGTCGAGATCGAAGGCGAGGACAAGCCCGCGCTTCAAGCTGAATGGATCAGCCAGTTTTTCGTATAAATTTCAATTCAAGGAACACTCTTCATGCGTGACGCAGTAATCGTATCCACCGCCCGAACCGCCATTGGCAAAGCCTATCGTGGCGGGTTCAACGCAACGCTTGGCCCAACGCTCGGCAGCTATTCGCTTAAGGCTGCTGTTGAACGCGCTGGAATCGATGGCGGCGAAATTGACGACGTTCTGTGGGGCTCTGCGCTTCAGCAGGGAACGCAAGGCGGAAACCTTGCGCGTCAAGTGGCATTGCGCGCCGGCCTGCCGGTTTCTGTGTCGGGTATGACGATGGACCGCCAATGTTCGTCGGGCCTGATGTCCATCGCTACCGCGGCAAAGCAGATCATTGTCGACAATGTCGATGTCATGGCCGCTGGCGGACAGGAATCGATTTCATTGGTCCAGACAAAGGAAATGCGTGTTCAGCCGGATCGCGAGTTGGTCGAAATGCACAACTCGATCTACATGCCGATGCTGCAGACTGCTGAAGTTGTCGCCAAGCGCTACAATATCGGCCGCGATGCGATGGATGAATATGCCCTTCAGTCGCAACAACGCACAGCAGCAGCGCAGGCAGCTGGTTATTTCGACGCTGAAATCGTGCCTGTCACCACAACGATGAATGTTGTAAACAAGGAAACAGGCGAAGTTAGCCAGAAAGAAGTGACCATCGCGAAGGACGAAGGCAATCGCGCCGACACGCAGCTTGCTGGTCTTCAAGCGCTTCAGCCGGTTCTGGGACCTGACATGACGATTACTGCCGGTAACGCCAGCCAGCTTTCCGATGGTTCGTCCGCTTCCATTCTGATGGAAGCAAAGCTGGCTGAGAAAAAGGGCCTTAATCCACTTGGCCGCTATGTCGGCATGGCGGTTGCGGGAACTGAGCCAGATGAAATGGGTATTGGTCCGGTATTCGCCATTCCAAAATTGCTGCAGCGTTTTGGCCTCAAGGTGGATGATATCGGCATTTGGGAATTGAACGAGGCATTTGCTGTGCAGGTTCTGTATTGCCGCGACAAGCTTGGGATTCCGAACGAACTTTTGAACGTCAACGGCGGGTCTATTTCAATCGGCCATCCTTATGGCATGACCGGTGCACGCTGCACGGGCCACGCCTTGATCGAAGGCAAGCGCCGCGGTGCAAAATATGGTGTCGTGACCATGTGCGTCGGTGGCGGCATGGGCGCAGCTGGCCTGTTCGAAATTTTCTAATCGCATTTAAGGAACAGCCTCATGTCAGCCATTGGTGTCATCGCGACCCTCACCGTCGCCGAAGGAAAGAATGCCGATTTTGAGGCTGTTTTTGCAGAGCTGGCCGCAGCAGTGCGGGCCAATGAGCCGGGCAATGTATTTTATACATTGACCCGGTCCAGGTCCAATCCGCAGATCTACAAAGTGCTTGAACAATATGTCGATCAGGACGCGCTCACTGCGCATGGTGCCAGCGACTATTTCAAGGCAGCGGGGGCAAAGCTTGGACCATGCTTAGCGGCTGCACCAGATATCGAGTCGCTTGACGTGGCCTGAGGCCATTTTGCCTTCAGGTTAGCAAAGCGGGGGAACACCAGCCAACGTGGCGGGTTCCCCTCACTCCAACTAGGAGTGACACATGGCGAGCGACACCGAGATCAAGGAAAAATTCTGGAAATCCCTTAAATCAGACATGACAATGTTTTTGGGATTGGCCGAAGGCGAAGATGGCCATGCGCGTCCCATGACCGCGCAACTTGATGAAGCATTTTTCCACGACGGGCATTATGAAGGGCCAATCTGGTTCTTTACGTCCCGTTCAAACGAACTGTACCAGCAGATTGGCTCGGGCGGACGTGCCATGGCGCATTTCTCGTCAAAAGGGCACGACATCTGGGCGACAGTGCACGGCAATCTGTCGCAGTCTAACGATCCAGCGGTCATTGATCGCCTTTGGAATCATTTTGTCGCAGCTTGGTATGAAGGCGGCAAGGATGACCCCGAAATCGCGTTGATCCGTCTTGACCCTGAAAATGCTGAAATCTGGATCGATGCCTCAAGCATGGTCGCCGGGATCAAGATGCTTTTGGGCATCGACCCCAAACAGGACTACAAAGACAAGGTAGCGCACGTTACCTTATAAGGTGTCGGGTGGTAGAATCCGCCCACCTACAAAGGCAAATCCATCTGGACGGTCATTGCGTAGCAGCGCCGGACCGTCCAGGTCGACCCATGATGCAGATTGTGCAACCAAAAACGCAGGGGCGATGCCTACGCTGGTGGACAGCATGCAGCCCACCATTACCTGCATATCAGCCTGCTCGGCAGCCGCATGTAGCGCAAGCGCCTCAGTCAGCCCACCGGCCTTGTCGAGTTTGATATTTACACCTTGATACAGCCCCTTCAGTCGAGCCACGTCTGATGCAACGTGGCAGCTCTCGTCTGCAGAAATGGGAAGCGGTGGAGTGATATTTGCAAGACGTGAATCCTGTCCCGCAGGTAGCGGCTGTTCAATCATCGCCACACCGAGATTTTTGAGCGCCTCAGCTTCTGCGACGATATCTATCTCGCCCCAACTTTCATTCGCATCGACAATGATGCGCGCGTCAGGTGCACCTGCGCGGACAGCGGCAACACGATCTCTGTCAGTTTCGCCGTTCAGTTTGAGCTTCAATATGCCAAAGCCTTTTCCCGCCGCGATGCGCGCATCGGCTTCCATCGTCTCTGGCGCACCAAGCGATATCGTAAAGGCCGTTTGCAACGCTACGGGGGGAGTGGGCATACCAATCAGCACCCACAATGCTTCCCCTTTCTGCTTTGCCTCAAGATCCCACATTGCGCAGTCCAATGCATTGCGCGCGGCACCAGGCCCAAGGCTGGATTGCACAAATTGGCGCGCCTCGGATACCGGACTATCAGCGATTTCGTAGATGACGCGTTCCACTTGGCCAAGGCATTGTTCGGCCGTTTCATTATGGTAATAGATCGCGGTGCCTTCGCCATATCCGATATGCGTGCCATCACTCACCGCAACGACCAGAAGGTCGACAAATTGTTTCGCGCCGCGTGATATGATGAATTGGCCATCGACGGGCCAACGTTCTACAACGGCTGTAATGCGCAAGGTCATGCACGGAACATGGCACGAAAGCTGGTCGCGCCAAAGTCGATTAAGCATGTGTGAAACATGCGTCGGCAAACGCGAAAAATGTCGCTTTATTGGTGGCTGGTAATCCAGTCTTCGACAACGGGCGCAATTTTTTCACGCCATTTACTACCGTTGAATATACCATAATGGCCGACCTCCGGTGCCATATGGTATTTCTTGAATGTCTCGGGCAAGCCAGTAGCTATTTTGAGGGAGGCCTTGGTTTGGCCAAGCCCGCTGATATCGTCCCGCTCGCCCTCGATGGCAAGCAGTCCAATATCCGTGATAGCGGCAGGATCGACAAGGCTACCACGATAATTGAATTCGCCCTTTGGCAACAAATGACGCTGGAATACGGTGTCGACGGTTTGCAGGTAAAATTCAGCCGTCATGTCGCATACGGCGCGGTACTCGTCGTAAAATTCCTTGTGCCGGTCGGCCCCCTCGCCATCGCCCTTTACAAGGTCGGAGAACATCGACCAGTGGCTCATCATATGATTGCCAAGGTTCATCGACATGAAACCAGAAAGCTGCAGAAAGCCTGGATACACGCGGCGGCCCGAGCCTTTGTAATATGGCGGGACGGTAGCGATAACATTTTGCACGAACCATTCATGCGGCCGCTGCGTCGCATGGTTGTTCACTGCGGTCGGCGCCTCACGCGTATCGATCGGACCGCCCATCATCGTGAGCGTGCGCGGCCGAAGCGGGTGTTGCTTGGCACTCATCACCGCTGCCGCCGCGTAAGCGGGCACTGACGGCTGGCACACCGCAAGCATATGCGCACCGCGCCCACCGGTATCCGGACCAATGAATTCCAACCATTCGATAAGATAATCGATATAGGTTTCAAGATCGAAGCCGCCCCCCGTTAAGGGCACATCGCGGGCATCTTTCCAGTCGGTGATATAGACATCATGCGTAACAATCATGCGTTCGACTGTGCCGCGCAGCAGCGTTGCAAAATGCCCCGACATGGGTGCGCAGATGAGCAAACGGGGTTTGTCGCTACTGCCCTCATAGACAAAGCGCTTCAGCTGACCGAAGGGCTTGCGCGCGACATTTTCCTCTTGAACAGCGAAGGTCTTGCCGTCGATCACTACGTGATCAAGGCCAAAGGTCGGCTTTCCGCGCGGCAGGACCGAATGGGCAAACACCTCAAGCGCTGAAGCGGCGACTGGTGCCATCCCTGCATAGTTGAAGGGCGCAGCCAGACTGTTCAGCATTTCGGCCTGTCGTTGCGCGATCCAACCAGCGCCAGCGAGCCAGCCGCGTTGAAGATCATAACCAGTGTAAAGCATATTCAGGCCTTCAAAATCCGTGGCAGCAGTTCTCTGCCATTTAAACGACGAGCTTACGCATTTATTGTGCATTGCACCATAAAAAAATAACAAAGGTTTTGCGTCTTTAATTGTGGCGGCCGCAGCGGCCTGCTACGCGGTCCACATGAGCGAAATATCCACCGGGGTAAGTGACGTCGCACTACCAGAAAACCCGCCGACAATCGACAAGCCCGAAGCAAAACGCCTTTCCAGTCTTGGCATGATTTGGCGATTTGCGCGCAATTACCCGCGCGAGATAGCTTATGCGTCTTTTGCCCTGTTCGTGGCTGCTCTCGCAACGGCATCAGTTCCGGCATCATTCAAGCTCATTGTCGACTTCGCTTTTTCCAACAAAACGGGCGCGCAGACGACATTGCCTCCCGAATTGTCGGGTGGCTGGTTGTCCGACATGTCCGAATTCTTCCGCACGGGTGTGGCAAACAATATTGGCCTGTATTTTGAACTGCTGTTGTTCATCGTTGTGATATTGGCAGTTGCAACAGCCGCACGTTTTTACTTTGTAAGTTGGCTTGGTGAGCGGGTCGTGGCCGACGTACGCGAAGCTGTGCAGTCAAATCTGTTGAGGCTTGCACCCCGCTTTTTTGAGGAAAACCGGCCTGCCGAAATCGCGTCGCGACTCACCGCCGACACTGCAGTCATCGAGCAGGTTGTTGGCACGACCGTGTCGGTCGCGGCACGCAACTTTCTGATCGGCATCATCGGGATCAGCTATCTTTTCTATCTTGCGCCAAAGCTCACCGCGGCGCTGTTATTAGGCATTCCTGTCATTATCTTCCCCATCGTCTATATTGGCCGCCGGTTGGAAAAAGCATCAAAGTCTAGCCAGGATCGCGTTGCCGACATTGGCACCATCACATCTGAATCCTTGGGTGCGCTGAAAATCGTGCAGGCATTCGGGCAGGAAGAACGCGAAGGTCAGCGCTTTGCAGATGCGGTGGAAAGCACCTTTGCCACAGCCAAACGGCGCATCCAGCTCCGCGCCATGCTTACCGCCATCGTCATTGCGCTTATCTTCGGCGCCATCACGCTGCTGATGTGGGAAGGCGCGATTGGCGTTCAGGAAGGCAATATTTCAGGGGGCACAATTGCGGCGTTCGTTCTGACCGGCGGCCTTGTTGCGGGCGCTTTTGGTGCGCTCACCGAAGTTTATGGCGACCTGGTGCGCGGCGCTGGCGCCTCGGCACGACTGGCCGAACTGATGAATGCGCAGCCCGAAATCGCGCCCCCTGCCAATCCAGTAAAAATGCCCCCGCCACGCGGACAGATCGAATTTCAGAATGTTTCATTCCGTTATCCGTCGCGGCCCGAAATCCTTGCTCTAGATAATTTCAATCTCAAGATCCTGCCCGGTGAAACGGTCGCGGTGGTTGGCCCTTCCGGTGCGGGAAAATCGACTTTATTCCAATTGGCGCAGCGGTTCTATGATCCGGAAACGGGTGCCGTCCGGATTGACGGCGTTGCTTTAACCAGCGCAGATCCGGCGGAATTCCGTCAGCGTATGGCGCTTGTGCCCCAGGATACTGTTCTTTTTGCAGCATCGGCGCGCGACAATCTGCGCTACGGCCAATGGGATGCCAGCGACGAAGACATCTGGTCCGCGGCAGAAAAGGCCAATGCGGCGAATTTCCTGCGCGAACTCCCCGAAGGCTTGGAGACCTATCTTGGTGAGGGCGGCGCACGGCTATCCGGAGGCCAGCGGCAGCGACTTGCCATTGCCCGGGCGCTGCTGCGTGACTCGCCGATCTTGTTGCTCGACGAAGCGACCAGCGCGCTGGATGCCGAAAGTGAGAAATTGGTTCAAGACGCACTGGAGCGCCTGATGGTCGGTCGAACTACGATCGTTATCGCGCACCGATTGGCCACGGTGCGTTCTGCAGACCGTATCATTGTCATGGATCAGGGCAAGATCGTCGAAGAGGGCGATCACGCTACGCTTAGCGCGTCCGGCGGACTATATGCGCGCCTCGCCAGTCTGCAATTTGACGCCTAGAAAGAAGACCGAAGGCGTTCGCGCATAGCGAGCGGCTCCGGCACCGAGAGATTTGCCGCCCGCATTTTTCCGCTAAAGCGCTGAAGGCGGAAATACAGTTCTTCGCTGGCAGCGACGAGCGCCTTTGCCTCGTCAGGAAATCGTTCAACAAGCGATTTGTCGCTCGTAGGAGCGTAGCCCAAATTCTTTGACTCGCTCAGCGCTTCTTCTTCCGAAAATTCGCCAGCTTGCAGCGCCTTCTGATTCAACAGCCATGCAATGCTGTGCATCAACCGAGTTGTTACTTTTAAAGACTCGCACGAAAACGCCACGGAAATTTCAGGTGCAAGCTGACCAGCGATGCGATTGCGATCAAAACAATGGCGCGCTTCGTCTGCCAACAGCATCGCCTCAGTGTAGAGCGAGTCAACGAGCAGAGGGGTCAATTCCAGACGCGTTTTTTCCATAATTTTCTATGACACGATAAGCCGCAAGTTGTTAGTATAAAAAGATAGTTAATACGGAAAACCGCCACTTGTGCCGTGATGGAACGTCTGCCCCGTTAAACCTGACGGCTATGCAATGATATCGGGAACCAGCTGGTCCTCCAACCGCATGATGCGATCTTTCAATATAAGTTTTTTCTTTTTGAGCCGGGCAATCTGAAGCTGATCGACCAAAGTTTGGGCGGTCAGTGCGCGAATGGCATCATCCAAATCACGATGCTCTGTCTTCAGTTGTTCAAGCTGTTGCTGAATTCCATCATCGTTCATGCGCCCTTCTAAACAGAGTGCAGCAAACAAGTCATCGCTAAAAAACGATATTCCGGCGGGGAATTGGCTTGAAAGCAAGTCAGGCTGATAAATATCGCCATGACAGCGCTTTCATTTCATGTTTTATTCGATGGTCTAGACGTCGAGTCTCAGACTGAAGGAAATGATATGAATAATAATCATCTGTCCGCACTTCGTAACAAGCATGCAGAACTTGATCAAAAGCTCGAGCGCGAAGAGAGTAGACCGTTTCCCGACAGCAATATGATCCACAATCTTAAAAAGCAGAAATTGCAGCTAAAAGACGTCCTTATGCAGGAATCTGCTTTAACTGGCTGACTACGAATAATTTCATGCGGGGTATCGCTTGCATCTAAGGTCTCTGCTACGTGCAAATGATGGAAAGCGCTACCCGTTCAGCTCGCAATATCCTGACTGGCCTTCACGAGGTGATGGCCTCGAAAAATCATGCTCAGGGTAAGTTGAATCATGTCGTCAACATCATTGGCGAGGCGCTATCGAGTGAAGTGTGTTCTATCTACTTGTTACGCGACGGCGCACTTGAGCTTTTTGCAACGCGTGGTTTGAACGAAGCCGCCGTGCACGTCACGCGCCTTGGGCTCGGCGAAGGTCTTGTCGGCACGATTGCCGAAAATGTGGAAACGCTGAACCTTGACGAAGCCGCAGCGCACCCGAATTTTCGGTACGTCCCCGAAACGGGCGAAGAACGCTTCCACAGCTTTGCAGGCGTGCCTATTGTCCGCTCAGAACGTGCTGTTGGCGTGCTTGCCGTCCAGCACGTGGAACCGCGCAAATATGAAGAGATCGAAATTGAGGCCTTGCAAACAGTTGCTATGGTCTTGTCCGAACTAATCGCCAATGCCGACCTAATTGATGAACCAACTGCGCGGGGCGGCATCGAGACCGGCACGATTAGCCTGTCTGGCCTCCCACTGGTCAAGGGTGCGGCTGCTGGTGTGGCCATTTTTCACCAGCCCAATGTGCGCATCGAACATACGGTCGCCGAAGATGTCGAAGCCGAGCGTCAGCGCGTATATTCGGCCTTTGATAAAATGCGCGCGCAAATCGACCGGATGGCGAGTCAGATTGATTTTGGCACAGGCGGCGAACACGAAGAGGTCATCGCGACCTATAAAATGTTTGCGTATGACGAAGGCTGGAGCCGCCGGATCAATGAGGCCATAGACAGCGGCCTGACCGCTGAAGCCGCAATTGAACGCGTTCAGCAACGCACTCGGATGCGCATGCGGCAAATTGACGATCCATTATTGGCCGACCGGATGCACGATCTGGAGGATCTTTCCAACCGGCTGCTGAGGATCGTATCAGGTCAGATGAGCACTGCAGCGCAGCTTGGCCTGAAAAAGGATTCTATCCTGATTGCGCGCAATTTGGGTCCGGCGGAATTGCTCGAATATGACAAAAGGCGCCTGCGCGGTGTCGTGCTTGAAGAAGGATCGCTCACGGCCCATGTCGTCATTGTGGCACGGGCAATGGGCATCCCTGTGCTTGGACGGGTGCGCGGCATTCGGCACAAGGTGCGCGATGGTGACATGCTGTTGCTCAATGCCGATGACAAAAGCGTTATCGTGCGTCCGTCGTCTGCCGCCGAAGAAATTTTTCAGCATGACCTGGTTGATCGGCAAAAGAAAAAGGCGCGCTATGCCGCGATGCGGGACGAACCGTCGGTTACCAAGGACGACGTTCCCATCACGCTTATGATCAACGCCGGGTTGCGCGACGACATGGCGGCTTTATCGACCACGGGCGCTGAAGGCGTCGGCTTGTTTAGGACCGAATTCCAGTTCCTTATCTCGGCCACCCTGCCCCAACGCGAGCGTCAACAACGCTTTTATCGCGATGTCCTCGACGCCGCAGGCGACAAGCCAGTTATTTTCCGCACGCTTGATATTGGCGGCGACAAAGCCCTGCCCTATCTCAAGGATGAAACCAGCGAAGAAGAAAATCCCGCGCTCGGCTGGCGGGCGCTTCGGCTGTCGCTGGACCATGCCGGATTAATGAAGGCTCAGGCGCGTGCGTTGATTGAAGCCAGTGCAGGCCGGACGCTTAATGTGATGTTTCCCATGGTGTCCGAACCGTGGGAATTTGACGCAGCAAAGGCGATTTTTGACGGGCAGATTGCGTTTTTAAGCAGGCAGAAGAAAATTTTGCCTAACAAGATCCGCTACGGCGCAATGCTTGAGGTGCCGGCACTCGCGGAAACACTTGATATTTTATTGCCGAAAATTGATTTTCTGTCGATTGGCACGAACGACCTCACGCAATTTTTGTTTGCCGCCGATCGGGCTGACCCACGTTTGGCCGAACGCTATGACTGGCTTAGCCCTGCCATCTTACGCTTCATCCGGCGCGTGGTCAGGGCGACCGAAGGCCATGAAGTGGATGTCGCAGTTTGCGGTGAAATGGGCGGTCGGACGCTTGAGGCGCTTGCACTTATCGGAATCGGTATTCATCGGCTATCGATCACCCCTGCTGCGGTCGGCCCGATAAAAGCGATGGTGCGCTCTGCGGACCTAGCGCAAGTCCGCGCAAAGATGGATGAGTTGTTGGACAGCCCAACCGAAAATTTACGCGAGGCATTGACGGCGTGGGCGATCAGCCACGGCATCGAGACTGGCTAAACTGCTTGATTTAAAATGTGAAGAGCCTGAATCAACGTTGACATTGCAGCCAACATGCTCATTGTTTGTATGACTGCACAAAGAGGCGGGCAATCGGGTCGTGGAGAATGCAGTGGACGAATTACCCCCTGTCGAAGTAGCGCCACAGACCGTCGGCGAACAACTCAAATCCGCGCGCGAGAAGCTGGCCATGACGCTTCCAGACCTCGCGGCCAAAACCCGCGTACCAATCCGGCATCTCGAATCGATAGAGCGTTCAGAATTCGGTGCGCTGCCTGGCCAAACCTACACGGTAGGGTTTGTACGATCATACGCCCGCGCCGTTGGCCTCAACGAAATTACCATGGTCAATACATTGCGTACTGAACTGGTGCAAAGCGGTCATGAGGGATATCAGGCGCACCTGCAAAATTACGAGCCTACCGACCCAGCACGGGTTCCATCCAAAACATTGGCGTGGACCGCAGCGGCAGTTGCGGTAGTTGTGCTGGCGGCATATCTTGTTTTCAGAAGCTTTAGCTTGGCGCCAGCCCCGACCACCACACAAGAGGCGGTACCGCAAAACAACCCGCCGCCCGCCGCAACTACATCACCCAGCGTGGCGTCGGCCACTGATGCAACCGTTGTTTTGACGGCAACGGGCAATGTATGGGTCAAGGTTTATGATTCCGATCAAAAGCGTTTGTTCGAAAAGGAAATGGTTGCGGGCGATACATTCACCGTACCCAAAGATGCAAAAAAACCCATGATTGTTACGGGCCGTCCGCAAGAGATCGATGTCACCGTTGATGGCAAACCAGTTCCGCCCTTAGGTGCGGCTGACAAGACCGTCGCCGACGTCGGGATCAGCGCGCAGGACCTGCTGGCACGTGATCCAGCAAAGGCAGAACCATCACAATAGGGTTGGATAATAAGAGCCGGGAATCGGACAGTTACCGATTGTTTACATCCAAAACTTGCGATGGGACTTTATTGCAATCTTACGCTGGGCTATAGGCTCCGCAACTACAGTAAAGGGAAGTAAGCCCATGCATTTTCGCCTTGCCAT
The DNA here is from genome assembly GCA_031371575.1 of Sphingomonadales bacterium. Lineage (GTDB taxonomy): Bacteria > Pseudomonadota > Alphaproteobacteria > Sphingomonadales > Sphingomonadaceae > Sphingorhabdus_B. The sequence continues at coordinate 21,024 of JANMJX010000192.1, forward strand.
CATCAGCAGCGCAGCACTCGCGCTTAGCGTGCCCGCATTCGCGCAGGACGCAAGCATCGACGGGCGGGTTGGCAAGCTCGAAAAGGAAATGCGTGCGGTTCAGCGTCAGGTCTTCCCCAATGGAGCCGGCAAATTTGTCGAACCCGAAATCCAGTCGGAGACGGCGCCCAAGCCTATGGCTGAATCCACGACAGCTACTGCCGACCTTACCGCTCGTGTCGATGCGCTTGAGTCGCAACTGGCAACGTTGACCGGGCAAGTGGAGGTGCAGGGCAACAGCATGCGCGGCCTCGAAAGCCGACTGAAGGCAATCGAAATGCAAATGGCAGCGCAGCAAAGCGCTCCAGTCGAAGCGCCTGTACCTATGTCAGCCGCTCCTGCGGTCGTATTAACCCCAAAGCCAAAGCCAACTGCGGCGACACCCAAACCCGCTTTGGCTGATAAGCCCAGCGCATCACGCGTGGCAGCGGTTGCAGCAATTGAACGGCCGGCCACTGGTGACCAATTCGAAGATGGTTACACGTACGGCTTCAGATTGTGGGAAGCAAAATTCTATCCTGAATCGCAAGCCACGCTGGAAGAAACTCTCTCCAAATTCCCGAAACACAAACGCGCCAGCTATGCCCGTAACTTGCTGGGCCGGGCTTGGTTGGATGACAAAAAACCGGCCACCGCGGTCAAGATATTCTACGACAATTACAAGACCGATCCACGCGGCGACCGTGCACCTGAAAGCTTGTTTTTTCTCGGTTCGGCGTTGACCGATCTGGGAAAGACAGCCGAAGCCTGTGAAGCCTTTGGTGAACTCGCAAAAGCTTATCCCGATGCAGCAACCGGCCGCCTGGCGGAGCGCGTCTTGGCGGGTAAAACGCGCGCGAAGTGCAAGTAACGCTAAATCAGGCCACTATCGACCGATTCACGGCCGCGCTTGCTAAGTTAAAGCTATCTGACTCTGACAGAGTGCTGTGTGCCGTGTCGGGTGGACCCGACAGCATGGCGTTGCTCTTGCTGGCGCAACAGGTCCTGGATGGCCGGTTTGCAGTGGCGACTGTAGACCATCAATTGCGACCGGAATCGCGCGACGAAGCCTTTCATGTCCGAGAAATTTGCCGGGATCTCGGTGTCGCGCACTTCCTTCTGACTCCAGACGAGGCCATAAGCGGTAACATCCAATCCTCGGCCCGTTCGGCACGATATGCTCTGCTCGAACACGCAGCTGACGAACAGCATTTCACGCATATCGCAACAGCACATCATGCTGATGACCAGTTGGAAACATTATTGATGCGTGTCGCGAGAGGCAGCGGAGTCGATGGTTTGTCTGCAATACGCGCAAGAAACGGCCGTGTGATCCGTCCACTTCTCGGTTTCAGCAAAGCCGAACTGGTGAACATCTGTACCAACGCCGGCGTCAACACTGTATTCGACCCCAGTAATGGCAATTTAGACTATGACCGGGTTGCGTTCCGCCAATGGCTTGCCAGCACGGATCATCCCTTTCGCACCGACCGCGCCGCCCGCACCGCGCGCGCACTGGCTGAGGCATCCGATGCCCTGTTCTGGATGACCGATATGCTCGCGGCGCAGCGAATCAGGCATGAGAATGGCATGGTCATGTTCGATGCGCGTGACATCCCGGAAGAGCTTAAACGGCGTCTTTTACTGCGGTCGCTTGCCATAATCGACTCCGATCTTGCACCGCGCGGCGAAGCCATTGACCGCATATTGGCGGATCTGGCCCGAGGCGGCACCGCAACAATTGGCAATATCAAATGCTTGGGGGGCGAATATTGGCAATTTTTACAAGCACCCGCCCGTCGCAGCTGAAATCTGGCAGACTGGATTTTTGCCAATCCTTATATTGTCATTCATATATTCGCGCCTACATTGGACCAATATCCCCGCGCGCACGGCGTGGGCATAAAGCAAGGCTGTAATGATGAACGACGAACAAGAACCGAAAAGCAACCCAATGCTTAGGAACATGGCGATATGGGCAGCGATTATTGTGGCGCTTTTGCTCGTCGCCTCGATCTTCAGCGGCACCTCTGATCCAGCCAAGGGCATCAGCTATTCGTCGTTCCGCGACAAGGTAGAAGCCGGCGAAGTAAAGTCCGTCGCAATTGCACCTGAACGCATCAGCGGAAAGCTGCAAAATGATGAGACCTTTGTTACCGTGCCGATCCCCGGTGACACGAGCCTTTATCCGCTGTTGGATGAAAAAGGTGTAGACGTTCAGGGCAAGGCCGAAGAACAGCCAAGCCTGTTGCTGATCCTGATTTATCAGGCTCTGCCATTCCTGCTCATTCTGGGAATCGCGTTCTTTGTTCTGCGGCAGATGCAAAAAGGCGGCGGCGCCGGTGGTGCGATGGGCTTTGGTAAATCTAAGGCCAAATTGCTTACCGAAAAGCATGGCAAGGTTACCTTTGAAGATGTTGCCGGTATTGATGAAGCCCGCGAAGAGCTTCAGGAAATCGT
>JANMJX010000198.1:0-1973 GCA_031371575.1 Sphingomonadales bacterium
CATACCGCAGGGCATATCGCCTATCACTTTGAAAGCGCGCACGCTGCCTTTGTCGGCGACACATTGTTCGCCATGGGCTGTGGCCGCCTTTTTGAGGGTACCGCTGCACAGATGTATGACAATATGCGCAAGCTGGAGGCACTGGGCGATGATACTGCCATCTACTGCGCGCATGAATATACGCTCAGCAATGCACGCTTTGCCGTGACTGTGGAACCAGACAATGCCGATCTGACGCGCCGCTTTGCTGATGTGGTCGCTGCGCGTGAACGCGGCGAAGCGACGGTGCCGACGACGATTGCGTTGGAGCGCGCCACAAACCCGTTCATGCGGGCCGCGTCGGTCGAGGAGCTGGCGGCACGCCGGGCGGCAAAGGACGCCGCCTGACGCTCCGCCGTCAATGAAAATCGCGTGACTTGGGCAGGATCCGCACGTCGCGCGGATGGCCGTGGCGCGGATAGACCGGCTGGGCGAATTCGTCCGACCTGCTAAGTGGCACATTGGGGTCATGGTCTTGTGACAGGCGTTCAAGCTCGTGTGAGCGATCAATGATCGTCGTGGCCATGAGATGCACCACGCCTTCCTTGCTGCGCTGAACCTCCCCTTCAATGACCATCAACCGGGACGCCATCACGGCGCGGCGTTGCCGTTCGAACAGGCGCGACCACAGCAACGCGTTGGTGACGCCTGTTTCATCCTCGATCGTGATGAAAATGGCATTGCCCTTTCCGGGCCTTTGCCGCGTCAGCACTACGCCAGCGGTTTTGACTCGCGCCCCATGTTTTGCGGCATCGGTTTGCGCGCAGGTCAATATGCCTTCGCGGGCGAAAATATCGCGCAGGAATTCCATCGGATGCCCCTTCAGCGACATGCGCGTCATTTGGTAATCGGCCGCGACATGTTCGCTGACGGGCATGATAGGCAGGGCTATTTCCTGCTCTTGCGCCAGTTCCCGCGCATCTGCCGCCGCGAACAGAGGCAACTCATCTGACGGAGTGCGCCGCGCTTCCCACCCGCCCTCACGCCGGTCTAGGCCAAGCGAACGCAGCGCATCCGAATCCGCCAGCAGATGCAGCGCGCGCGCAGGCAGATTGGCCTTTCGGGCGAGTTCCTCCAGCGAGGCAAAGGGCCGTGCGGCGGCAATCGCATTGGCCCAGTCTTTCTGGAACGACCCGATTTGCCGGAAGCCAAGCCGCAAAGCGCCCGATTCTATGTCATTGTCCCAGGCGCTGAAATTCACATCAATCGGCCGGACATCCACCTGATGCCGGCGTGCATCCTGCACAAGCTGCGCTGGTGCGTAAAAACCCATGGGCTGCGAATTGAGCAACGCAGCGGTAAAGATCGCCGGATGATGGCATTTCAGCCAGGAAGATATGTAGACGAGATGGGCAAATGCCTGCGCATGGCTTTCGGGGAAGCCATAGCTGCCAAAACCCTCAATCTGCTTGTAACAGCGCTCGGCAAAATCCTGCTGATATCCGCGCCGGACCATACCGTTGATCATCTTGTCTTTATATTCGGGCATGGTGCCTGAATTGCGGAACGTCGCCATGGCCCGGCGCAGGCCATTCGCCTCATCCGGCGTGAAAGCCGCCGCCACCATCGCAAGCTTCATCGCCTGTTCCTGAAACAGCGGCACGCCATACGTCCGGTACAATATGTCGTGCAGTTCATTGGGGTCGTGCGGCGGGGCCGGTGATGGATATTCGACCTTCTCCTCTCCATTGCGGCGGCGCAGATAGGGATGGACCATGTCGCCTTCGATCGGGCCGGGTCGGACAATCGCAATCTGGATGACCAGATCGTAAAACTCCTTTGGCTTCAACCGCGGCAGCATGTTGATTTGCGCGCGGCTTTCCACTTGGAATGTGCCGATGCTGTCGCCCTTTTGCAGCATAGCATATACTGCCGGATCTTCGGCCGGAACGCTGTCCAATGTAAAATCCCCGCCGCCTGTCTGCCGCAGCAGT
>JANMJX010000201.1:0-3323 GCA_031371575.1 Sphingomonadales bacterium
GGCAGCATGTTGATTTGCGCGCGGCTTTCCACTTGGAATGTGCCGATGCTGTCGCCCTTTTGCAGCATAGCATATACTGCCGGATCTTCGGCCGGAACGCTGTCCAATGTAAAATCCCCGCCGCCTGTCTGCCGCAGCAGTTCAAAGCTTTTGCGGATGCAGGTCAGCATGCCGAGTGCCAATATGTCGACCTTCAGCAGGTTGAGCGCGTCGATATCGTCCTTGTCCCATTCAATGAAGGTCCGGTCCGCCATTGCGCCATTGTGGATGGGCACCGTTTCATCAAGCCGGTTTTCGGTCAGGACATAGCCGCCCACATGCTGCGACAAATGGCGCGGGAAATCGAGCAATTGCCCCACAAAGGCATGCAGCCGGGCGATTTGCGGATTGTCCGGGTCAAATCCTGCCTCGACCAAGCGCGCTTCGGGCAAGTCTCTGCCAAAGCTGCCCCAGACCGTACCCGCCAGTCGCGCCGTGACATCTTCGGTCAGGCCAATCGCCTTGCCGACTTCGCGCACTGTGCTGCGCGGACGATAATGAATGACGGTGGCGGCAATACCAGCACGGTGCCGCTTGAAGCGGCGATAGACATATTGCATGACCTCCTCGCGCCGCTCATGTTCAAAATCGACGTCGATATCAGGTGGCTCGTCACGCTCTTCGGACAGAAAGCGCGAAAACAGCAGATTGTTGGAAACGGGGTCAACCGATGTGATCCCAAGCAGGTAACAGATCACCGAATTGGCAGCCGAGCCTCGGCCCTGGCACAATATCGGCGGGTCCTGCGACCGGGCGAACTGGACGATATCATGCACCGTCAGGAAATAGCATGCGTAGTTTTTCTGGCGGACCAGCGTAAACTCTTCTTCCAATGCGTGCACCCATTTTGGGGGCAGGCCATCGGGATGGCGACGGTTTGCCTCGCTGCGCACCAGATGCTCAAGCCAGTCTTGCGGCTCCCATCCCTCGGGCACAGGCTCATTGGGATATTCATATTTCAACTGGCTTAGGTCAAAGTCGATCTGGTTCAGGAAATGCCCGGTTTCCGCAATCGCCTCGGGCGCGCGCGCGAATAAGGATGCCATATCAGCGGGGGATTTCAGATAACGTTCGGCATTCGCCTCAAGCCGGGTGCCCGCCTGACCGACCGATACCCCCAAACGGATGGCGGTCAGAACATCGTGCAATGGCCGCGCGCTGCAATCGGCATAAAGGGCATCATTGACCGCAAGGATGGGCACAGCGCATTGCGCCGCCAAGGCGCGGTGCTCCTCCAGCCTGCGCCGGTCCTTGCCTTGCCGATGCATGGCTATGCCAAGCCAGACCCGGTTTGGGGCCAGCTTTGCCAGCCTGAGCACGATATCGTCCAACCCGGTCGGCGTTGGCTCGACCAATCGCAGCTTTTCACCCCCGTCGGCATGGATATATTCCACAGGCCTTTTGTGCGGGCTGTTCTCTTCGGCGGTGGAATGCGGCAATATGATCAGCAGCATATCCTCCAGATAGCCGGCCACATCATCAAAATGCAGAATGCAGCCGCCCTTGGTCGACCGCATATTCCCAACGGTCAGCAACCGGGTCAGCCGACCCCAGCCTTTACGGGTTTTGGGATAAGCGACAATGTCTGGCGTGCCATCAGCAAAGACCAACCGGCTGCCCGTGACCAGACGGAAGCCCTCTGGAAGTACATTTTGCGCCCGCGCCTTTTTAACCGCGACCCAGGCACGTACGACGCCAGCAACGCTATTTCGGTCGGCAATGCCAATGGCGGTAAGCCCAAGTGCTGCAGCGTGAAACACCATGTCTGCCGGGTGCGATGCCCCGCGCAGGAACGAGTAATTGGTAGCTGCAACCAGTTCGGCATAGGCTATGTCCTGTGTCACGCGAACAGCCCGTGCAGATACCATATCGGCGCATCGGTTTCCGAATAGAGGCCATGGCGGAACAACCAGAAACGCCGCCCTTCGCTGTCCTCGACACGATAATAATCGCGCGTTGGACCGCCTTTGCCCAGCTCATGCCCGGCCTTGCGCCGCCACCACTCTGCGGCAATGCGTTCGGGTCCTTCATATGCCACAATCTGGTGCAGGCATTTGCGCCAGCGAAACTGCCGCGGCGGGCCGTCAGGTATCGATGCCAAGGCCTCCACGCGCTGCGGCGTTTCAAACAGGCGAAAGGGCCGCATCGGCGGCTCTGTTCCGGAAGGCTTTGGCCAATCCTTCTGTGGTTGGCCAGACTGGGCCGCGCATTCGACGACCGCCCGTTCGGGGATATGGCTGTTGCGTTCTTCAAAATAGCGCACCCGGTCGCTGCCGAGCCTTACACTCAACCGGTCAATCAGCGCCGCACGCTGTGTGGCTGTATCGACTTTCGATTCCAACCCGGCTTGCGATGGCAGCAAAATATCGGCGGTCGGCACCGCAAGTTGAATGAGGTCATAGCCAAAGCCGGGGTCAAGCGGGTCGGAAAGGGTATCGATCCGTTCGCGGATCAACCGCATCAACAAGGCAGAGTCGCGGGTGGGTGTCCCTGTATCGACGGCAAGACGCGCCACATGGCCGTCGCTTCGGAACAGGCTGACCTCAAAGCGGCGGCCACCCTGGCTGCGTTCGTTCAGTTCCCTTGCAGCGTCCTGAGCCAAGGCGGCAATCGAGGCGAGGACATCCACGGTGCGCGATATAGGCTCAGCGAAATTTTGTGTGACGCTGATAAAGGGCAAGTGGCGGCGCGGTGTGATGTGCGCGTCCTCTTCCTCCAGCAAACGCGCCAGCTTGACGACGGTAGCCTTGCCAAAGCGTGCGGCAAATGGCTTGCGCGGGCGGCATGCGAGGTCATTCAAGGTCTTTAGGCCAGCACGGCGCAGCGCCTGATGCACTTTGGTTCCTGCATCCAGAGCCTCGACCGGCAAGGCATTGATATCCGATTTTGCATAGCGCGCCTTTGCCCGCGCGCTGTCCGGAGTGGCGCCCAAAGCGATTTGGCTGCTGAAACCGTGGCGCCGCAACCGTCGCTTCAAATCCTTGGCCAGCAAGGCTTCATCATCGCCGAACAGGTGTGTGCACCCCGAAATATCGATCAGCAGCCCAAATGGCGGGTCAAGCATGCAGGCAGGGCTATAGCGTTCGCATCCGTCCGCCAGCCAGCCAAGCAATTCGAGATCAGCCGCCGGGTCATGATCAAAAACCGCCAGATCGGGGACGCGCGCGCGTGCATCCGCCAGTGCCATGCCTGCGCCTAATCCAAGCGAGAGTGCCGCCGGATCGCACGCCGCCAGCCGCATCGCCCCGCGTTGTTTTTCGACCATAGCGAAAGGCGTGTCAGGC
>JANMJX010000242.1:0-5332 GCA_031371575.1 Sphingomonadales bacterium
TACGGACAACAGATTTTAAGTCTGTAGCGTCTACCATTCCGCCACATCCGCTTGACCACGCGCAGACAGCATTACGCGTGGCGGGTCAAGAGCCTTTGCGCAAAGCGCTTATTTGTTCAGGCGTTCGCGGACTTCCTTGCCTGGTTTGAAATAAGGCACACGCTTGGGCGGAACCTCTACCGACGCGCCAGTGCGCGGGTTGCGTCCCTTGCGAGGACTGCGGTCGCGCGTCGAAAAGGCGCCGAAGCCGCGCAGCTCAACGCGTCCGCCATCCGCTAGACGCTGTATTATTTGGTTGAAGAAAAGATCAGCGATCTTTTCGATCTCTTCAGTTTTCAGCTCGGGATTCTCGGCCTCCAGCTTTTTGATCAATTCCGAACGGATCATATTGTGTCCTTTGCTTTGGGTCAGCGTTTTTTGGCGCAACGCGTTGTAAATTACTAACTATAATTATTAGTGCCAATCTGGCAGCAATTTTTCAAGATTACAACGGCTTTGGATACACAACGTGCCAGAAAGGCACGAAAAAACCCGCCCCCAGAAGCGGGAGCGGGTTTTGATTTCTTGTTTAATGGATGTTTTGAGCAGCCTGAGCTTACTTCTTCGCGCCCTTCAGTGCTTCGCCCAGAATGTCACCCAGCGATGCGCCGGAGTCGGACGAACCATATTGCTCAACGGCTTGCTTTTCTTCAGCAAGCTGAAGCGCCTTGACCGAGAAGTTCGGCTTTTTCGAACGGTCGAAACCGGTGATCATCGCATCGAACTTCTGACCAACCTGGAAACGATCCGGACGTTGCTCGTCACGGTCACGGCCAAGGTCGGCACGCTTGATGAAGCCAGTTGCGCCATCTTCGCCAGCTTGTACTTCAAGCCCGCCATCGCGCACTTCTAGAACGGTCACGGTTGTCGTTGCGCCCTTCTTCAGGCCGCTCGCAGAAGCAGCACCGGCTGCCGATGGGGCACCCTTTTCAAGCTGCTTGATACCAAGCGAAATACGCTCTTTCTCGGCGTCGATGTCGAGGACGATTGCCTTGACGGTTTCACCCTTGCGGTGGAGATGCAGGGCTTCTTCGCCCGTGATGCCCCATGCGATATCCGACATATGCACCATGCCGTCGACGTCGCCGTCAAGGCCAATGAACAGACCGAACTCGGTTGCATTCTTGACTTCACCTTCAACGGTTGAGCCAACTGGGAACTTCTCGGCGAACGAGGCCCATGGATTGTCATGCGCTTGCTTGAGGCCAAGCGAAATGCGGCGCTTTTCCATGTCGATGTCGAGAACGACAACGTCGACTTCCTGGCTGGTCGAAACGATCTTGCCAGGGTGCACGTTCTTCTTGGTCCAGGACATTTCCGAAACGTGAACCAGGCCTTCGATGCCGGCTTCGAGTTCGATGAATGCACCATATTCGGTGATATTTGTGACTGCACCCTTAAGCTTCGTGCCGACAGGATATTTGGCAACGGCTGCATCCCAAGGATCGCTCTCCAGCTGCTTCATGCCAAGGCTGATGCGCTGTGTGTCCTTGTTGATACGGACGATCTGTACCTTGACGGTGTCACCAATGTTGATGACTTCGCTTGGGTGGTTGATACGCTTGTAGCTGATGTCGGTGACATGCAGCAGGCCATCGATGCCGCCGAGGTCAACGAATGCACCATAATCGGTGATATTCTTGACCACGCCGTCGATGATCTGGCCTTCGGCCAGGTTCTGGATGAGGCCAGTGCGCTGTTCTGCGCGTGTTTCTTCCAGGATCGCGCGACGCGACACAACGATGTTGCCCCGCTTGCGGTCCATTTTCAGGATGACGAATGGCTGCGCGATGTCCATCAGCGGGCCAACGTCACGTACTGGACGAACGTCAACTTGGCTGCCAGGCAAAAATGCTACTGCACCGCCAAGATCAACGGTGAAACCACCTTTGACGCGGCCGAAGATAACGCCATCGACGCGGTTGCCGGCATCGAATTCGCCTTCAAGCACATCCCAGGCAGCTTCGCGACGGGCGCGATCACGGCTCAGCATGGCTTCGCCATTCATATTTTCCACGCGGTCAACGAAGACTTCAACTTCGTCGCCAACCTTCAGGTCGGCTTTCTGGCCGGGCATAGCGAATTCACGCAGCGCCACACGGCCTTCGGATTTGAGACCCACATCGATGACAGCATGGTCATTGTCGATTGCGGTTACGGTGCCTTTTACGACGCGGCCTTCAAAGCCACCGTCTGCGCCACCAAGTGATTCGTCGAGAAGTGCCGCGAAATCGTCGCGGGTCGGGTTTGGCGAAGTTGCCATAGGTTAGAGTTTCCTTGCGTACTTTTTGTCCGGCCAGTCGGTTGGTTCCGACGGTCTTTGACCAGAGTTGCCTTACTGCCCGAATAGCAGAAAAGCGTCCGTTTTAAGAGGGTTACAGAACTGCATACCCGTCATGCCGAATAAATTTCAGCCTCCATAGTGCCACACAAACCATAAGGTGCAGAGGCGAAATGGACCCTGAAACAAGCTCAGGGTGACGGCGCTCTCAATCTGGAACGCCCCGCCGTTCAACGCGTGCGGAGCCGTGACTCCACCAGCGCTATCGCAGCTTGAACGGCGTCGCCTATAGTCAAATCGCCGGTATCAAGCAATAGCGCGTCTTCAGCGGGTTTAAGCGGTGAATCGGCGCGTCCCATGTCGCGCGCGTCGCGTGACCGGATCTCTTCGAGAATAGCTCGAAATTCGACGTCCATTCCGTGCCGCTGCATTTCATAATGACGTCTGCGGGCGCGCACTTCGGCAGGGGCCGTCACAAAAAGCTTCACGTCAGCGTGCGGCGCAATGACTGTGCCGATGTCGCGGCCGTCAAGCAGTGCCCCGCCCGGTTGGTTGGCAAAGTCAACTTGGCGCTGGTTCAGCGCGGCGCGCACGAGCGGATGAACCGAAACCCGGCTAGCGAGGCCGCCAACTTCCTCGGTCCGTAAAATGGCCTCGTCCAGCAAGCTTTCGGGAAAGGCGCATCCGGCCAGCGCGTCGGCTGCATTGTCAGGATCGCCGTGATTGAGTTGCACTTGCCGTCCCACCGCGCGGTACAGCATGCCCGTATCCATTAAGGGCAACGCAAAATGCGCCGAAAGCGCCTTTGCCAACGTTCCCTTGCCAGAGGCAGTCGGCCCGTCAACGGCAATGATCATTTTGGATTGCCTTGGGATTTGCCAGCCGCGTTACGCGCGATCAGAGCCTTGGAAATGCCGAACAAGGCAATCGCCATCCACACAACTTCCAACACGATCGTTGGCAGGTTGAAATTTACGGTCAGCGATATCGTCAGCAATGCCGCCCCTAGGAAGTTGGCGACATTGAACCACAAGGCGTTCATTTGCGTCGTCAGGTTACTGTACGCAAATGCAGCGACGATAAAAAAGCTGCCGGCAAAACCGACCAGATCAGCAGCAAAAGGTGAGAGATATTCGGTCAATTTTGAACCTGCAGATCTTTTAGGATGGTTTCAAAAGTCGGGAAGCTGGTTGCGATGGGGGACACATCATCAACGGTTACCGCATGATAGCAATGCTGGCCTGCCACGGCGAAGCTCATGGCGATGCGGTGGTCGAGCGCGCTTGCTACGGTTGCACCGCCCTCAAGCGGTTCTCCGCCCGTGCCATCGATGACCAAACCATCTTCGCGCTCTTGAACCTGTGCGCCAATGGCTTTTAGACCGCTGGCCATCAGAGCCAGCCTGTCGGACTCCTTCACCCGCAGCTCATCCAGCCCGCCGGTAACGGTCCGCCCCTGTGCCACGCTGGCGGCGACAAAAAATACCGGAAACTCGTCGATCATGCTTGGGGCAACTTCCGGCGGAACCTCGATGCCGCGCAATGCGGAATGCCGTGCAGTGATATCGGCGACGGGTTCACCGCCCACTTCGCGCTGGTTGGAATAGGTCAGGTCAGCGCCCATCGCCTCGAGCATCTTATAAATGCCTGTGCGGGTGGGGTTCATGCCGACATGCGTCACATTAACTTCACTGCCCGGTGTAATCAGTGCAGCCACTACAAAGAATGCAGCCGAGGACGGATCCCCGGGGACCTCAATCTGTTGCGGCTGCAGTTCGGCCTCGCCCATCAACCGGATATGCCGGACTCCGCTGGCGTCTACATCAACCTTCAGGTTGGCGCCAAACCCGCGCAACATCCTTTCGCTATGGTCGCGTGTCGGCACCGGTTCGATGACTTCGGTTATGCCAGCGATATTCAGCCCCGCGAGCAGGACGGCGCTTTTGACTTGCGCAGAAGCGACTGGCAGACGGTAGCTAATCGGGACCGCCGGAACCAATCCGCGCACCATCAGCGGTAAGGTGCCGCCGGGACTCGCAGTAAATTCCGCGCCCATTTGGCTCAACGGATCAATCACGCGACCCATCGGGCGTCTTGAAAGACTTGCGTCGCCCGTGAAGGTGGCGATAATCCTGTGGCTGGCGACCAGTCCCATGAGCAGACGGGTAGATGTCCCGCTATTGCCCATATCGAGCGCGCCCGATGGCTGCATCAGACCACCAACCCCAACGCCGTGAACGGTCCATTCGCCATCGCCCGTCCGCGTTATGTCCGCGCCCATCGCGCGCATGGCAGCGGCCGTGGCCAAGACATCCTCACCTTCAAGCAATCCCGATATCCTGCTTTGGCCAATGGCGAGTGCGCTCAGCATGAGCGCACGATGCGAGATCGATTTGTCGCCTGGAACCCTAGCTGTGCCCCGTAGCGGGCCATAGGGTTGAAAAAAGCCGGGTCGGGTAAGGGCGCTGTGCATGACCTTTTGCGCTTTGCGGATGATGCGTCTTCAAGTCAACGACCACAGTAATTTTTGACAGCAGCGTGCCGCTGTGGCAAAGGCCGCGCCAATTGACGGTGATTCACGGATGTGTATCGCCCTTCCAAACCAGTTTAAAAAGGAATTAACCCGCCATGATCAAGGCTGAATGGGGAACCAAGCGCACTTGCCCGAAATGTGGCGTACGTTTTTACGACCTGACCAAGGACGAACCAGTTGAATGCATCGAATGCGGCAACCAGTGGACACCTGAACCAGTTCTGAAATCGAAACAGCCATTGCCGTTTGAAGAAGTCGAGAAGAAGAAGGACGACGCAGATCTGGCGGATGATGATCTCGATATCGATGTCGACGCAGTCGATGGCGATGTCTCGCCGGACAATGATGTCGACCTGGGCGGCGACGAGGATCTGGGTGTCGCTGGCACCGAAGATGAGCCTGACGATATCTAATCTTCTTGCTTGATATATGCAGGAGCGCCCGCTAGTGGCGCTCCTCACCAAGGCCGTCTTCGGACGG
>JANMJX010000020.1:0-9263 GCA_031371575.1 Sphingomonadales bacterium
TGGCTGTTCTCGCTAACTTTTTAGACCGTCGTTAAGCGTTTTGCGCTTCGCAAAACTCGCCATTCGTTCAACGCACGTTTTCTTGCTGCCTGCGAGGGCTTTATGCGGTCGGCAGCTGAAGACCGATTGTTCGTAAAACCAGCGCCTGAATGACGATTACTCCCAACCAATGTCCGAAGTCAGTCAGCGCGGCGCGGGCCGACAATGCTCGGGTGCGGTGAGTTACGAGAAGTACCGGCACAATAAAACCGATCCAGATCACCAGCGCGCTTCCAATCGCCATGGTCCACCGGTCGGCTTCGGGCGGTGCAAGGATTAGCGCGCCTGCCAGGATCGAGGCAAACCAAGCTTCCGCGATAAACGCCGATGCCGCCGAAACAGTCAGCTTTGCCGAGCCATCGCTGGACGACTTAACGGCCGCCCGATCCACCAGAAAATAATATGCAACACCGAATGCAAGCCCGGCCAGTGTGGCGGCGAGTATCGGATAAGCGTTGGTTACGATGTAAATCATCTTGGCTCCCAAAAGTCAGGTGTCGTGATTGCGTAACGCCGCCATGTCTTCGACGTCCAACACAAGCCGCACTCCAAGTGACCCTGTGGCATTTAATACCGGCCGTTTTCGAAGGTAGATTTCCATCGCTATAATCTGTCTGTAACCGGTGCATGCACGTGAAATCAGTGTCAAAAGATATTCCTGTGTTTCAAATTTCTGGCGACGCGCGATTTGTTCTATTTCCGCGACCAGCGGATCATAGTCGAATATAAGCGCCATATCATCCGCTGAAACATGCACGAGTTCTGGTGCAATTATCAGCGTCAGATCGAGAATATGCGAGTCAGGTACTACATCTTTTAGTCCATAAGTCCCGATGACTGTTGGAATATGGAGGTCACGTAATTCGATGCTGGCCGCCCGTGTCATGATTATACCGTTCCAATGTCAAATATTGCGAAGTGCCGAGTGCCTAACGCTTGCCGCGCCATGACAGCGATTGACGGTTCAGGTCAACGATATCTGCCTTTCCACTGATGATGTCGTCACACAGTTGCACCGCACTCTTGGCCTGGTGCAAACTGAGATGCTTATATGCAGGACGCGCAATGTGTTCATACCAAATGCCGCCACAAATGGCATCCAGAACGATCCGCTGAAAGCAATGATCGTGTTGGACCGGCCATTTATTTTTCAACGTTTGTGCAAGTTGGGGCATCACAATTCGAGTGAGATTTAGATACTGCTGTACAGGCAAGGATTTGGTGTCTTTGGGCATTTTACAATCCTGGGCCACTTCTATCTTTATGTATCAAAGCCAAAAATGTCGGCTTGTCGCGCCGAAGATATCCTTGCCGCACACACCAATCAAGTAATACGCTAGGCATTTTCATAAGGTAATTGGCCAAATGGGTGAATGTCGATGCCACGAATTATCGTTCTATCGACGTTCATGTCATTCAAGCGAAAAGAACGGGGTGCACCGGTGCGAAACGATGACTGCCGCTTAGTTATAGCGACAGGAGTTGGGGGAGGGTGAAAGGGCCTGTTACCAATAACAACGCCGTCATCCAGGCAGCCAATCGTGACCCACAAAAGCTGCCATTCGTTCAACTCGCTTATTCCCGCTGCACACAACGGCTTCTGTGCACCAGATCAGGGAGAGGCAGTTGCTGGAATGTTGTTCAAAAGATGTAAGTGGATAATAGTCAGGAACGATGTGCGTTGTGGTCTTCTGCAATAATACGGAATGCTAAAGCTACGTGACGATCGCTTACCAAACTGCTTTTTTTGCTGCAAAGTCAGCGCTCGCTTCGATAGTAGCAGAACGTCAGCCAAAGCGAGGCGGCACCAAGTATGTGCCATATCGCATGGCCCTGCAGCAGGCTTTCTGGCGCACAGATGATATGCTGCTGGTCAAGTATCCATATTCCGAAGGCCAATGCTGTCGTAATCAAGCCGCCAAGATAATATGTGAGGCGGGCACCCGGCCGCAGCGGGCGGGCAAATGCCAGTTCGACTATTATTGCTACGATCAGCAGCACCGCAAACAGCCAGCGGCGGATCTCGGGTAGCATGATCAGCAGGAGAATCAGCATCGCGGATAGCCCTAAATAAAACACGGTGGCGCGCCCGTCAGGGATATTGCGCCATCGTGCCAGCGCACGGACCAGAAAGAACGCGCCGATCAGGTACATGCCAAGGACATCAAAGAACTGGCCCCACAACGTTAACGTTGCGTGGAGCAGAGCCGACCCCAGTCCGACTATGATCGACGTCACTCCCAAGGTCTGCATTGCCAGCGGTGACAATGCCGACACCGTATCGCGCGCACGGGCGAGGCCAACCATTAGGAAACCGATCAAGACATACCCGAAGGACGACAGGCTATTTGCCGGCTGAAGCATCAAATTACCGACCCTTGGTAACTCGCAAAAACAATGCGTGGCGGTGCATGTGGCTGGAGCAAATTTCGACCAATCCGGACCCAGAGCTGATAGCATGCCAATCAACGCGAATAGTGACAAAATTGTAAACAACAACGCATTCATTAGGGCGCTTGATTCAACCACTCGCTTCATATCTTGATGTCCCGCGTCTGCCTTACGGGATAGCGCAATGGCTCGGACTATCAACGATATTTTGGGGACATACCAGGATGCCTATGCTTGCCGAATATCATTCGTTAATTGGTACAAAACTTTGCCCTGCCACTCCTAAATCAGCATGCAAAATGATTGCTATGTGTGGATCGGATCGGATCGCATTGCATGTGAACATCGCCTGATTCCTGGTCGACGGCAAACATGTCCGCCCAATTCGAGGGGCAGCACACCGGTTAAAGCGCAACTTTTGTTGAAATAGCGCGATCGGGGGTTATGTTAAGTCACGGGCTTCGCTACCACTGCAGCCGTTGTATGAGGCTTCGAAACTCTTAAATAGCCGCCAGTCGTTCAGCGTTAGCGTAAGGAGGAAGCCGACAGGCCATCTTACTCACCAAAAAGATCGCACTTGTGGGCTTGCACCCTCATCATTCAGGATGGTCGGTGTTTGCGATCGACTGAGTTCCAGCAAGAATGACCGATACTGTCTCGTTTGGCATGTCCCAAGCAGGAAAGTGGCCACTGGATTTGAACCAATGCAAATCTGCCGAGGGGAAAGCGGCTTGCGCGCGAGAAGCTTGACGCGGCAGACAGAGGCGATCCTGCATACCCCAACCGATCGTGATTCTCCCAGTTGATTGGGCAGCTGGCCCGGTCTGCTCGGGACCGCCGGCAAGATCATCGACCAGCTCATCAAATGTCGGTGTGTTGCTGAGCCCTGTCAGTTCGGTTGCAACGACCTGCGGATTAAGCGCCCATGGTCGCACGGATAATTGGGCCAGCAACGCCGTACGCGACGCAGGATTTCGGCTCAGCAGCGGCAGTAGAGGCCTGATCGCGCGCAACAAGCGGCCCGACAGCCCGATAGTGATTTTGAAAAAGGTTCTTTCCCAGCCGCGCCAAAAGCCTCCCGGATCGAGTGCCACTACATGGCCGACGCTACCGCGCCGCGCCAGCTCAAGGACTATGCGCGCGCCCATAGAACTTCCGACTATGTCGACACCCGTCAGTCCGTGCTCCACGATATAGTGCTCAACACTCCCAACCAGTCCGATGAAGGTCCCGCTATCGGCTTCAGCTGGCGTGAGGCCATGTCCAGGAAGATCGACGGCGATCACCGTTCGGGTCGCGCTAAGCCTGTCGATAATCGTGCTCCATGACTGCCAACTTCCACCAAGGCCGTGAATTAGTAAAAGCTTCCGGCCCGTGCCGCGGTGAATGTGATGCATCTTGCGCCTTTCTGTTGTTGCAAGCGCTAACTCGCAGGGTCGACTATTAGGTCCGCCGCTAACGCGTGGCTATCAACCTTTCGCTCGTTTCGGTTAATCTATCGCGCTTTCACGAAGCAGAGCGTAACCAATACTATCGGGACGCCAACCGCTACCGAAGCTGCGGTCTAATTAAGCGATGGTATGTAATGAAATCTGCCTTTTGTTCAGCTAATATTTTCCGTTATGCATGACCTCTTGGAAGCCGTTTAAACTTGACGGTAATTACTCTGGCCTTCCAGGGTGATTTGCGCATGTTGATCCGTGAGATTATCAACAGATGAACAGCTGACGCAGTGAGAAGGAAAAGGTAGTCATGACAGTGGATCGCGATCCGCAAACAGCTGATCAGGAAAGCGTGTGGGATTATCCTAGACCGCCAGTTGCGGTGTTATGTGACAAACGGCTCGCAATTATTCACAATGGCATCACCATCGCCGACACCCACAACGGCGTGCGGACGCTGGAGACTAGCCACCCACCGACATACTATTTTCCTCAAGTCGACGTGCTGATGTCAGCACTTCGTCCAACAGACGGCTCCAGTTTTTGCGAATGGAAAGGGCACGCCCAATATTTTGATGCGATTGTTGATGGTCAGATTTTGACAAAGATAGCTTGGTCATATCCATCGCCAACCGCAAACTTTGCGATATTGCGTAACCATATCGCATTTTAGGCCCAGCCTTTCGATTCATGTTTAGTTGGCGGTGATCGCGCTACACCGCAACCGGGCGGATTTTATGGAGGTTGGATCACGTCAGACATTAGCGGGCCTTTCAAGGGCATTCCAGGCAGCCGTTTTTGGTAAGTAATTTGGAGCAGAATAGCGGTGCACGTGGTGGCGTACGGTGATCTTAGACACGTGAAAATTTGTGACAAATAGGCTGGATTAAATGCTACGACATGTTCCGCTTTCGTAAAATTCGCAATGTTAGTTCATGCGGACGGCTTTCTGCGTGTGCGACATTCCTTTCGGCAGATACCGCTAGCATTCCGGTCATGGAGACGAAAAGTCTGCGGTTGCGGTAGCTCCCGCTTATTCAATGACTGGTCGTCGGCGGTTTAGCGGCAATATCCACTAAAAGCAGTCAGTTCAGACACGACAGCAAAATCGGGACATTGAACCAGATGCGATGACTTAAGATCTGCCTAAACATTAATCTTGAGCAGCCGTTTAGTATATTGGTGTGTGGGTATTAGCGTTATAAGATCATGTTTGAAAAAACCGTGAACAACTTTCGGTCTTTGGTCGCTGGATACCGTGACGGATCCACGTCGGCCGCTTTACGAATTTTACTGCTAGTCGTATGCATTTGGCTTATGATCAACGCCAGTGTGGCTCAAGCCCAAACAGTGACATGCCAAGGTCGTCTGATTACGGTCTTTGATTTCAGAAATCCGGTGCTGATTTCAGGAACACCACTTTCAGTTGGCGCGGTTTATAGATTTTCCAATGTAGCGACAGGTATAGACGCACGCGTTCGCATCGATGCGCTTACTGCGGCCACATTAAGCACACTTGATCAAAATACGGGATTATCCGACAACTTCCAACCAGAACTAGCTGGCAACAACGCGCGCAGCGCCGATTTCACGATAACATTTGTAGTTTCTGGTACGACGACGCCTGTCGCCACAGATTTTGCCGCTTCAGGTATTGATATCGATGGCGATAGCGGTTCAATCCGTGAATATTCTGAATTCTCAATGCCTTTTGCTGCGTACGCCCTCGATACCCCCACAAATCTTGACATTAATGCATCCGGCCCGTCGTCGATGACCAGAATTCGGTTCGAAGCTCGGACTAATTTTACCGCCCCAGGCATTGATGAGACAGCGACCCGGAATATCGCTACTATTTTTTATACATCGACCAGCACATTCCAATATCGCATTGGCACTTTAGGAACAGGCAGCACAACACGTCTTACATCACTCGATTTTAGCTGCCCAGCGCTGCCGCTGCCTGCGACAACTCCTCAAGTAACGCAAGATTTTGGAGATGCTCCTGCGAGCTTTGGAAATCCGGTTCATGATATCGTTTCAACGATATACTTAGGGGCAACAAATAGTGCCGAATTTGCCTCTTATAATAACGCTGCTGCGAGCGGTGATGCAGGTGACGACGGCGTTTCGTTTTCCACATTTCGACAATCAAACACCGGGACTGCGACCATAAGTGTGGCAGGTAATGGCGGCCGGTTGCAATGTTGGGTGGACTGGAACGGCGATGGAGATTTTTCCGACGCTGGCGAGCAGGTTGCGACAGATGTCACGGACAACGGACCAGACGATAACAGTGCTGCAGCCGGAACCATTGGTCTAAGCTTCATTGTGCCCACTGCAGCAACTATGACACAAACTTTCGCGCGTTTTCGTTGGTCTACGACGCCGGGCCTGAGTGCATCGTCCATCGCATCTAACGGAGAAGTTGAAGACTATGCCATAAACATTCTAGGCGCTCCATTGCTCAGCGTAACGAAATCTTCAACATCCTTTGCGACGACCGGGACGGACAAATTTTTTGTCCCCAGCAGCGAAGTGATATATTCAATTACGACGACAAATATGGGCACTACCGCGACCGATTCAAATTCTGTCTTTCTTGTTGATACTCTTCCTTCGACGATCGAATTCTACAACGGAGATATAGATGGCGGCGGACCTGAAACAGGCTCTGTGACTTTCGCTCAGACTTCATCGACTTTGACATTTTCAACGTCAACTGATGTTAGATTTTCCAATTCGGCACAGGCACCAATGAGTTTTTCAGCATGCTCGTATTCTCCAGCTCCCGGTTACGATTCTGCCGTCAGACATATTTGCCTAAATCCGAAAGGGGCAATGGCATCCGGTGGAATGCCAGTGTCCAGCTTTGTCATAAAATTTCGGGCGCGCATAAAATAGACCGCTGTCACTGCTGATTGGGAATACAAACGGCTTCGGCCAGCTTGTTCAGCCTGAAGCCACTTTCGAGATCGTTTCGTCGCCCGCTTAATGCAATAGTTAGCGAGAACCGTCCTTGCCGAGCTGTGCAGCAGAATGTCAGCTATCTTGGCTTCATTGCCAAGAGCTGCCTATCCGACCCCGCAACGTTGAGTGCTATGATACAGCCGGCTTGTCTATGAAGTTTGGCCAGAAGGAATTGATGCTAAACCGTACCTATAAAAAATGGGCGCCTATGCCGAATTTATTAAACATGCTTGTGGCGCGATCGTTAACAGTTAATCGCGATAAGCCACGCGACGAGCATTAAACGCAAACGAAATCGGGCAACAAATGGATCACTACTACTTCGACTCCCGAGAGTTCGAGCGTGGGAATGTCGTGATCTTTGCAGATATTCGTATACCGGGCGCGGGTCGCGATGCAGTTAAAGTTATAGATCTGTCACAATCCGGCTTTCGAATGGAATGCTTAGTTGACATACCTGACGGCAAGTTAACCTTTCTCAAGTTACCCGGATTTGTACTACTCGAATGCCGTATAATGTGGCGCACAAAGTGGTATTACGGCTTTGAATTCGTTAATCGCTTACACCCTGCCATCTATCACCATATAGTGACACGATATCCGGCAATGACAAAACCTTCTCCGAAATGGGCTATGGCCGATTAGGCTGCGACAACTTACTTATACTACATGTCGAGGGAAGAGAGTCGTGAAAGACTTATAATGATGACGATTGTTTCGCGATAGCTCCAAGATGGCGTGCACTCGGCTTAGGAGTGCGCGTAAAGCTTTTGCGATCGACGGACACCAAACCAAATTTTTGGGCATATCCTGCCGTCCACTCAAAGTTGTCGAGCAAAGACCAGTGAAAATATCCGCGTATATCGATACCGTCGGCTTTTGCTTTTCGAAGAGCAGCGAGTGCGCCATCTATATATGCAATCCTGCGTTGGTCATCGTCCGTAGCGATACCGTTCTCGGTCACATAAATCGGCTTACCTGTTTTTTCAGCTGCGTATCGCACGGTGTTTCCGAGCGCCTGCGGATAAAATTCATATCCAGCACCTGTCTTCTCCGCTCCGTCGGGCGGTGGTAGCGGGCCATTTTTGCCAACGCGGATCCGGGTATAAGTTTGCACACCTACAAAATCGCAGACTTTGGCCGCGTCCAACCACGGACCGTAAAGAACGTTGGCGACCGCAGCGGCGTTGTTGTCTGCGCCTACGCCTTCAATTGCCTGCATGCTTATGGTCAAGCCCACTGGAAATTGGCCTGGCCCGGCATGAAGCGCAGCTACCGCCCGTTCATGCGCTTCAACCATATTCGCTTCGGACTTGGCCGGGTTGCTGAAGAGTATATTTGACCACCGGTCGGTTCCCGATGCCTTAGCGCATGCGTCGAGCATTGCATTCAGCGCAGCCTGCGCTTGAGGGTTGTCGAGGTTGAACAGGAACCGCCCCAGCCGTGCAATGTTACACTCATTAAACGTCGTAGCAGCCGACATGAGTGATCCTAATCGTTCCGCTACTTTGTGCGCGAACCGCTCAAACAGCATTGGACTATCGACATTCTCGAACCCACCACGACCCGCAAACCATCGGGGCACTGTCCAGTGGCTCAGGGTGACCATGGGAGCAAGTCCATGTTTGTGACAAGATTCCAAAACCCGGAGGTAGTGATCTAGTTCAGCTTCAGAAAACAGCCCTGGTTCCGGCTCAATACGTGCCCATTCGATTCCGAAGCGGTGTGCGTTGAACCCAAGCTGCGATGCCAAGGCGGCATCTTCGTCATAGCGATGGTAGCTGTCGCAGGCATCGCCCGATGGCTCTTTAAATAATGTAGGCTTGATGTTTTCGGCAAGCCAGAAGTCAGAGTTGATGTTGTTCCCCTCGATCTGGTGAGCTGCCGTGGCGGTACCCCATAAGAACGTGCCTTTGACCGGTAGCGTGCTTTTGAGGTTTGAAGCTGCCGACTTTGCGAAAGCTGGCCCGCTTGCCAGCGCGGCGGTCAGGCCAAGCGATCTGCTCATGACATGCCGCCGAGTAATAACGTGCACCTCACGCTCAATTTCATCAGATTTCATGTGACGTTCTCCGTCAGTGTGCCGTCTGTCATCTTAATTGCACGTTATTAGACTGCTATCCTAATTTCTCCAAAAAGGTTGTGATCACACGGCTAAATTTCGCGATCAATATCCATTGCGTTATGTTTCTTTCCCTCAAGATTAAAACGATTGATGGCAGAAACACTATCGCATTCTGTTAGTCCGTTGTTCGCACCCAATGCTGAAAAATCGACATAATAAACTAGTCTCTGATATCGATCTTTGGATGGGGTTTTGCAGGCATTTGGTCCATGATGGTAATGTTGATAATCCCGCGCTCCTTGGGATAGGTCCAGCCGGACAGTCCCCGCCAGACAATCCACGCAAACGAATTACCT